>NZ_AP026945.1:2241590-2561818 GCF_026000695.1 Limnospira platensis NIES-39
TTAGCGGAGACAGGTGTCAACCCCGACACCCGAGTTAAGGATTTGAGTGATGCGGACGTAGCAGCTTTACGTTCTGTAATCCAAACCAACTACCAAGTAGAAGGAGACCTGCGACGCTTAGAAGCGATGAGCATTAAGCGTTTGATGGATATTGGTACTTATCGTGGTCGTCGTCACCGAATGGGATTACCGGTTCGGGGTCAGCGGACTAGAACTAATGCCAGAACCAGGCGTGGAGTTCGCCGAACTGTAGCAGGTAAGAAAAAAGCTGCCTCCAAGAAATAGTATATGGAGAGGCTTTGCACGGGCCAACTGTATTAATCAATTATTCAGTAGGCAGTTAATCAACTCAATAGGTCGTTAAAGAGACAACTATGGCGCGACAAACTAAAAAAACTGGACCCAAAAAGCAAAAACGGAATGTCCCCAACGGGGTGGCTTACATTCAGTCTACGTTCAACAACACGATTGTTAGTATTACGGATCAAAACGGGGAAGTAATATCTTGGGCCTCGGCCGGGTCTACAGGATTTAAGGGAGCCAAAAAAGGAACTCCCTTTGCAGCCCAAACGGCGGCTGAAAGTGCTGGCCGTCGAGCGTCCGACCAAGGTATGCGGCAAATTGAAGTAATGGTCAGCGGCCCTGGATCAGGTCGAGAAACAGCAATTAGAGCATTGCAGGGAGCGGGACTAGAAATTACTCTAATTCGTGATGTCACCCCAATTCCTCACAATGGTTGTCGTCCCCCCAAACGTCGTAGGGTGTAAAAAAGCCTGGTGGCGTGCGCCCAAACTAAAGCCGTAACAGGTTTGGAAAAATGAGAAGTTACATCCCCGATACTTTTCATTTTTCATTGGTAATGGGTTAGGTCTAATTTTTGGGGTAAGAGTCGAACGGAGGTCAATCGGTGGCGCAGTTTAAGATTGAGTGTATTGAATCCAATATAAGCACTGACCGTAGTCAGTATGGCAAATTTGTCCTGGGACCGTTAGATCGTGGCCAGGGAATAACCGTTGGAAATGCACTAAGGCGGGTGCTGCTGTCAAATTTAGAAGGGACTGCCATTACGGCGGTCAGAATTGCTGGGGTTAACCACGAATTTGCAACGATTGATGGGGCTCGGGAAGATGTCCTAGAGATCATGCTGAATTTGAAAGAAGCAGTTCTCAAAAGCCATACCCATCAGAAGCAAATTGGCCGTCTCTTGGTGCAAGGTCCAGCAACCGTAACAGTCGGCCATTTCGATTTACCCTCGGAAGTGGAGGTAGTCGATAAAAATCAATATATTGCTACCTTATCCCCGGGGGCAACTCTGGAGATGGAATGTCAGATTGAAAAGGGGACAGGGTATCGAGCGGTTGATAGACATCGGGATGATTCTGCGGCTTTGGATTTTCTCCAAATTGATGCAATTTTCATGCCGGTGCGGAAGGTAAACTACACTGTAGAAGATGCCCGCGATGGCGGATCTTTAGAGAAAGATCGGCTAACGTTGGAAATCTGGACCAGTGGTAGTTTGACTCCCCAAGAAGCTATCAGTCAAGCGGCGGCGATTTTGGTGGACCTATTCGGTGCCCTGAAAGATATCAACCTAGAATCAATTACGAGCGATCAAAGGGATGATATCGATCCTACCAGCCAGATCCCCATTGAGGAGCTACAACTTTCGGTTAGGGCTTATAACTGCCTCAAACGAGCGCAAATCAACTCGGTGGCGGACTTACGAGATTATACGGAGGAAGATCTCCTAGAGATCAAAAATTTCGGTCAAAAGTCTGCTGAAGAGGTGATCGAAGCTCTCCAAAATCGCCTAGGAATTACTTTACCTAAAGAGCGAGCTGCTAAATCTTGAGGCTGGTAGTGCCATAGAGGCTCACGGCTCGGGGTGAGTTGTGAATACCTGTTTATGGCTGGTTTCGGAACTAAATCTAAGTAACTTATCTAAATAATTTGTCATGCGTCATCGTTGTCGTATTCATCAACTTGGTAAACCTGCGGACCAGCGAAAAGCTCTTTTGCGATCGCTGACTACTGAACTCATCCGTCACGGTCGGGTAACTACGACTAAAGCACGAGCTAAAGCTGTGCGCTCTGAAGTAGAACGGATGATTACTCTGGCCAAAGATGGCTCCCTAGCCTCTCGCCGCCAAGCGATGGGCTATATCTATGACAAACAACTGGTTCATGCGTTGTTTGAAGGGGCAGCCCAGCGCTATGGCTCCCGTAAAGGGGGATATACTCGCATTGTGCGAACGGTTCCTCGCCGGGGAGATAACTCGGAAATGGCAATCATTGAGCTGGTTTAGAGCGATTGTCAGGGAGTTGGGGACGGGAGCTGAACTCAAGGGAAGGCGGATTGTCGATGACTGATAAACAGCGCATTGCTCTGATTATCCAATACGATGGAACCCACTTCCACGGATGGCAGCGTCAACCCAATCAGCGCACGGTTCAGGAGGACATAGAAACAGCTATTAGCAAGGTGTTAAAGCAGGAGCGTGTCCCCCTCCATGCAGCAGGCCGGACGGACTCTGGAGTTCATGCAGCAGCGCAGGTGGCTCATTTTGATGCCCCAGCCCATATTCCTGCCTATCGGTGGGCAACTATTCTCAATGGCCGATTGCCGGCAGATGTGCTGATTAGGGCATCTGCTCCTGTGCCCAGCGATTGGCACGCCAGGTTTGACGCTCAATGGCGACGCTATCGCTATAGCCTGTACACGGATGCTCGACCTAACTTGTTTATCCGTCAGTTTACCTGGCACTACTATCATCAGCGTTTGGATGAAAGCCTAATGTTGGCAGCTCTTAAACCATTACTGGGCTATCACCATTTATCAGCATTCCAACGAGCTGGTTCTAGTCGCCCCCATGCTTGGGTGGATGTCCAGGATGTGGAATGTTGGCGGAGCGAAGCATTTATTCATATTGAAGTTCAAGCGAGCGGATTTCTGTATGGAATGATGCGATTACTGGTGGGGCTGCTGGTACAGGTGGGGGCTAAGGAGCGATCGCTAGAAAACTTCCAAGATATCTGGGTCAACGAACGTCGGGAAATTGTCAAATCGGCAGCCCCTCCCCAGGGGTTATGCCTGCTACGGGTAGGCTATCCGAATTTCCCCTTTACTCCTGATATCTGGTTCGATACTTTTCCTAAATTTATCCTAGGAAAAACTGAACCACAATCACCATTAACTTAGGAGAACTGCAAGATCATGATGACTAAAACCTATCTGCCGCCGGTTGACTCGATTGAACGCAAATGGTACGTCATTGACGCGGCGGATCAAAGACTGGGCCGCCTGGCTACGGAAATTGCTCAAATCATTCGTGGCAAAAATAAACCCACTTACACCCCCCACATGGATACAGGGGATTTTGTGATCGTGGTTAACGCGCAAAAAGTGGCAGTAACTGGCAAAAAAGGGGAGCAAAAAATCTATCGTCGCCACTCGGGTAGACCGGGAGGGATGAAGACAGAGACTTTTGATCAACTGCAAAGCCGAGTCCCGGAACGAATTATTGAGAAAGCAGTTAAGGGAATGCTTCCCAAAAATGCGTTGGGCCGTCAACTATTTACAAAGCTAAAAGTTTATTCGGGTCCAACTCATCCGCATCAGGCCCAAGAACCTGAAGTGCTGAAAATTGACACAATTCCGACAGGAGGTAAATAATGCAGGCTATAGATACAGGTAAAGCAGTTTACTGGGGTACGGGTCGCCGGAAATCAGCGATCGCTCGTGTGCGTTTAGTTCCCGGCAGTGGCCAGGTAATTATTAACGGTCGCGAGGGCGAATTGTATCTGCAATTTAACAGCAGCTATCTTTCGGCGACTAAAGCACCTTTAGAAACTTTAGGGCTAGAAAATGATTACGATGTTCTGGTAAATGTCCAAGGTGGCGGTCTGACAGGTCAAGCTGAGTCGATCCGCTTAGGGGTGGCTCGTGCTTTATGCGAGTTAAGTCCTGATAATCGGCAACCACTGAAAGCAGAAGGCTATCTAACCCGTGATCCTCGTGCTAAAGAGCGGAAAAAATACGGTCTGCGGAAGGCTCGTAAAGCTCCCCAATACTCGAAACGCTAGAGAGTTTTGGCTATCAATCCACCCTCTAAGCGATCGTGTAAACTATCCTAGACAGGGGGTGGTACTATGGCCAATACCCAGGTGAGTGCAGAATCTCAATTGATTAGATTTTGTGACTCGGCTTGTCCGGAGCCAATTATGGCTATAATAGAAAGAAAGTAAAATTTGTTGATTTTGACTTGGTAGCTTAAACCATGCCTAAACCTGATATTCATCCCGAATGGTATCCTGAAGCTGAAGTGATCTGTAACGGCGAAGTCGTTATGAAAGTGGGTTGCACTCAGCCATCACTGCACGTTGATATCTGGTCTGGAATCCACCCATTCTATACTGGAACTCAAAAGATTATTGACACAGAAGGACGAGTGGAACGCTTCCTGCGTAAGTATGGCATGATTGATGAGAGTCAAGCCACAGCAACGGAAGCTGATCAATCTAAAAAATAGCCGGGTTGTTGATTGTTTGTCGTCTGTTGTCCGTAGCTTCTGACTACTGGCAACCGACCGCTTTTTTGTTTCCGGTTTATCCCTAATATTGAGCAGTGTAAAATAAGTTGTAAACCCCCATTAACTAAGGATTTATGTGGCTGGTGTAAATAATCGCCGCCCCGAATTACTGAATATTTACTAATGGGAATAATCAACGGGATTATTTTTATGGTAAAAAACTGCGAACTTTCCGATATTTAACAAAATGTTGCGGAATTCCCCTTCCTCGCTTGCAGGGAGGGGATGAATAGCAACCAATAAACAAACTGAGCGATCGCGAATCCTCGGATGAGCAGCTACAATTTTATCGGCAACAGCAAATAAAGATAATGTATAAGGCATACAAATATCGCATCTACCCAACCGACGACCAAAAAGCATCTCTCGCCAAGGCCTTTGGATGCTGTCGTTGGTATTGGAATTTTGCACTCAACCTATGCCAAGAAACATATCTCAAGACAGGCAAAGGATTATCTCGTGGATATATCCAGGGTCTGTTACCAGGGTTAAAAAAGGAATACCCTTGGCTAACGGATGCCTATTCCCAGTCTTTGCAAGTTGTTGCTCTCAATCTTTCCATTGCCTACAAAAACTTCTTTGAGAAGCGGGCGCAATTGCCCCGTTTCAAGTCAAAGCATGGTCGGCAGTCATTAAGTTATCCCGCCAACGTTAAGTTTGAGGGAGACTATATCAAACTACCTGGGAAGATTGGGCTAGTCTACTGCCATCGTCATCGAGAATTTGAAGGGACAATCAAAACTGTAACTGTCTCCCAAAATTCTGATGGACAATACTATGCTTCGGTATTGGTGGATGATGGGAAAGAAACTCCGAGTCAGTCTACCGAAGGTAAAGCAGTTGGCATTGATGTTGGATTGACTCATTTCGCCATTACCAGTGATGGGTCAAAGTATGATAATCCCCGTCATGGCGACAAACATCACCGTAATCTTAAACGTAAACAACAAAAACTATCCCGGAAGCAAAAGGGTAGTCAGAATAGAACTAAAGCCCAACAAAAAGTAGCTAAGGTTTATAGCAAGACTGCCCGTTGCCGTGAGGACTTTCTACACAAACTATCCCGCAAGATAGTCAACGAAAACCAAGTTATTGCTGTAGAGAATCTGAACATAAAAGGGATGGTACGAAACCCCAAACTAGCCAAGGCGATTAGTGATGTAGGCTGGGGAATGTTTACCACAATGCTTAAATATAAAGCGGAGTGGGAAGGAAAAACCTATATTGAGGTTGACCGTTTCTTTGCATCCTCTAAAACCTGTCACGTTTGCCTCAACCGAGTAGATAGTTTGTCGTTAGATATTCGTCAATGGCAATGTCAACATTGTGGGACTTGCCATGATCGAGATGTCAACGCGGCACAAAATATCAGAAATGAAGCCTTGCGGATACTTCGACTATGCTCAGTACAAGTACTTCGACTATGCTCAGTACAAGTATTGTCGTTGGTAACCAGCGATACTGCCTGGGTCGGGAGTGTAAGACAACCTGGCAAAACATCAGTTTTGTTAGATGCAGTTCCCGTTGAATCAGGAAGCCCCATCCTCTAGGGCGGCAGGGTGGGGTAGTTCACTATATCCTTATACGCTGGGTTAAACACGGAAGCAGAGACAATTTTTTTGGCGAAATTATGCTTCGACAACCGACTACTGACAAGAGGCAACCGAACGATGGCAGAAACTTATTTACTAGATAAACTTAAATCTGTTGAGCAAACCTTTCAAGAGCTAACTCTGAGATTAGCGGATCCTGAGATTGCGACAGATCCTGACGAATTTCAACGGGTAGCTAAAACTAGATCTTCCCTAGAAGATGTGGTTAATGCCTACCAGGAGTGGAAAACAACTCAGACGGAGTTGGCGGGGGCTAAACAAATCCTCCGAGAGACAGGGAATGATCCTGAACTCAAGGAAATGAAAGAAATGGCAGCTTTGGAGGTGGAAGAACTAACTACAAAGTTGCAAGAGTTGGAAACACGGCTGAAAATTCTCCTGCTGCCCCAAGATCCTAATGATGATAAAAATATCATGTTAGAGATTAGGGCAGGTACTGGCGGGGATGAGGCAAGTATTTGGGCGGGGGATTTGGTGCGGATGTATTCCCGCTATGCTGAAACTAAGGGTTGGCGGGTAAGGCTACTGAGTGAGTCCCTGGCTGATATGGGGGGATTTAAAGAGGCGATTCTGGAAATTCAAGGCGATCGCGTTTATAGTCAGCTTAAATTTGAAGCGGGAGTTCATCGAGTCCAGCGAGTGCCAGTAACGGAAGCAGGGGGGAGGGTTCATACTTCGACGGCAACGGTGGCAATAATGCCAGAAGTTGATGATGTGGAAGTGCAAATTGACGCTAAAGATATTGAGATGACCACGGCTAGATCGGGAGGTGCAGGGGGTCAGAACGTAAACAAGGTGGAAACGGCAGTTGATTTGTTCCACAAACCGACGGGTATTCGGGTATTCTGTACGGAAGAACGCAGTCAGCTAAAAAACCGGGAACGGGCTATGCAGATTTTGCGGGCTAAGTTATACGAGGCTAAACTGCGGGAACAACAGGATGCTGTGACTTCTATGCGGCGATCGCAGGTGGGGACAGGTTCGAGGTCGGAAAAAATCCGCACCTATAACTATAAGGATAATCGGGTGACAGACCATCGTCTAGGTCATAATTTTTCCCTAGCCCCAGTATTGGAAGGGGGAATAGGAGATTTGATCCAAGCGTGCGTGATTCAGGATCAACAGGAACGATTGGCACAATTAGCAGAATCAACTACTCCTGCATCTGTATAATAATGGCGATCGCTCTTTTGTAACCAAAGATCAACTATGATTGGGGAAAATAAACCGGGTTGATGTGAGAATTTTTCGTTCCTCATCAAAGATTTAACCAAGGAACCCGGTTTCTAGTCGGGGGGGGTTCTGCGATCGTGTTACGGGAAACAGAGCTGAGTGGAAAAACAGCACCATTACTCCCGAGATAGCAAACAGTGCAAGTGCAGTCTGATGTTGAGAAATGGGTAAAAACAAACTCAAACTGATGGTAGTTGATGACGAACCCGATAACCTCGATTTGCTGTATCGGATATTTCGCCGTGAATTTCAGGTATTTCGAGTAGATAGCCCAACGGAGGCTTTACAATTACTGGAAACTGAAGGGGAAATGGCGATCATAATTTCGGATCAGAGTATGCCAGAAATGACCGGACTTGAGTTTCTCAGTAAAACTGTGGCCCTTTTTCCAGACACAATTAGGATTTTGCTGAGTGGATACTCCCCAGAAACTCTAGAAGCGTCCGGCGAAAATTTAGAGGCGGCGCAATTGTTTCAGTGCATTACTAAGCCCTGGGACCCGACAGTGTTCGAGGCTACCATTAAAGATGCTAAAGCAGTTTACCAGCAGCGACAAGGTGCAGAAAATTCGTCAACAACCAACCCCTAATTTGATAACCTTTAGCCATAACTCCAGAAATGGTTGATTTTTGTTAAGATCGAATGCGGGTATGTGATTTTTGGCTTTGATGGCAGTGTAGGAAGATATTGCATAATCTTCCTAGGAAACGGATCTAATGGAGAAACCGCCGCCCGTACACGGTTGTCAGTTAGTTTCCCCTGTCAAGATTTCCTGGCCCCACTGTTTAACATATTTTCGTCCTAGGAGACTGTTGATGCTGCGACTAGAACATATTAGCAAAATCTATCCCACAGGTACTATTCTTAAAGATATTAACTGGGAAGTTAAACCAGGCGATCGCATTGGTTTAGTGGGGGTAAATGGGGCGGGAAAGTCTACCCAACTGAAAATTATAGCCGGAGAAATTGAACCCACATCGGGGGAAGTTATTAAGCCATCAAGTCTACATATCGCCTATTTAACCCAGGAATTTGAAGTTGATCCGGCGCGCACCGTCCGAGAAGAGTTTTGGACGGTTTTTGGTGAGGCTAACGACACCCATGCAGCTTATGGAGAAGTTCAGCGAGAGATGGAAACGGCTGATCCGGATCGCCTCGATGAGTTAATTCATAAGTTGGATAAACTCCAACGTAAATTTGAATCCCTTGATGGCTACGGCTTAGAAGCTAAAATTGAGAAGATTTTACCGGAAATGGGGTTTGACTCGGAAGATGGCGATCGCTTAGTTAGCGCCTTTAGTGGTGGCTGGCAAATGCGTATGAGTTTAGGTAAAATTCTTCTGCAAGAACCAGATTTACTGCTACTGGACGAACCGACAAACCACCTCGACCTAGAAACTATCGAATGGCTAGAAATTTACCTCAAGGGTTTAACTACCCCGATGGTAATTGTTTCCCATGACCGGGAGTTTTTAGACCGTCTCTGTACTCAAATTGTGGAAACTGAACGGGGAGTTTCTCGGACTTATTTAGGGAATTATTCCGCTTATTTGCTACAAAAGGCTGAGGCTGAGGCAGCTCAATTAAGTGCCTATGAACGCCAGCAAAAGGAACTCGAAAAACAACAGGAATTTGTAGAAAGATTTAGGGCGAGTGCGACCCGTAGCACCCAAGCTAAAAGTCGCGAAAAACAGTTAGATAAAATCGAAAAAATTGAGGCTCCTACAGCTTCTTTAAAAACGCTAAAATTCCACTTCCCACCGGCTCCTCGTAGTGGTCGGGATGTGGTGAATATTAAAGATTTGGTGCATACCTATGATGATAAAATTCTCTTTTTGGGGGCAGAATTGCTGATTGAGAGAGGCGATCGCATAGCTTTTCTGGGTCCTAATGGTTGCGGTAAATCTACCTTACTTCGCATGATTATGGGGTTGGAAACCCCCAGCGAAGGAACTGTATCCCTAGGAAAACATAATGTGATTCCGGGTTACTTTGAACAAAATCAAGCGGAAGCCTTAGACTTGAGTAAAACAGTTATGGAAACTATCCATGATGAGGTTCCGGACTGGAAAAATGAGGAAGTCCGCACCCTCCTCGGTCGGTTTTTGTTTAGTGGTGAAACTGTATTTAAAAAAGTTGGTTCTTTGAGTGGTGGTGAAAAGGCGCGGCTGGCTTTGGCTAAAATGTTGCTGCAACCGGTGAATTTGTTGATTTTGGATGAACCAACTAATCACTTGGATATTCCGGCTAAGGAAATGATGGAATCAGCTTTACAGGAGTATGAGGGAACGGTTTTGCTGGTCTCCCATGACCGTTACTTTATTTCTCAGGTGGCTAACAAAATTGTGGAAATTCGTGATGGTGAGTTTCGGGTTTATCTGGGAGATTATCACTATTATTTAGATAAGTTGGCTGAGGAAAAAGAACAGGAACGAGAAGCTAAATTAGCAGCCGAAAAAGCCGCGAAAAAGGCGGCTAAGGCGGCTAAGAAAAAGGCAGGGGCTAAAGGTAGATAGTTACTGAGTCAACAATTCCCCCTAGACACATTTAGGGGGATATACAACTGGGCTTTCGGGTGTTTATTAATTGAGTGGTGAGTAGGGGCTAAATTATGCGATCGCTCTATTAGGGTTCCTCCCTTGATTACAACTGAGGTTAAGTTATGTTAAAGTTGGTTTGTCGTAGTGATGTTTAACCTGGTAGCGATCGCATCTGATCTTACACTTCCTTTAGACTCCAAGGGGGTGCAACTAGACTGCTAATTTTATCAGCAACCATCAGTGTGTCGTAACTATCGCCATCAATTGTAAACAAAATTCCATCCACCAGTGGCTTAGGCGAATAGTCCCGCAATAATTGAAATAAACAGGGTGAAACTTTCTGAATTTCCAGTTTCAGTGTTTTCATGTCGTTGCCTCACTTGATAGTTTAATGAGCCATTAATATCTATTATAATTGATCCCTATGGTTTTGGGGGATTTTGGGGAAAGTATTAGTAATACTCAATTGGGGTATCTAAATCAGCCAATAAATTAATCATATAATTAGCTAAAACCACAGCGTTCATGGTATAATAGCGTTTTCGCCTCATCACCAATTTACTATTTCAGAAAACTGTGAAAAAAGTGTGAAAAGCGACAGAATTTAATATTACCCTTGGGTGGTGGACTTGGTATTGATCAGATACAACTGGGCCGGAATTGGTAACAGAGCGATCGTAAAAGGAACTAAACTGGGTAAACTATAAGTATTCGGAGAAGTTGGGTGCGTTACAGGGCCACTAATGGATCACCTCTTAAATAGGGAATTCAGAGTAGAGTTAGGTAGCGCACCATTTTTATTAAACTAGACCCCTCGTGTCATGAATACTGTCTTACTGGTTGAAGACTCCCTTACCCAAAGAGAATGTCTGTCCTACCAATTAACCTGGAGTGGTTTGGAAGTCATCCCCGCCTCTGATGGCTTGGAGGCTTTAGATAAGTTACAGCAGGTCTGTCCAGATGTAATTTTGTTGGACGTGGTGATGCCTAAATTGGACGGCTACAAAACCTGTCGTCTGATTAAATCCAACCCTGACACTCAAAATATCCCAGTTATATTTTTAACGGGACAAGAACAGAATCTGGCTGTATATGAAGGCATTAAACACGCCGAAGCCTATGTCAGTAAACCCTGGCGAACTAAAGAACTTTTGCAGACCATTAAATGGGTGACAGTGGCTGCTAAATCTCAACCCACAGTTAATTCTGCTCAAGCCTGGTTTAACTATTTTTTCTTAATTGTCAAAATTATTGATGTCTGTTTTATCTCTAAAAGTCAACCCGATAAGTATGCACTGCAAATAATGAAACTTTATAAGTCAGCAATTCAAGCTCTTGAACACACGCTTATCTGCAATCCTAATTATCCTCAAGCCCGTCAATATTATCGGATAATTAATCATAGATATCAAATTTTTAAAAAAGAATTACAGGCAAATCATTCCTGCCAAATATGTCGCTATTTTTATGGTCAGGATGGCATCAATTGTGCTGTGCATCCTGGGGGTCCAGAATCTCAGATGTGTCCTGATTGGAAATTGTAGGGGCGTAAAATTTACCAGGATTTAATTAAAAAACCGAAACTTAGCCCCCAACAACTTTATAGATTTTCTGGGAGTTTTATTAGTTCCCTCATAGCTTGTTCAAGTTCGCTCATGAGAAACTTTTTGTCTTTGTCTATTTTAGCATAATAATCCGGCGGTGGCAACTCCGGCTGAAAATAAATTAATTTAATCCGATCTGGACTAATGCAAATCATCAAAACTTCTATCTCGGGTTTATATCCGTCGATAATTCCGAGGATTTCCTGTAATTTATTATCCGCATTTTTGTTGAGGAGTTCAATGGCTGATTTGGGACAAAAAACAAAGTGAGGAGTGGGCTTTAGGTCAATACCTAAAGTTCCCGGTTCGCTTTCTCCTTCCAGGTGAACCCCCCAAGCTAAGGCGGCGAGTTGTGGATGGTGATTTTCGACAAAGCGATCTAGTTGTTTTTGCCAGCCATTTTCGTCTACAGGGGTGGGGGTAATATTCATTAGACCAGAATTCCGTTAATTTCTCAATCTATTGTATATTTATTCGTCCTAGGAGGGTATCCTAAGTTTTAAGGAATTGATGGTCATAACTACACTGACAGTTGCGCTGTTGGTAAGAAATATTTAATCTAAAAAACCGTCAATAATTCCTGGTTCGATAACTCAACCGGAAAATTACGCTAACTAATTGTCCGGATATTAGGGGTGCAAGTTGAAAACAGAATTAAGCGCGATCGCTATTCTGTTTAGCCGTTGAAACTTACCCTTTTTGCACCCATGAGTTTTACTGCCTTTGAGTTTGAAAATTTTAGTTTTAATCCGGATCCTCAGTCAGATACTACGGGAATTTCCCCTGATCCGATTTCCACAGCCACTGGTATTCAGGCGCACAATTCCATAACTGTCTTAACTTTGGGTCAAGTTTCATCAGAACCCACTGAGAACTCCGATTTTATCCTCGGTACAGAATTCGATGATATCATCTTTGCTTTAGGGGGAGATGATACGGTCTATGGTTTAGATGGCGATGATATTATTGGCGGAAATGAAGGTAATGATTTCTTACATGGAAATCAGGGTAATGATACCCTCTATGGCGGTCAGGGGGATGATACGCTTAGAGGTGGAAAAGGCAATGATGTGCTATTTGGTGATCGTGGTGATGACCTGTTATTTGGCGATCGCGACCATGATACATTATTTGGAAATCAAGGTAATGATACTCTATATGGCGGTCAGGGTAATGATCTCCTTTATGGCGGTAAAGGGGATGACTTATTATTTGGCGATCGCGGAAATGATACACTAATTGGCGATGAAGGTTCTGATACTCTCACAGGTGGAGAAGGAAATAACTGGTTTTATATTGGTTTAAATACAGGAGGATTTACCCCTGCTAGAACCAATTTTATTATGGATTTTGATATTAATAAAGACTCGATTGGTTTATTACATGATCTCACTTTTGAATCTTTAAATATTTATCAGGGTTCCGGTGTATATGCTACAGATACAATTATTCAAGACCGCGCTACTAACGAATTTTTGGCGATTCTGAAAAATGTAAATAGCGATAGTTTTAAGGCTACTATCTTCCCTTCAGATGAAGCCACACCGACACCAGAACCCACACCAGAATCTACAGTTTTACCAACTCCGACACCGGAACCGACACCGGAACCGACACCCGCACCGACACCGGAACCGACACCCGCACCGACACCCGTACCCACACCCGTACCCACACCCGTACCCACACCGACTCCAGAGATAGATAGTGACCTGGGAATTGTAGGGTTTAGTATGGATGAAATCGAAGTTATTGAAAGTGCAGGAACTGTTATAATTACAGTAGAAAGAACGGGAAATATTGATGAGCCAGGAACTGTAGATTATGCGACGGTAGATAATACAGCGATCGCCGGAGAAGATTACATCGCTACTAGCGGCACGCTGATTTTTGCTTCCGGTCAGGATAGCAGACATATTACCCTTGAAGTTATCGATGACAATGAAGTAGAAGATACGGAGCAATTTCAGATAGTTCTCAGTAATCCTACTGGTGATTTAACTTTAGGCGATCGTGATACACTAACATTTAATATTATTGATAATGATATTCCTAATCCGGGTGTGTTCAATTTAGAGTTCACAGATATCGAAGTAGAAGATATTGGAACCGCCAGCATTACGGTAGAACGTACAGAAGGAAGTCATGGTGAAATTACCATAGATTTTGCTACCGCTGATGGTACTGCTATTGCTAACATTGATTACATACCCGTATCAGGAACCCTAACTTTTGCGCCGGGAGAAACCAGCCAAACCATTAGCGTTGAGATTATTAATAATAACGAAAGAGAAGGGGATAAAACCTTCACTTTAAGTTTAAATAATCCCGCTGATGACGCAACTTTAGGAAGTCAATCTACAGTTACATTTACTATCTTAGATCCTGATATTTCTAGACCCGAACCGGAACCGATTCCTGAACCGGAACCTGAACCGGAACCGGAACCGACTCCTGAACCGGAACCGACTCCTGAACCGGAACCGACTCCTGAACCGGAGCCGGAACCTGAACCGGAGCCGGAACCTGAACCGGAGCCGGAACCTGAACCGGAGCCGGAACCCGAACCGGAGCCGGAACCCGAACCGACTCCTGAACCGACTCCCGAACCGGAGCCGGAACCCGAACCTGAACCCGAACCTGAACCGGAATCGACTCCCGAACCTGAACCGGAACCGACTCCCGAACCGGAGCCTGAACCTGAACCTGAACCGACTCCCGAACCGGAACCGGAACCGACTCCCGAACCGGAGCCGGAACCGGAGCCAGAACCCGAACCGACTCCTGAACCGACTCCTGAACCGACTCCTGAACCGACTCCTGAACCTGAACCCGAACCGACTCCTGAACCGGAGCCGACTCCTGAACCGACTCCTGAACCTGAACCCGAACCGACTCCTGAACCGACTCCTGAACCGACTCCTGAACCGGAACCCGAACCGGAGCCGGAACCCGGACCGACTCCTGAACCGACTCCTGAACCTGAACCCGAACCGACTCCTGAACCGGAGCCGGAACCTGAACCTGAACCCGAACCTGAACCCGAACCGACTCCTGAACCGGAGCCGACTCCTGAACCGGAGCCGGAACCTGAACCTGAACCGACTCCTGAACCGGAGCCGGAACCTGAACCTGAACCGACTCCTGAACCGGAGCCGGAACCTGAACCGGAGCCGGAACCCGAACCGACTCCCGAACCGGAGCCGGAACCCGAACCGGAGCCGGAACCCGAACCGGAACCGACTCCTGAACCTGAACCTGAGCCGGAGCCGGAACCTGAACCGGAACCTGAGCCGGAGCTTACAGTTGTAGGGTTTACTATGGAGGAAATAGAAGTTGTTGAAAGTGACGGTAATATTATAATTACAGTCGAAAGAACGGGAGACACAAGTAGTACAGTAACCGTAGATTATGCGACGGTAGATGATACAGCGATCGCCGGAGAGGATTACATAGCTAGTAGCGGAACCCTAATTTTTTCAGCAGGTGAAACCATCCAAAATATTGACATCCAGATTATCGATGATAATGAAGTAGAAGATACGGAACAATTTAGGATTGTGCTGAGTAATCCTACTGGTGGTTTAACTTTAGGCGATCGCGATTCAATAATCTTGAGTATTATTGATGACGATGTGGAGCCGTCAGTAATCGAATTTAGTGATGCCATTTTCAGTGTTAATGAAGATGGTACACCCATCTCCGAAATTACTGTAATAAGAAGTGGTGAAAGTCTTGGAGAAATTAGTGTTGATGTCATCCCCACTGATGGAACAGCTACCGCTGGGGAAGATTATATCAATAGTCCCATTACGGTGACTTTTGGGGATGGAGATACAACACCAAAAACCGTGACCATTCCTATTATTGATGATGACATCTTTGAACCGACAGAAACGGTGATTCTGAGTCTGAGTAACCTGACAGGAAGTGCGACGTTGGGAAGCCAAGAAAGCGCTACTCTCTTCATTGTTGATAATGACTCTACCAATAACCTGCAACTGGAAAGCGCAACTTATCTAGGAACACCTGGAAATGATAGTGCTAGTGCGGCGGTTATTTCTCCTGTAGATTCGGCTATTATCATTGCTGGAAACTTTGACGGTGTGGGTCAGATTAAACGCTTGGAGGATGGAAATACAGAGCCTTTATCAATTACCAACTTAGGGGGAAATGTTCGACATCTTGATGTAGACCGCGATAGTGGAGAAATAGTTGCTGTCGGTGATTTTGGGATTCGGGTTTATGATAGTACGGCTGCAAATATTTTGTGGTCAGACACGGGAATATTTGACCGAGTTTCGATTGCTAATAATGGTAATATTGCTACCCTAACTAATAGTAGCGATACGGTGACTCTGTGGAGTGCGACAGGAACCCAACTGGCTACTACTACCCTGACCGGAACTGATATCCGTCCCGCAGATATTGCTATTGACCCCAATGGCGATCGCATTTTTGTCACCGGATTTAATCAAGTAACTAGCAACTTACAAACCCCATTTTTACGCGCCTTTGATACCGGATTAAATCAACTCTGGAATACCTGGGATTATAGCGCCTCTGAAGTCACCGGACAGAATTTAGGTGCTGATACCCGTGGGGAACGGATTACCTTCGGACAAGATGGCGGACTCTATTTCCTCGGAAAAACTGATGGCGGAAATAACGTCTTTCAGCGGGATGGTCAAGACATCACCCAAAACCTATCAACTATGGTGAATGTTGATCAATTTAATAATTTTTCGGGTGCGGGTTCTGGGTCCTTTACTTTCCATGCTAAAATAGACCCCAATAATGGAGATATCGAACGCGGTCAATTTATTGTTACCCGCACTTCCACTGGTGCTAATAGTTTTAACCCTAACTCTATTACCGCTGATGAATTTGGACAGGTTTATATTGGTGGTGCTTCCGCATTCCAACTCCAAAATCGCGCTGATAAAACTATTAACGGTCAACCAGTAGGAAACTACACCCTAGGAGAAATGGCGGTTTTGGGACTTTCTCCAGATTATACAATCAGGAGATTCTGGAATCCACTAACCCAACCTGGTGACAATGGCTCAAGGGGAACTGTTAATGCTTTTACGGTTCGCAATGGTCAAGCTGTGATTTTTGGTACGGTTACTCAACCTGATGTTTTCACGACTTCCGCAGCTATTAACCCTAATGCTTTAGGTGGAAATGATACCTACTTAGCTACCTGGAGGGTTTAGTATAGATTAGGTGAAATTGGGCACAAATGAGGTGATGTCAGCACTATTAATTAATGGCTGACACCCTCATCATTCACCTGGCGAAACTATCCATAATATACCGATAATATAAGTTAGATGATATATTGACAAATTGCCTAAATTGTGGTACATTCGGCGTGTTGCTTGTCCTCCTGTTAAGTAAGTTGATGGAAAAAGCGATCGCATCTATAGTCAACAATTCCCCCATAGCCTAGGCTTGATATGGGGGGGGGTGAGCATCTCCCAGAGGGATATGGTTAGTACAATTATTAATTAATTTCCCGGTTGTCCCTTGCCTTTAGAGAATCGAGTTATAATCGAGTTTAGGCTGTAGAGTTTTGAGTATCTAAAGACTGATGGAAGATAAACTACTACGGGGATTAAAAGTACGATTAGCGGCAATTTTCTGATAATATTCACGCTCGATCGCAGTAAGTTCATCAGGTGGAACTACCAATAACTTGACAAACTGATCACCACGTCCGCCGCCCTTTGGTTTCGGCCAACCTTTCCCCTTAAGTCGGAGAGACTGTCCAGAGCGAAGCCCAGGGGGAATATTCATTTTCACCATACCATCAGGAGTAGGAACCTGAATAGAAGCTCCCAAAACCAACTCATCAGGAGTTACGGGAATTTCGCAGGTAAGATTATCGCCATCTAACTTAAAAAAACTGTGGGGTTGAATATCGACAATCAAATATAAATCTCCCCGTTGCTGGGTGTAGGGGTCAACCTGTCCTTGTCCCCGAATTCTAATCTTGCTTCCCGGTTTCACGCCAGGGGGAATCGAAACCTCACCACCGCTTATGCGGCGCTGAGTACCGTGGAAGGCTTCACTAAGAGTTAATGTTACCTTAGTCTCAAGATTAGAACCCGAATGAGAGGAAGAGGAAGAAGTAAAATCCTCAAATCCACCATAACCGGGTGATTTGGACTGATTGGTGCGATAGGAATAGCTACGACCGGCACCCCCAGGACTTCCCGGCGCGCGTCCTAATAGACTATTGATAAACTCATCAAAACTAGCAAACTGGCTAAAATCAAAGCCACCGACATCAGGATTATTAGCGCTATTAGTAGTTCCAGACCAACCGGAGTTTCCGGCTTGATGCCAATATTGACCAAAGCGATCGTACTTTTGGCGTTTTTCGGGGTCAGAGAGTACCTCATAAGCCTCATTAACCTCCTTAAAGCGGGTCTCCGCAGCCTTATTACCGGGATTCATATCTGGGTGATATTTACGAGCCAATCGGCGATAGGCTTTTTTAATCTCATCGGCGCTAGAATTTTTAGTTAAGCCGAGAACTGAATAGTAATCTTTATAATCTGTCGTCGGCATTATCTACTCTCCTACTGTTCTCATTTCGTGCTTTTGGGTGCGTCCGCACAATAACTTGAGTCTGAAAATCCAGTCTAATTCGATCCAGCCTAGCAGAGGATGCTAGGAAAAGCAGCATATTTATATATTTTGAATCTCAATGAGGCGATCGAAACCATCATTAAGGCTGGGAGGCGCGTCTGTAAGTTGGCGATACATTTGGAGAATCACCCCTTGAGGAACTTGGCGCGATCGCCTTTCATTGCGTGCTAGACAGACCTCTAGGGGAGTATTAACCCATAATCCCCCCACCGACTGAAAACCAAAGCCACGGACCTGAGCAATTAAATCTCGGCGGCGACGGCGTTGAGCATTAGTAGCATCATAAATAACATCAACCATATCAGCAACGGCCTGTTCAAGTTCCGCACAAATCTGAGCCCAGATCTGCAACCAAGGTCCTTGAACACTCTCATCACCAAATAAGCGCTGGCGAATTCTATCAGTGGAGACCCAGCGCTGAAAGCGCGAGCCTTGAGATAACCTTTCAGCAATAAAGGACTTCCCACTAGCAGGAAGCCCTATAATCAAGACAATTTTAGACATGGACTAGGGCAGATTGTTTATATGATAGGAAGGTTAAAATAGCCTCCTTTCCCTTAGTCAACCATAGAACTACCCAAAAGGTAAACCTAAATAATTGTCCCATCTTGAATCACGGCATTTTTCAAAATTACGGTTATTCCACCGCGAATGTAGAAGCCATCCTCTTCCCGTTCTGCTTCCTGAACATGGTCCTTGTTGATAATCTGGACATGGCGACCAATGCGAGCATTTTTATCGACAATAGCCCGGCGGATAGTAGTGTTGTTACCGATACCGATAGGAACGCTACCTTTTTCTAAACCATATTGACGTTCAGCAAAAGGTTGATAGAAATCTGACCCCATTAACATGGTGTCTTCAACGAGACTACCGGACTCGACACGAGAGCGCAACCCCAGCACAGAATGATCAATGCGACATTCCTTGAGAATGCAACCCTCAGCAATAATAGATTCAGTGATCTGACAGTCCAGCATCTTGGATGGTGGTAAGTAGCGGGAACGGGTATAAATAGGAGCGTTCTCGTCGTAGAAACTAAAAGCAGGTTGTGGCTGTTGAGTCAAAGCCAAGTTAGCTTCAAAAAAGGCTTCAATAGTTCCGATATCTTCCCAGTAATCGTTAAACAGATAGGCTTGAACATTATGATCCTTAGCGGCACCAGGAATCACTTCCTTACCAAAATCGGTTTGATCTGGGGCATCCTTGAGTAGTTTAAATAAAACATCCTTTTTAAAAACGTAGATGCCCATAGAAGCGATGTAAGGGGATTCGGCTGCCTCTTCCGGGGATAACCCCAAGGTGCTAGTATCCACTGCCATTTGTTTTAGGGCTTCTCCCTTGGGTTTTTCGCTGAAATCGATAATCCGACCAGTGCTTTCGTCAATCTTCATCAAGCCGAAAGAAGAAGCCCGTTTTTCGTCTACGGGTAAAACTGATAGGGTAATGTCTGCCCCTGTGTCGATATGACGTTGGACAAAATCCCGATAGTCCATGCGGTACAGGTGGTCACCGGAGAGAATCAGGAAATGTTCAACATCCCATTCTTCCATGAGCCATAGATATTGGCGCACTGCATCAGCGGTTCCCTGAAACCATTGGGGGTTAGTGACACTGGTTTGTTGTGCGGCGAGGACTTCCGCAAAGCCATCTGTAAAGCCAGAAAAGTTGTAGGTTCGGGCAATATGACGGTTAAGGGATGCTGAGTTAAATTGGGTCAGGATATAGATTTTCAGAATTTCTGAGTTTATACAGTTACTGATCGGAATATCGATCAAACGGTACTTACCGGCTAAAGGAACAGCGGGTTTGGCTCGCATTTTGGTTAGGGGGTACAAACGGGTGCCCGCACCGCCACCTAGAATTACTGCTAATACTTGTTTCACTTAAATTACCTCTCGACTGCATCAGTTCTCCCAAGTCTAAGTGTCCGACTCGATGGCAATCTTGGCAAGTAGCAAAGTTTAAAACTAGCCCATAGACTGTCTGGTTGGCTTGGCCTGACCGCCTAAATAGTCATGATCACGCCATAATCAACTACTGACGCACCTGTTTGAGAAGTGTTTAGGTTTTGCCAAGATGTTTTTGTAGTAGGCGATGGATGAATTGGTAGCGTGAGCCAATTTTTCTGAGCAACAGTAACCCGGTGGCATCATTTAAAAATTGGGCATAGTTCCAGGGTGCATCTCCTTCTCCCCATAGGACAAATCGCAATATCAGGCGTTCGATCGCCAATTTTAAGCTCAACCTTTGGTAGGTGAGGGCTAATATGATTCCGAGGATCATGGCGGCGATTAACAGTGGGAGCGATCGCCAAATGATTGCTAGGATCATCGCTGCTATAATTGACCACCAAATGCCACTTTCGACTATCTTCATGGCGAGATTATAGGCCCGTTCTTGTTCGGGGGTATGTAGCCAGGTTTTGGGAATGCGATCGAGGATAAAATCTTGCGTTTGTTCTTTTTCGAGGCGTTTGGCGAGTTCTGTCAACCAGTGGCGGAATTGTTCGGAGCTGTAGTTTTTGGGTGCATTACTATTATGATGGCGATCGCGTAAGGTAGAAATTTGATGGCGCAGATAGGCTTTTAATAAATACTCTTGTTGCTCATCAATGGTGTTTAAATGTTTCCAAGATGAGATTAAGATATTTTCATAGGCCAGGGTCATCATTGTTAAAAATAATGGCTTTTTGGCTAATTTTAATAACTGTGGTTCTTCTTCGATGTCATGCCAAAGTTCCCGACTTCTAGCATTCATTAAATACTTGTGTATCTGTCGATTAGTCAAGGGACGTAATAATATTGCACCATTTAGCTGCAACCGTGACTGGCATGGATGATAGGATTTGACGGTGCTAGATACTACTAAATGTAGGGGGGAGAGATGACTGTCTAAAAAATCATTAATATATTGAATACAGGATTCCCTATGATGTTCTTCGACCTCATCGAAACCATCCAATAAGGGGAGGATCTGGAGTTGTTCCATCCAGTAGCGTCCTGATTCGGGAGCGATCGCATATTTGAGGTGCATTTGCTCTATAATCCAGTCGGAGATGGATTGTTGATCAACAGGCCAAGATGATAAATTGAGCCAAATCGGCATAGGTTCATGTTCATCAGATAAGGCCCTATCTACTAGGACTTTAGCGAGTCCCACCAGGGTGGTAGTTTTCCCGGAACCAGTTCCCCCCAAAATCAACAAGCGGCCATCAATGTGATCGAAAACTTCAATAATTCCGGCATTAGCTGCTAATTTAACACTAGGGCGGCTGCCTATTTTCACTTCCACATCCCAAGCGCGCCTCATGCGTAGGGGGGGTTTTTCTTGGGCTAACTTGGTGAGAACATGGCGATGGGGAGACTGTAGCCGATATTGTCTCACCTCTTGTTTAACTTGGGTGAGTAATTGATGGCGTTTGGGAACTTGTACCCGAGTACCAGTTAATCTAGGCATTGATATAGAGTCAGGATTTGCGATCGGGGCAGGAAATAATGATTATGTTAAAAATACACGCTAACTATAACTTTAGAGATAATTATCATGTTAAGTTTTAGGTTAGAGTCCTGAAGGATTGGGGAAGAGGGGGTAAGTTTTGATATATTTGGAATTGGGAACTCTGCAATTTTTGAAGATCATTTTTGTGTACAAGCGAGGTCTGTCCCATGTCCTTCCAACCCAAGCAATTGATAGTTGCCAGTGTAGCCGGACTGGTGACAGCAGTTATAGTAGCAGCGATCGCTATTCAGTGGCGATCTT
Organism: Limnospira platensis NIES-39; assembly: GCF_026000695.1. GTDB lineage: Bacteria > Cyanobacteriota > Cyanobacteriia > Cyanobacteriales > Microcoleaceae > Limnospira > Limnospira platensis. The sequence goes on from NZ_AP026945.1 coordinate 2,263,592, forward strand.
CACAGGAAACCCCCGCCGCCTCACCTCAACCAACAGTTACTGAGTCCCCGGTTCCCAGTGCGCCAAGTGAAGCACCTGGGATGATAGAGTCGCCACCAATTGTGGTGAGACCGCCGACAACTGGCTGCGAGATTACTATGGCAATTGTCCAAGATCCTGACCCTCCTTTAAATGTAAGGCGATCGCCTCAAGTTCAGGAAGGTAACATTGTTGGTCAACTCCCCAATAATACATTTATTTCGGTAGTCAATGAGCGAGATGGTTGGCTAGAAATTAGTGATCCGGTTCCGGGATGGGTTGCTAAAAACCGAACCCATAGCAGTTGTCCGAATGTCCGCCAACGGATTGAATTTTTACCTGGTGGTAATTCAGCTATTATCCAAGGGGAAATTATTGGCGGTGGTAGCCATAGCTATACGTTGGAAGCTGAAGCAGGTCAAACTCTGACAGTTACGGCGGAAAACTCGATTTTTCCCTATATGATTACTCCTGATGGTCAACTTTTAGGGGATGATGTTAATGCTAATGAGCAGCTAACGGAATGGACGGGAGTAATTCCCGAATCGGGAACCTATACTTTCCAACTCGACTCTAATTTCCGAGGTTTTACCTATGAGTTTTTGGTGAGATTAGAAGAATAAGTAGGATGCTTTAATTTTTAGACAGCACCAACATATCCTGATAACTAGCGGAACGACTGCGACGACACCACATCCCATAATCTTGGCGTTGTACTGATAGACCAGAATCCTTAATCCAATCCATTACTAATGCTTCTGGATGTGCGATCGCATCTTCGGGATTATCAGGATCATCGATAAAACTTTCGCCGACAGCATAGGCAAAATTGCGGGAACTCCGACCTGATTTAATCAAGGATTCGGTTTCCCCGTTTAATAGGAAAAAAGTGCATAAACACCGACCACCAGGCTTTAACACGCGGGCTATCTGTTGTAAATAATTCCGACTAGCGTCTGCATATAAATGGGTAAAAACGGAAGTTAAAAGCACAAAATCAAATTGGTTATTAGGGTAGGGAAAAACAAAATTTTCGGCGGGAGTTTTACCAGTGGGATTATAGCGATCGCTGTATAAATCGGCACATTGAAAATGAAAATTAGGACGGGTAGCACTAATCACTTGCTGACACCAATCAATCCAATGGGGAACAATATCAAACCCGTGATAAGAGGCTTGAGAGTTGAGATAATAAGCCAAACCATAAGCGATGCGACCGACCCCGCAACCCGCATCAAGAACCGCCTCTGCTGGTTGTAAATTGGCTTTATTAACAAAATGTCCTAAAAAGTCGGCCGCCACAAACTTAAAACTACCACCGACCCCAACCCGATCGCTTTTTTCGGGAACCGGAAGCGAAGGTTCCAAGAACCCAAATAAAACATCACCTTCTCCCGATGCAAACACAGGAGTTAGCCTGACCAAACTATTTAATAAACCTGTTTGTTGAATCCAAGTTAGGGGAATATAAATCAAAAACCTAGCCTGGTCAGCGTGATCTAAACTAGGAAATAACTGTTGGACATCCTGACTAATTAACCCCTTCTCTACCCGAAACTGAGGAACATCTAAGCCACCAATATTAATCCGAAAATCCAGGACAGGACCACCTCCCCAGGAAGCAGACCAACCTTTAAGGCGTACCATATCGCCTTCTAAGGTAACTTGACCAAGACAGCCAAGGGTTTCTAGGTTTTTAGTTGCAGTCATAACCGGATGAATATTATAGAATAATGGTCTATCCTACAGGAGAATAGACCGATTATGGCATTTTCTCAGATTAGGGATAAGGGATACCCAAATCGAAAGTATAAACTTAATGGGGTGCTAAACTCTGATGGGATATATAGGATTTATCTGGGTATTTCGATGTTTTCATCTTCGTTACCTTCGGTTATTTCGGGGGTTATGGGTAGTTCTGGGGGCAGACTATTTAAGGTAGTTGATACCAATATATATCCCAAATAAGCGGGGAGAATAATTGCCATTAAAAAGGCGACACCTGTTAGTAAACCAATCAAGTTAAAGCTAGACCCATAGGAAGACCGATAGGGGTCAATGAAGGCTGCTTGATCTGACTGAGACTGGGATGGCTGGTAGTTGCTAGGACGACGGAAGCGAACCCGGCGATCGTCTAGTTTTTCGACCATTACCCAACCAGCGATCGCCTCTTCCTGACAAAGTTTTTCAAAGGTTTTAGGATTCCGAAATAAATCTCTTTGAGCGCGAACAATTTTATATTCCCAGTCTTGATGATTAGGGGAAGATATCTGAGGTTGAGAGGATGCGATCGTGGTGGTATTAGGGTTGTCGGAATCATAATGAGTCAAGATTTCTTCCTCCTCTTCATATTCTTGTTGTTGTTCATCCTGCAATTGACATAGCCAGCTTCCGGTTAGGACTGCTTCCACGCCGAGGCTGCTGACCATCAAGCCTAAAATAATCACCTCATTCATCAGGCTTTACTCCCTGTGGTCGGGGATTGAAAAGCCTCTGGTAAGGTTCGAGACCTACCATTAGACAAATAACCCTCAATTAGGTAATCTGAACCGATCGCTCGCAGGCTTACTCCTTCTAGGGATAAGGCTTGGGTCATTTGACTAAAGCCTAAATTACCGACGGGAGAGGGTGCAGCCTGTCCACCAATAATTTTAGGAGCAATAAACGCCAAAATCTTGTGAACGCACCCTTGAGTTATGGCTTCCGAGGCTAGACGACCGCCACATTCCCATAGCACGGACAAAAATTGACGCTCATAGAAATATGACATAACTTTAGTGGGTGTCAATGGTGCAAATTCCACGACCTCTACCCCCCTTTTCCGCAAGTGTTCTTGAAAATCGGGACGGGAACCAACTTTTGTAAAAACTATGGTAGCAGCCTCGGAAGTGTCCCAAAGTCGCGCTGATGATGGTAAATCTAAACTACGACTCATGACTACCCGCAGAGGGTTGGGTTCCCCTTGACCGTGGGTGGTTAAGTGAGGATTATCTCGCCTGACGGTATTTCCCCCGACAATGACTGCATCACAGGCGACCCGCAGACGGTGAACTTCCTGGCGAGCGATCGCACCTGTTACCCAAGCACTATCACCTATATCTGTGGCTATTTTTCCATCGAGGGTCATGGCATATTTGAAGATACCAAAGGTTTGTTTATAAATAATCCGATGAACAAATGCTTCGTTTAATTTTAAACAGGCTGATTCTTCTACTCCGACAATTACTTCTATTCCGGCTTCGCACAGTTTAGCAATTCCCTGTCCACCTACGAGAGGATTCGGATCCACCATTCCCGCCACTACTTTAGCAACTCCTGCTTTAATTAAGGCTTCGCTACAGGGGGGAGTTCTTCCGTAATGGTTACACGGTTCTAGGTTCACATATACTGTGGCTCCCCTGGCTAATTCTCCGGCCGATCGCAAGGCAAAAATTTCGGCATGGGGTTGTCCGGGTCCGGGGTGATATCCCTCTCCGATAATTTTTTGATCACGGACAATCACACAACCTACTAGGGGATTTGGTGCGGTTTTTCCTAGCCCTTCCTTTGCCAGATTTAGACAATAACGCATCATCTGGCGGTCAAATTCTGAGACAGATTGAGCATTTGGTAAATTCATCAGCGGACAATTTTTGTTAAAGGGGTTGACAGGGGCTCAGGATTGATGATAATATTTTGGTGTTAGGTTGAATAATTGAATATTGCGGAAAATAAAAATTTTGCAACCATCCCATTATACTAAAATTGTAGCGCAAGTGCCGCGAAAAAGCAACCCCCCTCCCCCCAAAAAAAATTTTTGCAACAAAACTTAATTTTTTTTTACAAAAGTTAACATTAGGCGAGCCAGAAGGGGGCAAGAAGATTGTATACAAAAAAGCTGCCCCAATGTTAAATCAGTTAAATGTTAGCGAAAGTCCCATGTAAACCATAGGGGATATGGTGTTGAAGGTGTAGGGTAGCGATCGCATTTTTTTCAAGGTTTTTCGCATCCAAAATAACGACATCAGAGCGGTGGTGTTGTGCATCATAAACGAGAGTCAATAACCAGCCATCATCTTCGGAGGTAGCATGAGGACGGGGAACAAAGACAGGTTCTCCAGTAAAGCCGTGTGGTGCGGCTGTCCAAAGTTGACGCAAACCGGTTTCCAGGTCAAACTTAATAATCGCCTGAAGGGGTGCATTTCCTTGGCTATTATGGGCGGCGGCGGCGTAGAGATATCGATAAGGGCGACCAACAGAATTAGGGTGAGTAGTAGGAAACTCACAACAGCGAGATTCTATTAATTGACGCTGAACCTGTCCGGTAGTGAGGTCAAGGGTAAACCGCCAGAGTTGACCAGGTTCTAAGGCATTAAAATCAGTATCGCGAAAATTAGCCTGTGGGTCAACCCCTGGTAAAGATTGGTAACATATAGAATCAACGCAAATCTGATTTTCCTGTTCAAAAGCATTAGCATGATGGAAAACAAAGCCAGATTGAGCGTCAAAATGTCGGATATTTTGTCGTTGTGCGGGGTCACGAGGAATAACAATGATGCGGGTAGGTTGATTAGTTTGAAAATGGACACATTGTCCTGCGCCACAGAGTCCAAACAGATAAGGAAGGGGATTAAATTTTACGGGATTTTGGAAGAAAATACAGTAGTTAGGGGTGATGGCAAAATCATGGATAAAGGCAAATCCGGGGACTGTATGGGCGTATTTTTGCAGGAGGCTACCATGGCTGTCGAGTTCATAAATACGGATAGTGGTTGATAGTCCTGGTTTAATGGAAAAATTAACTAAACTTGGGGAACCGTCATTAAACTTAGAACTGGGGTCAATGCGGGGGTGGGCGGCGAAAGATTCTCCGGGTTCCAGGATACCGTCAAGGTGATCTAGCCCGATAGTTTCTAAGGTTTCATGGTTGAGGTGATAGGGTAGGTCAGCTTCCCACAAAGCGAGTAATTTACCACCCCAATAAATGACTTGAGTATTGGCAATATTTTTAATCCGCAGGTCAAAGGCGTTGTGGAGAAAACCGCCAGGCTTTTGGGTGCCAAAGACACCGCGATAAAGAATAGTTTTGGCTTGTTGTTCGTCTATGTAGCCGAGTGTGCGGACATAGCGATTTTGATAGTGTGCTTGTCCGTCCTGAAAGCGGATAGCGGAAATCATGCCATCTCCATCAAAGGGGTGATGAATGGGTAAGCCACCGATATCTAATAAACCGGGACCGTTACGGAATAGGGTTCCTTTGAGGTCTGGGGGGATTTCTCCGTCAATATTGGTGATGGTATAGTTGTATTCATTGGGTTGAGATAAATAACCTTTTTGCCAGTCTTTGGGGTTATATGATAGTTGATTGTGGGAGGGTTCAGATATGGTATTTTGCATGATTGAATGAGTATTTTTTGGAGGTGATTAACTAAGTGATGGTTAATTGGTGTTGCCAATCAATAAGCAGATATATATAGTATATATCAAGGGCTGTGAAAGGTCAAGGTAGGCTGTGTTATCCCTCGCCGCCCTGTGGGTGAGGGAGAGTGAGTCGGAAAGGGAGATGAATTACCAGTTATTAATGATTAATTAATCTGTGACTAATTCGGGGACTAATTCTGCGGTTGATTCTAGGGTTGGTGAATCGATGTTATCGGTGTGACTTTCGGCGCTGGTGGATGGTAGCCAGCGAATTAGTGGTAATGGTAAAAGGGTGGTTAAGTTAGTGATAATTACTAACAACCATAATTGGTCGAAGTTAGTCTCGGTGACTCCTAATAAGTGGGTGAGAAGTGCGCCAGACTCGTGGGATATGAGTCGGGAGAGGTTAGAGACGGACATTAATAGGGCGAAGAGGGTAGCTTCTACGCCGGGGGGACATAGGCGGGCGGCGAGGACTAAAACAGGCATATAGGCGATTTCTCCGGCTACGGTGAGGATGAGACTATCTCCGAGACTAAACCAGTGGTCGTCTATTCCTAGGGCGCGGTTGGTGTGGGTAACGAGGAGTAACATGGTCATACCGAGGGCGGCGGAGAGAAGGGTTGAGACTAGGAAGATTTTACGGAAGGGAACAGATTTAAAGAAGCGCTGAAATAGCCAAATACCTAGGAGGGCGGCGATACTGGTAACTAGGCGGACTCGCCCTAAAAACTCTGGTTGAAATCCTAATTCGTTGGTGGTGAAATAGAAAAAGGCTGAGTCGGCGGTGGGGGTAGCCTGCCACAAGAAGATGAAGGCGGTGGGTAGCCAGATGGATTTTTGGGTGATGGCGGCCCGCAGTTGTTGGGCTTGGTGTTTGACGGTTTGCCAATTGGAGATGTTAGTAATTTTATCTTCAGCGATCGCCCATGCGACAACCATTACTAATAGGGGAAAGGTAGCGGTAATGAGGAAAACGGTTTCTGAGGTAAAGATTTCGAGGAGATAGCCACTGAGATAGGCGGTAATTAGCCCACCAATGGCTGAGAAAGCCCAACATAGGGATTGAAGGGAACCGATATTGCTGATAGATTCGTTTCGGGCTCTTTCTACTACTAATGAGTCTACAATGACATCGCTGATGGCTACGGATAGGGAATTAAGGGCGATCGCAATTGTCGCGGTAATGGGATGATGAACAAGGGTGGCTAGGTAAACCCAGGAGAAAGTCCCCATTAAGCCGGATAGGATTAAATAGGGTCGGCGGCGATATCCAAAAATTGGCAACCCGTCGGACATAAAGCCGAATAGGGGTTTAATGACCCAGGGAATAGAGACTATTCCGAATAGGGCGGCGGTTTCGGCGGGACTCATGCCCAAATCATCTTTGAGGAAGAAGCTAACGGCGAGACGGGAGAGGCCCAAAATCCCTTGTACAAAGTACACGGTCAGAATGGCGAGCAATTCTGGGTTGGGTTCATTGCCAAATAGTATATGCTTCTTGAGCCATGCCTTGGTGTTGCCAAAGCCAACTGGGGATAATTGCATTTTGTAAACAAAAGTTAAGAAATTTCAATATTGATATCATAGCGAGTTCAATCGAAAACGACACGATCATGCGATCGCTTAAAGTCTATTGCAGACCAAATCTACATATTGAGACGATGTGAATCACTATGGAAACAGCATTTGACCACTGGTGGCATCTAATCTTAGGGGCGCTGTCCCTGAATGCAGATGCTTTTGTAGAAATTAATATCCTACCCCTAGGTAGAGGACTAGCCCTAACAATAGTGTTAGTGGCGGGACTATCTCAGGCTATAGGTCAATCGATTGTTTTATTTATTAACCGAGTCCGACCCTTCCGATTTTTGCTGAGTTTAGGAATGGCGGCGATTTTGTTTGTGTTCACGTTTTGGTTTTGGGCTGGGAGTATTTGGCTAGTTCACAATGCGATATTTAATAGCGGACTGAACCTGCAATCAACGATTACGACCCTAGGATTAAGCTACGCGCCGCAAATTTTACGATTTATAGTGGGTCTTCCGTATCTTGGCATTCCCATTGGTGTATTTCTGTCGATTTGGTCATTACTAGCGGAAGTAACGGCGATTAAAGCCGTAACGAATCTTGATACGTGGGCTACTTTTTCGTCGGTAGGGTTAGGCTGGGTGCTATTGCAGATATTACAACGAACGATCGGCAGTCCGTTAATGATTCTGGGTCAACAGTTAACTAACCTAGTGGCGGGAACCGAGGTAGTGACCGATCGCCAAAAACTCACACAAATGGTGATGTCAGGTAACATAGAAACGATCGATGATGTAGGTAATGAAGTAATACTGGATGCTGCGACGCGCCACAGTCCAGAAACTATCAAACGCAACCGGGCGATCAAATTAATCGCATTAGGGTTAACGGCGTTTTTCGTGTTTGTGTTAATTTCCTCCCAGTCCCCAGGTTGGTTTAGTCGTTGGTACAATGCGTTAGAACAAACTTTGCAATTAGCGATCGACCTGACGACTATTAGCTTGATCGCGCTATTCTTTTCGATATTCCTAACTCCCCTAGAAGCCCTAAGTTGGTGGGCGGGATGGTATGGCGATCGCACCCTGAAATATACAGGAACCCCGATCAAAGAAATCGAGAACCCCAACAGCATTTCCCGTTATGTGATGTACCTAGATGGTATCAATCAAGGTTCCCATGAATACCTCCCGCAAGTTGAAAATATGTTCAACAAGCTGGCTGAGTCGTTACCTGATGATATTCTCATGGTCAAGGGAATCATGCCTTATAGTGTGACGAATAAACCGCTAACTTCAGACCGTCCCCTATCGTTTATTTGGCAAATCATTGAATCAATATCCCTAAAAAATCCGGCTAACCCGATCGCTTTTATTATCAATTTCCGCAATGTGGTTTCTGTGGCGATCGCCGCCGACCCACGCTATGGTCCGATTCAAAACCAAGGATTAGCTCAAGTAATTTATGATAGTCTAATTAGCTTTGGCTATCCCCTCGGTAGTGGTAAACCGATTACTTTGATTGGTTACAGTGGGGGTGGTCAGATGTCTATGGGTGCGGTCAGTTTCCTCAAATACAATATTAATGCCCCCATTGAGGTGATTTCTTTAGCGGGGGTAATTAGTGGGAATACCGGGGCTATGGTGATTGAACGACTCTATCACCTGGTGGGGGAAAAAGATCATGTAGAAAAACTCGGTCCGATTATGTTTTCAGGACGCTGGCCGATTTCGGTTCTTTCTAATTGGAATCGCGCCAAAAGACGGGGCAGAATTATCTTGATTTCTTTGGGTCCAGTAGGTCATAATGGCGATGATGGACCCATGGGGGATGCGCTGTTACCGGACGGACGGACGCACCTGGAACAGACGGTGCAAATTATTACGGGGATTCTCTGTCAAAATTGGGAACTCACGGGATTAGACCCGGAGAAGTTTATCACCATTAGCGAATATGAACGCTACAAGCAGGGGTTATTTAATCAAGTGGGTTATTATCCAATTCAACAAAGGTTAAATACCGATTTATATCACCCTAATTATACTTGGATAGGTCGGTTAATTTTACCAAGTCCAGATGAACGGGAAAGCCTGAAAGGGGTACGGCTGGAAATTTATCATGCTGACCCTGAAAATCAACATCGCATCGGACAGGTAGTAATTTTACGCTGGAGTGATGAACAGTGGGTTCAAAATTACTCGAAATTGTTAAAAATGGATGTTAATTTCTCGGAACAAGCGCGCCTTAGTGAACGACAGGGAAAGGTTCACCCTCACCGACTTGATGGCTGGGAAAATGTGGATCCTTTGGAGTCTTTGGCGGGGGCGAGACCTGATGATGATATGATTGTGGCACTTCCTGAACCAGTGGTAATTAGGGATACTGGGGAGGGTGTTCCGGTGGTGTATATTCAACGGGAACCGATGCAAATTTCGGGGTGGTTTTATGGGGTTGTGAGGTTTGTCAAAAACTTGGGTAATGACCTGTTTCAAGTTCGGCATTTTAACCCGTCTACAGGGGATTTTGATGGGGATGATGAGATAGTTTATATGCCGACGGTCATTCCCAATCGTAATGGGGTTTATTCTTTTAATAATCAGGGGGTGGAAGAGTCTCCGGTTAATGAGGGGGGATGGTATATTTATGGGGCGAGAAATAAGCAGGGTCGGTTTACGGTACAGGCGATCGCACCTCGGGAAATGTTGCGCCTAAGTCCTCAACGGGTGATTCATGGTCTGTCGCCATGCTTGGATTACTTGAGGCGTGATTATTTGGGGAATTTGAAGGCGGAAAAGGGGCAGATTAAAAATGTGTTATTATCTCCGCACAATGAGGGTCAAGATAATACTCAGGCGATTTCTCAATGGCGAGAAGGCGATCGGGCTTTGATGATGCACCTGTTTGGAGGTATTGGCGGAAATAAGGCGGAATTAGCGTCAATGAAGATCTATTTTGGGCATTTTGCTTTTGGGGTGGCTACGGTAAAACGAGACCCTTTGACGGGGGAGTTACGTTTTGCGATGGAGTACCGACAAATTTACACTAATAATACTGATGGTATTGTTTCTGGGGCGAATGCTTGGGAACATTATGGAGGCGATCGTCAATGGGGATGGTTGGGTGTGCGACCATTATGCGAAACTCTAATTAAGTTTAGCCCCCTCACCGAAGATTATGATTTTGATGGCATCAAATTCTCCCCCCTAACTGCGGTTATTCAGGAATTGGATATTATGGCGGCGCGTTATCGCGTCGGAGACGGAACCGGAAATACTTTTGTTAGTCCGGTTAATTCCTGTTGTCAGGACTCTAGCCAAGCCTTATATTCTTCTCTGCGGCGAATTTTAGCTGAGTTAGAATTAAATCCCCTCATTATTAAATGGTTGCGAGAACATCCTGATCATGAACAAACTCTCCGTTTCCAACAGTTAGCAGATTTACTGAATACCCTAGAACATTATTTAACCCCTATGGGAAAGGTACGCCCAGACTGGCGATTTAATGCGCCCAAATTGGGTGATTTGACTGTGGAAAATCCCGGCGATACTCTGATTAAAGCTTTGTCTAGTTGGCGGACTCTTCTACCTCGTTGGGTTCATGACCAAATAGCGATGATTTTCCTGCAATTTGGGGCTGATTTATGGATACTGATGACTAATCAAGTAGGTGGTTTTGACCCGGACATTGAACCAGTCGCACCTACAGATTTTCGATTGGGAGTCCCTCAAATTAAACCCGCTAAAAAGAATTGGTCTTAGGTAGTTGATTCGGTCTCTCCGTCTGGTGATTTTACCTGGGGAGACTGAACCCCTCCCCAAACCCATATATATGTCTTCACATTTTCCCAGAAGTAGGTTGGGTGTAGCGCAGCGAAACCCAACGCCACGATGGTTTTATCAACCAGTCAAATTGACAGGGGGTTGAGTTGCACCCAACCTACTATTGTTGATGGATTGACTATCTGAATAAACCCATATATATGTCTTCACATTTTCCCATAAGTAGGTTGGGTGTAGCGCAGCGAAACCCAACGCCACGATGGTTTTATCAACCAGTCAAATTGACAGGGGGTTGAGTTGCACCCAACCTACTATTGTTGATGGATTGACTATCTGAATAAACCCATATATATGTCTTCACATTTTCCCATAAGTAGGTTGGGTGTAGCGCAGCGAAACCCAACGCCACGATGGTTTTATCAACCAGTCAAATTGACAGGGGGTTGAGTTGCACCCAACCTACTATTGTTGATGGATTGACTATCTGAATAAACCCATATATATGTCTTCACATTTTCCCAGAAGTAGGTTGGGTGTAGCGCAGCGAAACCCAACGCCACGATGGTTTTATCAACCAGTCAAATTGACAGGGGGTTGAGTTGCACCCAACCTACTATTGTTGATGGATTGACTATCTGAATAAACCCATATATATGTCTTCACATTTTCCCAGAAGTAGGTTGGGTGTAGCGCAGCGAAACCCAACGCCACGATGGTTTTATCAACCAGTCAAATTGACAGGGGGTTGAGTTGCACCCAACCTACTATTGTTGATGGATTGACTATCTGAATAAACCCATATATATGTCTTCACATTTTCCCAGAAGTAGGTTGGGTGTAGCGCAGCGAAACCCAACGCCACCATGGTTTTATCAACCAGTCAAATTGACAGGGGGTTGAGTTGCACCCAACCTACTATTGTTGATGGATTGACTATCTGAATAAACCCATATATATGTCTTCACATTTTCCCATAAGTAGGTTGGGTGTAGCGCAGCGAAACCCAACGCCACGATGGTTTTCCCCACCAGTCAAATTGACAGGGGGTTGAGTTGCACCCAACCTACTATTGTTGATGGATTGACTATCTGAATAAACCCATATATATGTCTTCACATTTTCCCAGAAGTAGGTTGGGTGTAGCGCAGCGAAACCCAACGCCACGATGGTTTTATCAACCAGTCAAATTGACAGGGGGTTGAGTTGCACCCAACCTACTATTGTTGATGGATTGACTATCTGAATAAACCCATATATATGTCTTCACATTTTCCCAGAAGTAGGTTGGGTGTAGCGCAGCGAAACCCAACGCCACCATGGTTTTATCAACCAGTCAAATTGACAGGGGGTTGAGTTGCACCCAACCTACTATTGTTGATGGATTGACTATCTGAATAAACCCATATATATGTCTTCACATTTTCCCATAAGTAGGTTGGGTGTAGCGCAGCGAAACCCAACGCCACGATGGTTTTCCCCACCAGTCAAATTGACAGGGGGTTGAGTTGCACCCAACCTACTATTGTTGATGGATTGACTATCTGAATAAACCCATATATATGTCTTCACATTTTCCCAGAAGTAGGTTGGGTGTAGCGCAGCGAAACCCAACGCCACGATGGTTTTATCAACCAGTCAAATTGACAGGGGGTTGAGTTGCACCCAACCTACTATTGTTGATGGATTGACTATCTGAATAAACCCATATATATGTCTTCACATTTTCCCAGAAGTAGGTTGGGTGTAGCGCAGCGAAACCCAACGCCACGATGGTTTTATCAACCAGTCAAATTGACAGGGGGTTGAGTTGCACCCAACCTACTATTGTTGATGGATTGACTATCTGAATAAACCCATATATATGTCTTCACATTTTCCCAGAAGTAGGTTGGGTGTAGCGCAGCGAAACCCAACGCCACGATGGTTTTATCAACCAGTCAAATTGACAGGGGGTTGAGTTGCACCCAACCTACTATTGTTGATGGATTGACTATCTGAATAAACCCATATATATGTCTTCACATTTTCCCAGAAGTAGGTTGGGTGTAGCGCAGCGAAACCCAACGCCACGATGGTTTTATCAACCAGTCAAATTGACAGGGGGTTGAGTTGCACCCAACCTACTATTGTTGATGGATTGACTATCTGAATAAACCCATATATATGTCTTCACATTTTCCCAGAAGTAGTTGGGTGTAGCGCAGCGAAACCCAACGCCACGATGGTTTTATCAACCAGTCAAATTGACAGGGGGTTGAGTTGCACCCAACCTACTATTGTTGATGGATTGACTATCTGAATAAACCCATATATATGTCTTCACATTTTCCCAGAAGTAGGTTGGGTGTAGCGCAGCGAAACCCAACGCCACGATGGTTTTATCAACCAGTCAAATTGACAGGGGGTTGAGTTGCACCCAACCTACTATTGTTGATGGATTGACTATCTGAATAAACCCATATATATGTCTTCACATTTTCCCAGAAGTAGGTTGGGTGTAGCGCAGCGAAACCCAACGCCACGATGGTTTTATCAACCAGTCAAATTGACAGGGGGTTGAGTTGCACCCAACCTACTATTGTTGATGGATTGACTATCTGAATAAACCCATATATATGTCTTCACATTTTCCCAGAAGTAGGTTGGGTGTAGCGCAGCGAAACCCAACGCCACGATGGTTTTATCAACCAGTCAAATTGACAGGGGGTTGAGTTGCACCCAACCTACTATTGTTGATGGATTGACTATCTGAATAAACCCATATATATGTCGGCACGGATTCCCATTCTTTAATGGTAGGTCAAGCTCCGGTATTTGTCAAGAGAAAAACTGAGATTTTTAGAATGTTTTTAGGATTGCCTAAACTGTTGATTGGGGGCGGGTTGATGGAGTTCTGGGAAAGGGTGCGATCGCCTTTTTTCAACAAGTCCCGTGGGAGGTTATATGGGGAGCCAAGTATAATTGTGGTTAGCCATGTAAATACCAATCAGGTATGAAATCTTCATGGCTCCATTGGAGGGGATATCCTAATGAACAATACTAGCGAAATATTCCATATTTTTGAATCATCAGATTCTCAGAATTTCATGCCCCCACTGGGATTAAGTGGGGTAGAAGGAGACCCAGTAGCAGTACAGATGTCCGCGCCGCCAGAGTTCGGGTGGACGCGCCTTTTGGGAACCAGTGAGGAGGACTCGGCTACTGCCCTGACCACCGGTAGTGATGGCTCGATTTATGTAGCCGGCTATACTTATGGGGACCTAGACGGACAAACCAATAGTGGTAGGGCTGATGCCTTTATCAGCAGGTTCCAGCCTGATGGCACTCAAGACTGGACGCGCCTGTTGGGAAGCAGTGATTCGCGCTATGCTCATGCCCTGACCACCGGTAGTGATGGCTCGATTTATGTGGCGGGTACGACTTGGGGCGACCTAGACGGACAAACAAATAGTAGTAGCTGGCCTGATGCCTTTATCACCAAGTTCCAGCCTGATGGCACTCAAGACTGGACGCGCCTGTTGGGAAACAGTGACGGTGACGCGGCTCATGCTCTGACCACCGGTAGTGATGGCTCGATTTATGTGGCGGGAAGGACTCGGGGCGACCTAGACGGACAAACCCATAGTGGTAGCGAAGATGCCTTTATCAGTAGGTTCCAGCCTGATGGCACTAAAGATTGGACGCGCCTGTTGGGAACCAGGCTTTGGGACTCGGCTCATGCCCTGACCACCGGTAGTGATGGCTCGATTTATGTGGCGGGAAGGACTTTTGACAACCTAGATGGACAAATGCATAGTGGTGGTTTTTATTTTGTGCCTGATGCCTTTATTAGCAGGTTCCAGCCTGATGGCACTACAGACTGGACGCGCCTATTGGGAACCCGTAGTAGGGACTGGGCTAATGCCCTGACCACCGGTAGTGATGGCTCGATTTACGTGGCAGGCAAGACTGGGGACAACCTAGATGGACAAACCCCTAGTGGTAGGGGTGATGCCTTTATCAGCAGGTTCCAGCCTGATGGCACTAAAGATTGGACGCGCCTGTTGGGAACCAGTGCTTGGGACGAGGCTAGTGCCCTGACCACCGGTAGTGATGGGTCGATTTATGTGGCGGGCTGGACTGGGGGCGACCTAGACGGGCAAACCAATAGTGGTGGCGAATGGGATGCCTTTATTAGCAGGTTCCAGCCTGATGGTACTCAAGACTGGACGCGCCTGTTGGGAACCAGGTTGAATGACCATGCTCGCGCCATGACCACGGGTAGTGATGGGTCGATTTATGTGGCGGGCTCGACTTCGGGCGACCTAGATGGACAAACCAATAATGGTGGGTTAGATGCCTTTATCAGTAGGTTGATAGTAGATGGTGCTGACACACCGGGGAGACCAGAAATTCATCAAGTTATTAATTGGGATAGTTTCCCGCCTCAAATTACGGGAGTTTTGCCAGGGGAGAATCAAGGCTCGATTACTCAACCTGTGCCTAATCAATGGTTTGGTAGTGACCAGAATGATGTAATTATCGGGACGGCATCTGATGAAACTTTGCTGGGTTTTCAAGGTGATGATTTGCTCCAGGTTTCCCAGGGAAATAATACTCTGTTTGGTGGTCAGGGTAATGATATCCTAGTTGCTGGGGAGGGGGATGATATCTTATTGGGAAATAAGGATGATGATATCCTATTTGGAGGCGACGGTAATGATTCTATTTATGGTGGTCAGGGGAATGATACGTTGGTAGCAGGTAATGGTAATCAGATTTTGTTTGGAGACGAGGGTAATGATATCCTATTTGGAGGTGCAAAAGGTGCGGATACTCTGGTGGGAGGGGAGGGAAATGATACTTTGGTGATGCTTCCGGGAGAAGGTTACAGCATAGTAACTGACTTTCAGGTAAATCAGGATATGGTGGTTTTGCTGGGTAGCCCTGATGACTATGAAATTGGGTCAATACCCAACGGATTTAATGATGGTACTGCTATTTATGAAGCGGGTTCTGACCAACTTGTGGGTGTCCTGGAAGGGGTTACTAATGTGAGTTTAGAAGATGATAATATCTTCGGTTGGGCGTAGGTGATGGTTGGGCGGCTTTCGGTTTAGCTACTTGGTTATGAGATGGGCTGTAAAGTGCGATCGCCTTTATGCTCCCCAAACCTATATATATATCTGCACAGTTTCCCAGAAGTAGGTTGGGTGTAGCGCAGCGAAACCCAACGCCACCATGGTTTTCCCCACCAGTCAAATTGACAGGGGGTTGGGTTGCACCCAACCTACTATTGTTGATGGATTGACTATCTGAATAAACCCATATATATGTCTTCACAGTTTCCCATAAGTAGGTTGGGTGTAGCGCAGCGAAACCCAACGCCACCATGGTTTTCCCCACCAGTCAAATTGACAGGGGGTTGGGTTGCACCCAACTACTATTGTTGATGGATTGACTATCTGAATAAACCCATATATATGTCTTCACAGTTTCCCAGAAGTAGGTTGGGTGTAGCGCAGCGAAACCCAACGCCACCATGGTTTTCCCCACCAGTCAAATTGACAGGGGGTTGGGTTGCACCCAACTACTATTGTTGATGGATTGACTATCTGAATAAACCCATATATATGTCTTCACAGTTTCCCAGAAGTAGGTTGGGTGTAGCGCAGCGAAACCCAACGCCACCATGGTTTTCCCCACCAGTCAAATTGACAGGGGGTTGGGTTGCACCCAACCTACTATTGTTGATGGATTGACTATCTGAATAAACCCATATATATGTCGGCACAGATTCCCATTCTTTAATGGTAGGTCAATTTGGGGGATTTGTCAAGGGGAAAACCTGGAATTTTTAGAGTTTTAGGTAGTTCTGGGAAAGGGTGCGATCGCCTTTTTTTAACAATTCGTGTGGGAGATTATATGGGAAGCTAAGTATAATTGTCGTTAGCCATGTAAATACCAATCAGGTGTGCAATTCCCATGGCTCCATTGGAGAGGGGATACCCTAATGAACAATACTAGCGAAATGTCCGATATTGGCGAATCATCAGATTCTCCCCATCCCTTGCTGCCACTGACAGCAGCATTAACTCAGGTTAACCAGCAATTAACAGAGTTTCTCGCCTCGGCTAATTTTCAGGCAGATTTACAAACGGCTTTCGGTGCATCTACGGATGTGGAATTAGGTGCGACCATCATTGAGGCTTTCACTCAGGGAGACACACCAGAGATGATAGTGCTTTTGGCTACCTCGATGAATGGTGCTGATGGGGCTTTTGACTCAGTGACGGGTAGGGTGTATTTATCCGATGCCATCATTCACAGTGAGAAACTGGTGGATGTGATAACCGAGGAATTCGGGCATTATCTGGATTCTCAGCTAAACGAAATTGACTCCCCTGGAGATGAGGGAGAGTTATTTATGCGGTTAGTGAATGGGGAAGCGTTGAGTGAATCTGATATCACTGGGTTAAGGAATCAGAATGATTGGGAATTAATCTGGGTAGAAGGAGAACCAGTAGCAGTACAGATGTCAGGGTCGCCAGAGTTCGCCTGGACGCGCCTTTTGGGAACCCGTGAGGATGAGCGGGCATCAGCCCTGACTACCGGTAGGGATGGGTCGATTTATGTAGCGGGCTATACTGAAGGCAACCTAGATGGACAAACCAATAGTGGTGGAGAAGATGCCTTTATCACCAAGTACCAACCTGATGGCACTAAAGACTGGACGCGCCTGCTGGGGACTCGTGAGGATGACGAGGCATCAGCCTTGACCACGGGTAGTGATGGGTCGATTTATGTGGCGGGCTATACTGAAGGCAACCTAGATGGACAAACCAATAGTGGTGAAGAAGATGCCTTTATTACTAAGTACCAACCTGATGGCACTAAAGACTGGACGCGCCTGCTGGGGACTCGTGAGGATGACGAGGCATCAGCCTTGACCACGGGTAGTGATGGGTCGATTTATGTGGCGGGCTATACTGAAGGCAACCTAGATGGACAAACCAATAGTGGTGAAGAAGATGCCTTTATTACTAAGTACCAGCCTGATGGCACTAAAGACTGGACGCGCCTGTTAGGAAGTGGTGAGGGGGACTGGGCTCAGGCTCTGACCACGGGTAGTGATGGGTCGATTTATGTGGCCGGCTATACTGGGGGCAACCTAGATGGACAAAGGAATAGTGGTAGCCGGGATGCCTTTATCACCAAGTACCAGCCTGATGGCACTAAAGACTGGACGCGCCTGTTGGGAACGAGTAGTTGGGACGAGGCTTATGCCCTGACCACCGGTAGTGATGGGTCGATTTATATGGCCGGCTATACCTTTGGCGACCTAGATGGACAAACCAATAGTGGTATGCAGGATGCCTTTATCACCAAGTACCAGCCTGATGGCACTAAAGACTGGACGCGCCTGTTGGGAACGAGTGGCAGTGAGGAGGCTTATGCCCTGACCACGGGTAGTGATGGGTCGGTTTATATGGCAGGCTATACTGGGGGCAACCTAGATGGACAAACCAGTATTGGTCGCTTAGATGCCTTTATCACCAAGTACCAGCCTGATGGCACTAAAGACTGGACGCGCCTGCTGGGAAGCAGTAGGGATGAGATGGCTCGTGCCCTGACCACCGGTAGTGATGGCTCGATTTATGTGGCGGGCGAGACTCAAGGCAACCTAGATGGACAAACCAATAGTGGTGGAGAAGATGCCTTTATTACCAAGTTGACAATAGATGGTGCTGAAACACCAGAACCCACACCGGAACCAGAGCCAATTAGGGGTACTCGCGGCAATGATTTATTGCGAGGAACCCCTGGTAATGACACCATCTATGGATTAGCAGGTGATGATACTTTAATCGGTGGAAAAGGTAACGATTATTTAGATGGAGGTCCGGGAAATGACAGCCTCGTTGGTGGTGCGGGTCGTGATACTTTAATCGGTGGAAAAGGTAATGACATCCTCAACGGTGGTGCGGGTCAAGATATCCTCACGGGTGGTCCTGGTGCTGATATCTTTGTGTTCGGGTTTGGGGAATCGAGGGTAGCAGCTCCTGACCATATTACAGATTTTGACATCGGTACTGATAAAATTGACCTGCTGAACCGACGCGGACGGGATATCGGGGCTCCTGAGAATTTTACCCGCGCTCGAAATAGCAATGCTCCTAACCTGCGAAGGTTGGTTAATCAGGTATTTGGTAATGCTGATGGCGGACAAGCCGGACGACAGCCATTAGAACCTAATAGTGCTGCATTGGTCAGGGCGACCCATGGGGATATTCGCGGCACTTATCTGGTGATTAATGATAATGTTCCTGGTTTTCAGCCCCGGAATGATTTGGTGATAAATATCACTGGATATATGGGGGATTTACCAGGTTTCGGGGAGATTCCGGTTGAGGATTTCTTTGTAGTTTAATCCTGGGGAATTAAGTTCCTATTTATCAGGTGGGGTTGAAGGCTATTTGACCCCACTTATTTATGGCCTGAGAAATCCACTATATATGTCGGCACGGATTCCCATTCTTTAATGGTAGGTCAAGTTCGGGGATTTGTCAAGGACAAATATTATAAAGTCCAGAACTGTTTGATATCAGGAGATTAGGAGCATATCAGTGGGAAGCGATCGCCTTTTTGACCCCATTGAGAGTTGACATAATATTTCAGGGGGAATAAAATTGGTATTGCAGGGAGATCTAGGCAGATATAGCAATCTTATTGCATTCGTCATATTTAGTCACATTTCACCATTGCCGCCCGGGTAATTGATGAATTGCCCCTACCATAAACGATTATGGCCTTATGTACCTAGGGAGTAAGCCACCATGGAAAATACTAGCGAAGCATTGTATATGATAGTACCAGATCCACCGGACTATCTGAATCCCTTACCCTCACTGGGATTCATGGGTGATGTATCCGTAAAACCACTGACAGCAGCAGTAGAAATAGAGGCGGCATTAACTCAGGTTAACCAACAATTAACAGAGTTTGTCGCCTCAGCTAATTTTGAGGCAGATTTACAAACTGCTTTCGGTGAATATACGGATGTGAAATTAGGTGCAACTATCATTGAGGCTTTAGCTGAGAGTAGCCAACTCCCAGATATGATAGTAGTGTCATCGGACTTGATGAATGGTGTTAATGGCGGTTTTGACTCCCTGACGGGTACGGTGTATTTATCGGATGCGATAATTAACAGTGAGAAACTGGTAGATGTGATAACGGAGGAATTCGGGCATTATATAGACTCCCAATTAAATGAAATTGACTCTCCGGGGGATGAGGGAGAGTTATTCATGCGATTAGTGAATGGGGAGGTATTGAGTGAAGTTGATCTAACTTATTTGAGGAATAAAGATGACCGAGTAATGATTTTGGGTGGGTTGGTTGAGGTAGAAGCTAATGAAGATATTGTAATTGATAATCCTGCCAACTTGTTACCAGAAATGTCTATAGCAGACACGGAAATCACCGAAGGCGATCGCGGTCGCAGTTTTGCGGAATTTCCGGTAACTCTCAACAGTCCCAGTGACAAAATTATCACAGTCAATTTTACTACGGCTGATGTCACGGCTACGGTAGCTGACGGAGACTATCAGCCAACTAACGGACGGTTAATTTTTCCGCGAGGCGAAACGGAAAGGATGATCAGAGTTCCGGTGTTTGGGGATACTAAAATCGAACCGGATGAAACCTTTAGGGTAATTCTGAGTGCCCCACAAAATGTGACTTTAGCTAATGCAGTGGCTACGGGTACTATTCTTAATGACGATATCGCACAAATTTCGATTTCTGACACCCAAATAAGGGAAGGCGATCGCGGTCGCAGTTTTGCGGAATTTAAGGTAACTCTGGACAGTCCCAGTGACCAAACTGTGAAAGTTAGTTATACTACGGCTGATGGCACGGCTACGGTGGCTGACGAAGACTATGAGGAAACCAGCGGACAGCTAATTTTTCCGAGGGGTCAAACAGAAAGGGTGATCAGAGTTCCGGTGATTGGGGATACCAAACTCGAACCGGATGAAATCTTTAAGGTAATTCTCAGTGAACCGGAAAATGCCGAGTTGAGTCGGGATGAAGCGATCGGCACTATTGTTAATGATGATGTGCCCGAAATGTCTATAGCAGATACGGAAATCACCGAAGGCGATCGCGGTCCCAGCTTTGCGGAATTTAAGGTAACTCTCAACAGTCCTAGTGACCAGATGATCACAGTCAATTTTACGACGGCTGATGGCACGGCTACGGTGGCTGACCGAGACTATCAGCCAACTAACGGACGATTAGTTTTTCCGAGGGGTCAAACGGAAAGGATGATCAGAGTTCCGGTGTTTGGAGATACCAAAGTCGAACCCGATGAAACCTTTAGGGTAATTCTCAGTGACCCACAAAATGTGACTTTAGCTAATCGACAGGCTACGGGTACTATTCTTAATGACGATATCGCACAAATTTCGATTTCTGACACGGAAATCATGGAAGGCGATCGCGGTCGCAGTTTTGCGGAATTTAAGGTAACTCTGGACAGTCCGAGTAACCAAACTGTTAGAGTTAATTATACTACGGCTGATGGCACGGCTACGGTGGCTGACGAAGACTATGAGGAAACCAGCGGACAGCTAATTTTTCCGAGGGGTCAAACAGAAAGGGTGATCAGAGTTCCGGTGTTTGGGGATACCAAAGTAGAACCCGATGAAATCTTTAAGGTAATTCTCAGTGAACCGGAAAATGCCGAGTTGAGTCGGGATGAAGCGATCGGCACTATTCTTAATGATGATATGATAGTGCCCGAAATGTCTATAGCAGATACGGAAATCACCGAAGGCGATCGCGGTCGCAGTTTTGCGGAATTTAAGGTAACTCTCAACAGTCCTAGTGACCAGATGATCACAGTCAATTTTACGACGGCTGATGGCACGGCTACGGTGGCTGACCGAGACTATCAGCCAACTAACGGACGATTAGTTTTTCCGAGGGGTCAAACGGAAAGGATGATCAGAGTTCCGGTGTTTGGAGATACCAAAGTCGAACCGGATGAAACCTTTAGGGTAATTCTCAGTGACCCACAAAATGTGACTTTAGCTAATCGACAGGCTACGGGTACTATTCTTAATGACGATATCGCACAAATTTCGATTTCTGACACGGAAATCACCGAAGGCGATCGCGGTCGCAGTTTTGCCGAATTTAAGGTAACTCTGGACAGTCCCAGTGACCAAACTGTGAAAGTTAGTTATACTACGGCTGATGGCACGGCTACGGTGGCTGACGAAGACTATGAGCCGACTAGCGGAGAGCTAGTTTTTCGGAGGGGTCAAACGGAAAGGGTGATCAGAGTTCCGGTGATTGGGGATACCAAACTCGAACCCGATGAAACCTTTAAGGTAATTCTCAGTGAACCGGAAAATGCCGAGTTGAGTCGGGATGAAGCGATCGGCACTATTCTTAATGATGATATGATAGTGCCCGAAATGTCTATAGCAGATACGGAAATCACCGAAGGCGATCGCGGTCGCAGTTTTGCGGAATTTAAGGTAACTCTCAACAGTCCCAGTGACCAAACTGTGAGAGTTAATTATACTACGGCTGATGGCACTGCTACTGTGGCTGACCGAGACTATGAGCGAACTAGAGGAGAGCTAATTTTTCCGAGGGGTCAAACGGAAAGGGTGATCAGAGTTCCGGTGTTTGGAGATACCAAAGTCGAACCGGATGAAACCTTTAGGGTAATTCTCAGTGACCCACAAAATGTGACTTTAGCTAATCGACAGGCTACGGGTACTATTCTTAATGACGATATCGCACAAATTTCGATTTCTGACACGGAAATCATGGAAGGCGATCGCGGTCGCAGTTTTGCGGAATTTAAGGTAACTCTGGACAGTCCCAGTGACCAAACTGTGAAAGTTAGTTATACTACGGCTGATGGCACGGCTACGGTGGCTGACGAAGACTATGAGCCGACTAGCGGAGAGCTAGTTTTTCGGAGGGGTCAAACGGAAAGGGTGATCAGAGTTCCGGTGATTGGGGATACCAAACTCGAACCCGATGAAACCTTTAAGGTAATTCTCAGTGAGCCGGAAAATGCCGAGTTGAGTCGGGATGAAGCGATCGGCACTATTGTTAATGATGATGTGCCCGAAATGTCTATAGCAGATACGGAAATCACCGAAGGCGATCGCGGTCGCAGTTTTGCGGAATTTCCGGTAACTCTCAACAGTCCTAGTGACAAAATTATCACAGTCAATTTTACTACGGCTGATGGCACGGCTACGGTGGCTGACGAAGACTATGAGGAAACTAGCGGACGGTTAATTTTTCCGAGGGGTCAAACGGAAAGGGTGATCAGAGTTCCGGTGTTTGGAGATACCAAAGTCGAACCGGATGAAACCTTTAGGGTAATTCTCAGTGAACCACAAAATGTGACTCTAGTTAATAAACGGGCTACAGGCACTATTGTTAATGATGATGTGCCCGAAATGTCTATAGCAGATACGGAAATCATAGAAGGCGATCGCGGTCGCAGTTTTGCCGAATTTAAGGTAACTCTGGACAGTCCCAGTGACCAAACTGTGAAAGTTAGTTATACTACGGCTGATGGCACGGCTACGGTGGCTGACCGTGACTATGAGCCAACTAGCGGAGAGCTAGTTTTTCGGAGGGGTCAAACGGAAAGGGTGATCAGAGTTCCGGTGTTTGGGGATACCAAAGTCGAACCCGATGAAACCTTTAAGGTAATTCTCAGTGAACCGGAAAATGCCGACTTGGGTCGGGATGAAGCTACGGGTACTATTCTTAATGATGATGGACTCGTTAGTGCCAATATCTCCATTGCAGACACCCAAATAATGGAAGGCAATCGCGGTCGCAGTTTTGCGGAATTTAAGGTAACTCTCGACAGTCCCAGTAACCAAATCGTGAGAGTTAATTATGCTACGGCTGATGGCACGGCTACGGTGGCTGACCGTGACTATGAGCGAACTAGGGGAGAGCTAATTTTTCCCAGAGGTCAAACGGAAAGGGTGATCAGAGTTCCGGTGTTTGGAGATACCAAAGTCGAACCGGATGAAACCTTTCAGGTAATTCTCAGTGACCCACAAAATGCCGAGTTGGAACGGGGTAAAGCTACGGGTACTATTCTTGATGACGATGACCCAGAACGGGGTAATACTTTGAGGAACCCCGTTGTGCTTGGCAACCTTACTACTGATGAAATCGTTAGGACGGACCAAATCGGCTTTATTAAATCAGGAAAGCGTGATGTCAATGATTATTACCGCTTTAGACTGACTCGTCCCGGTACTGTCACAATCAACCTTGATGACCTAGTGGCCAATGCTAACCTGCAATTGTTGGGTAGCGGGGGTGAGTTGATAGACCAATCTAATAATCCAGGTACTCAGGCAGAAACTATTATGCAACGAGACCTAGAACCGGGAATTTACTATGCGCGGGTACATCCCCATGTTAGCGATCGGACGAAGTACAGATTGAGTATTAACTTGATTAGTTAAATGATGTGGGTTGGGGTGATTTTTTAACCCCACCTACTCACCATCACCCCTTCCCAGAAACGGGGGTGGTGGCTCAAACCCCTTATATATATGTTGGCACGGTTTCCCATTATCTAATGGTAAGTCAATTTAGGGTATTTGTCAAGAGAAAAACCCCGGATTTTTATAGTTTTTTTAGGATTGCCTAAACTGTTGATGTGCGTGGGATTAGCAGGAGAGTAGGAGGAGGCGATCGCCTTTGGGAAGGGATGCCGACTTGACGTTCCATTTGGGGTGAAATAGAATAGAAATTAGAGGAGTATGTAAGCCTCTGATTTGAGTGCGTAATGGCATCTCAATTTTGTGAACCACGCTAACCCGAAAATAATTAGGTATAAAATGCGAGTTGATAGCCAGCTATAATCATTAAGTAATAGCGCCCATAAAACTTACGGCTAGACAGCTTGAGCGATAAACTAATTTAGTGGTGAGTCCGCCCAGTGTGAGGGATGGGATTGAAGACAGATTCAGAATCGACTGAATTGAGGCAGTGAACAACCGTCTGTTTTTGATAAGCGGATAGGTGTTACTGATAGCTTTCGTAATGTGATCGGGTTGGTATAACAGGTTGATGAGGGAATCATTGCTCATCAATCATCTACAACTATCGCAAGGAGTGACAATAACATGGCTATTAGATATCCTTCTGCTCAAGACCAATATATGCTGGAATTGATCAACCGTGGTCGGCGATCGCCTCAAGGTGAAGCTAATCTATATCTGGATGGAGATCTCAATCAAGGAATTGCGGCGGGGACAATTACCACTGAACCAAAACAACCTTTAGTATTCAACCTAAACCTGAATGCAGCGGCGGAAACCCACAGCCAGTCTATGCTGGATGATAACTATTTCGCTCATGATTGTCCTGATGGTACAAAGCCTCGCGATCGTATGGAGATCGCTGGTTATTCCTTTCCAGTTTTTGGATCATCGAGCAGTGGTGAAAATATTGCTAGGTCTGGAAGCACTGGAGATATTGACTTTACCGAGAGAGTTCAGAGGAACTATGAACTACTTTTTCAGTCAATTACAGGTCATCGTGAGAACTTAATGAACGCTGATTTCCGGGAGGTTGGACTGGCTTCCCTAGAAGGAGATTTTACCTGTAGTGATAGTGGTTTGACTTTTAATTCGGTTTGGACTACCCAGAATTTTGCCTATTCCAGTGACAGGGGACCCTTTATTCTCGGTGTGGCTTATAGTGATACTGTGACTGAGGACAACTTCTATACAGTTGGTGAAGGTATTGGTGGACTAACGGTTAAAGCCGTTGATACCAACGATAATAGTCAGGTATTCACCACCACAACCTGGGATTCGGGGGGTTATAGCTTAGAAGTTCATCCAAATACCTCCTATACAGTAACTTTTTCGGGTGATTGGAATGGAGACGGTAAAACAGATACAGCCAATTATCGAGTTGTGGTGGATTCGGAAAACGTCCAACAAGATTGGATAGTTGAGTCCCCCGCAGAGCCCGAACCACCGGAACCACCGGAACCACCGGAACCACCCATACCGACACCACCGGAAATACCCGTAGCACCAACGGAACCACTGGAAGCAGAACCAATTAGGGGTACTCGTGGCAATGATTTATTACGAGGAACCCCTGGTAATGACACCATCTATGGATTAGCAGGTAATGATACTTTAATCGGTGGAAAAGGTAATGACTTTTTAGATGGAGGTCCGGGAAACGATCGCCTCCTTGGTGGTGCGGGTCACGATACTTTAATCGGCGGAAAAGGTAATGACTTTTTAGATGGAGGTCCGGGAAATGACAGCCTCGTTGGTGGTCCGGGTCGTGATACTTTAATCGGCGGAAAAGGTAACGACACCCTCAACGGTGGTGCGGGTCAAGATATCCTCACGGGTGGTCCTGGTGCTGATATCTTTGTGTTCGGGTTTGGGGAATCGAGGGTAGCGGCTCCTGACCATATTACAGATTTTGACATCGGTACTGATAAAATTGACCTGCTGAACCGACGCGGACGGGATATCGGGGCTCCTGAGAATTTTACCCGCGCTCGAAATAGCAATGCTCCTAACCTGCGAAGGCTGGTTAATCAGGTATTTGGTAATGCTGATGGCGGACAAGCCGGACGACAGCGATTAGAACCTAATAGTGCTGCATTGGTCAGGGCGACCCATGGGGATATTCGCGGCACTTATCTGGTGATTAATGATAATGTTCCTGGTTTTCAGCCCCGGAATGATTTGGTGATAAATATCACTGGATATACGGGGGATTTACCAGGTTTCGGGGAGATTCCGGTTGAGGATTTCTTTGTAGTTTAATCCTGGGGAATTAAGTTCCTATTTATCAGGTGGGGTTGAAGGCTATTTGACCCCACTTATTTATGGTCTGAGAAATCCACTATATATGTCGGCACGGATTCCCATTCTTTAATGGTAGGTCAAGTTCGGGTATTTGTCAAGGGAAAAACCTGGGATTTTTGGGGTTTTAGGGAGTGTTTGGAAAAGTGCGATCGCCTTTATGCTCCCCAAACCTATATATATATCTGCACAGTTTCCCAGAAGTAGGTTGGGTGTAGCGCAGCGAAACCCAACGCCGCGATGGTTTTATCCGCTAATACCTCAACCTGATTGACTATCTGAATCAACCCATATATATGTCTTCACAGATTCCCAGAAGTAGGTTGGGTGTAGCGCAGCGAAACCCAACGCCGCGATGGTTTTATCCGCTAATACCTCAACCTGATTGACTATCTGAATCAACCCATATATATGTCGGCACAGATTCCCAGAAGTAGGTTGGGTGTAGCGCAGCGAAACCCAACGCCGCGATGGTTTTATCAACCAGTTAAATTGACAGGGGGGTTGAGTTACTAATAGGTGAACCTGATTGACTATCTGAATCAACCCATATATATGTCTTCACAGATTCCCAGAAGTAGGTTGGGTGTAGCGCAGCGAAACCCAACGCCGCGATGGTTTTATCCGCTAATACCTCAACCTGATTGACTATCTGAATCAACCCATATATATGTCTTCACAGATTCCCAGAAGTAGGTTGGGTGTAGCGCAGCGAAACCCAACGCCGCGATGGTTTTATCCGCTAATACCTCAACCTGATTGACTATCTGAATCAACCCATATATATGTCGGCACAGATTCCCAGAAGTAGGTTGGGTGTAGCGCAGCGAAACCCAACGCCGCGATGGTTTTATCAACCAGTCAAATTGACAGGGGGTTGAGTTACTAATAGGTGAACCTGATTGACTATCTGAATCAACCCATATATATGTCGGCACAGATTCCCAGAAGTAGGTTGGGTGTAGCGCAGCGAAACCCAACGCCGCGATGGTTTTATCAACCAGTTAAATTGACAGGGGGGTTGAGTTACTAATAGGTGAACCTGATTGACTATCTGAATCAACCCATATATATGTCGGCACAGATTCCCATTCTTTAATGGTAGGTCAAGTTCGGGGATTTGTCAAGGGGAAAACCTGGGATTTGGGGAGTGTTTTTGAGGATTGCCTAAACTGGTGATTGGTGATGGTTTAGTGAGGGAGTCGAGAAGGGGTTAGTTGATAGGGGATTAATTGATGTGGTGGGGTGGTTGTTCCCTGGTCGCCCAACTCCCATATATGTCGGCTGGTAGTGGCTCAAAATGAAAAGCGATCGCATTTCTTAACTTCATACGGATAACCCTGGGTATTTACCGGAAATTATACTTTACAAATATTGATCATTTTTCAGTTCTCAAAGAGCCAGAGTCAGTTAGAATGAAAGCTATCAATATCCGTTTCAAGACTTCACATTTTCTTAATATTTAGTTGATAGAGTTACTCAGAGGCTATCCAATTATCGGCAACTAATTTCCAGGTGATACCTATGAATAGTGAACCGCTCAGTTACAGTCAGCCAACAGAACCTACCACCAGGGAGGCGTTTAAGCCCAAGCTACTGGTGATTATCGATAGCGCCCTAGAGGATTACTCTCTGTTAGTAGCAGGAGTGATTCCCACCGCCCAGGTGCTAGTGTTAGATAGCCAGGGGAATGGAGTGCAACAAATTAGCGATATTCTAGCAACAGAAACCGAAATTGAACAACTGCATCTACTCTGCCACGGTTCTCCGGGATGTCTATATTTAGGCAATAGTATCGTCAACCTAGCTACCCTAGGAAAGTATACCCCGGAGTTCAAAAAATGGCGAAAAGCCTTGGGTGTTGGTAGCCAGGTGATTCTCTACGGATGCGAAGTAGCCGCCCAAAAAGTAGGGCGAAAATTCGTCAACACCCTGCACCAAGTTCTGGGTAGTAACTTAGCAGCTACCGATAGCTTAACCGGAAATAAGCAACGGGGTGGCAGTTGGAATTTAGGTGTCAATATTGGGGGGATATCTGCATCTCCAGTATTGTCTACAGAGGTGATGGCTACCTATAGTGGGGTACTCCATTACAATTTAGCTTGGGCACAAAGTATTGGGGGAGGTGATTGGTACTCTAGCAGTGGTATTGCCGTAGATAGTGCTGGGAATGTCTACGCTACAGGTAATTTTTCTGACAGCATAGATATCAACGGGGACGGCACTGCTGACCTGGTTTCGGCGGGAAACACGGATGCCTATATTGCCAAATTCAAGCGTGATGGTACTTTGGTTTGGGCAGAAAGTATTGGGGGAAGTGATTACAACTCTGGCAATGGTATCGCGGTAGATGGTGCTGGGAATGTCTATGCTACAGGTCGTTTCAGGGGCAGCATAGATATTAACGGGGACGGCACTGCTGACCTGGTTTCGGCGGGAAACACGGATGCCTATATTGCCAAATTCAAGCGTGATGGTACTTTGGTTTGGGCAGAAAGTATTGGGGGAAGTGATTACAACTCTGGCAATGGTATCGCGGTAGATGGTGCTGGGAATGTCTATGCTACAGGTAATTTTTCTGACAGCATAGATATCAACGGGGACGGCACTGCTGACCTGGTTTCGGCGGGAAACACGGATGCCTATATTGCCAAATTCAAGCGTGATGGTACCTTGGTTTGGGCAGAAAGTATTGGGGGAAGAAATTGGGACTCTGGCAATGGTATCGCCGTAGATGATGCTGGGAATGTCTATGCTACAGGTGATTTTTCTGGCCGCATAGATATCAACGGGGACGGCACTGCTGACTTGGTTTCGGCGGGACGGTGGGGGAATGCCTATATTGCCAAATTCAACGCTGATGGTACTTTGGTTTGGGCAGAAAGTATTGGGAACGGAAGTGATTATTTCGACTATGGCAATAGCATCGCCGTAGATAGTGCTGGGAATGTCTATGCTAAAGGTAGTTTCTCTGGCAGCATAGATATTAACGGGGACGGCACTGCTGACCTGGTTTCGGCGGGATGGGCGGAGGATACCTATATTGCCAAATTCAACCGTGATGGTGCTTTGGTTTGGGCACAAAGCATTGAGCTAAATAATTGGGGCGGACCCTTTAACATCGACCCTGGTATCGCCGTAGATGGTACTGGGAATGTCTACGCTACAGGTAGTTTCTCTGGCAGCATAGATATCAACGGGGACGGCACTGCTGACCTGGTTTCTGCGGGATGGGAAGAGGGTGCCTATATTGCCAAATTCAACGGTGATGGTACTTTGGTTTGGGCAGAAAGTATTGGGGAAAGAAATTGGGGCTCTGGCAATGGTATCGCCGTAGATGATGCTGGGAATGTCTATGCTAGAGGTGGTTTCTCTGGCCGCATAGATATTAACGGGGACGGTACTGCTGACCTGGTTTCTACCGGAAGTATGGGTACTTCTTATATCATTAAATTTGAGACCGCTGCGCCTGACTCAGTTGTTCCGATTCGAGGCACTGCTGGCAATGATACTTTAACCGGAACCCGCGATGCCGATTTGCTATTGGGATTAGACGGTCACGACACGATTAAGGGACTAGGTGGAGACGACACCCTGATGGGGGGCTTTGGTAATGATTATTTAGATGGAGGTCCGGGAAATGACAGCCTTGTTGGTGGTGGGGGTCGTGATACTTTAATCGGTGGTGCTGGTAACGACACCCTCAACGGTGGTGCGGGTCAAGATATTCTCACCGGTGGTCCTGGTGCTGATATCTTTGTGTTCGGGTTTGGGGAATCGAGGGTAATGCAGGCAAAGAGGAGGGTTTATCCTGACCATATTACAGATTTTGACATCGGTACTGATAAAATTGACCTACTGAAACAGGACGGGGAGGAAATGAATCCCCCCAGGAGATTGACCCGTGCTGCTAATAATAAGGGTCGCCGTCTACCGGCTGTGATTAATCAGGTATTTAAAGATGCCAATGGAGACCGAGAAGGCGACCAACCATTAGGAATTAACAGTGCTGCATTGGTGAGAGCAACTAATCGTCATATTCGCGGCACTTATCTGGTGATTAATGATAATGTTCCTGGTTTTCAGCCCCGGAATGATTTGGTGATAAATATCACTGGATATACGGGGGATTTACCAGGTTTCGGGGAGATTCCGGTTGAGGATTTCTTTGTAGTTTAATCCTGGGGAATTAAGTTCCTATTTATCAGGTGGGGTTGAAGGCTATTTGACCCCACTTATTTATGGTCTGAGAAATCCACTATATATGTCGGCACGGATTCCCATTCTTTAATGGTAGGTCAAGTTCGGGTATTTGTCAAGGGGAAAACCTAGGATTTTTGGGGTTTTAGGGAGTGTTTGGAAAAGTGCGATCGCCTTTATGCTCCCCAAACCTATATATATCTGCACAGTTTCCCAGAAGTAGGTTGGGTGTAGCGCAGCGAAACCCAACGCCACGATGGTTTTATCAACCAGTTAAATTGACAGGGGGTTGGGTTGCACCCAACCTACTATTGTTGATGGATTGACTATCTGAATAAACCCATATATATGTCGGCACAGTTTCCCAGAAGTAGGTTGGGTGTAGCGCAGCGAAACCCAACGCCACGATGGTTTTATCCAGCAGTTAAATTGACAGGGGGGTTGAGTTACTAATAGGTGAACCTGATTGACTATCTGAATAAACCCATATATATTTCGGCACAGATTCCCATTCTGTAATGGTAGGTCAATTTCCGGTATTTGTCAAGGGAAAAACCTGGAATTTTTAGAGTTTTAGGTAGTTCTGGGAAAGGGTGCGATCGCCTTTTTTTAACAATTCGTGTGGGAGATTATATGGGAAGCTAAGTATAATTGTCGTTAGCCATGTAAATACCAATCAGGTGTGCAATTCCCATGGCTCCATTGGAGAGGGGATACCCTAATGAACAATACTAGCGAAATGTCCGATATTGGCGAATCATCAGATTCTCCCCATCCCTTGCTGCCACTGACAGCAGCATTAACTCAGGTTAACCAGCAATTAACAGAGTTTCTCGCCTCGGCTAATTTTCAGGCAGATTTACAAACAGCTTTCGGTGCATCTACGGATGTGGAATTAGGTGCGACCATCATTGAGGCTTTCACTCAGGGAGACACACCAGAGATGATAGTGCTTTCGGCTACCTCGATGAATGGTGCTGATGGGGCTTTTGACTCAGTGACGGGTAGGGTGTATTTATCCGATGCCATCATTCACAGTGAGAAACTGGTGGATGTGATAACCGAGGAATTCGGGCATTATCTGGATTCTCAGCTAAACGAAATTGACTCCCCTGGAGATGAGGGAGAGTTATTTATGCGGTTAGTGAATGGGGAAGCGTTGAGTGAATCTGATATCACTGGGTTAAGGAATCAGAATGATTGGGGGTTAATCTGGGTAGAAGGAGAACCAGTAGCAGTACAGATGTCAGGGTCGCCAGAGTTCGCCTGGACGCGCCTGTTGGGAACCCGTTTGGATGATGAGGCTTATGCCCTGACCACTGGTAGGGATGGGTCTATTTATGTGGCGGGCTATACTGAAGGCAACCTAGACGGACAAACCTATAGTGGTGACGCTGATATCTTTATCACCAAGTACCAGCCTGATGGCACTAAAGACTGGACACGCCTGTTGGGAAGCCGTGATAGGGACGGGGCTAATGCCCTGACCACTGGTAGGGATGGGTCGATTTACGTGGCGGGCTATACTGGGGGCGACCTAGATGGGCAAACCAATAGTGGCTGGCAGGATGCCTTTATCACCAAGTTCCAGCCTGATGGCACTAAAGCCTGGACGCGCCTGTTGGGAAGCCGTGATTGGGACAGTGCTAATGCCCTGACCACCGGTAGTGATGGGTCGATTTATGTGGCGGGCTATACTGAAGGCAACCTAGATGGACAAACCAATAGTGGTGACGCTGATACCTTTATCACCAAGTTCCAGCCTGATGGCACTAAAGAGTGGACACGCCTGTTGGGAACCAGTGATAGGGACGGGGCTTATGCCCTGACCACCGGTAGTGATGGGTCGATTTATGTGGCGGGTGGGACTTTGGGCGACCTAGATGGACAAACCAATAGTGGTGTGTGGGATGCCTTTATCACCAAGTTCCAGCCTGATGGCACTAAAGACTGGACGCGCCTGTTGGGAACCAGTGACATTGACGTGGGTGATGCCCTGACCACAGGTAGGGATGGGTCGATTTATGTGGCGGGTTCGACTCAAGGCAACCTAGATAGACAAACCCATAGTGGTGATGCTGATGCCTTTATCACCAAGTTCCAGCCTGATGGCACTAAAGACTGGACGCGCCTGTTGGGAACCAGTAGTTGGGACGGGGCTTATGCCCTGACCACGGGTAGTGATGGGTCTATTTATGTGGCGGGCGAGACTTTTGGCAACCTAGATGGACAAACCCATAGTGGTGGTAGGGATGATGCCTTTATCGCCAAGTTCCAGTCCAATGGTAGTAAAGACTGGACGCGCCTGTTGGGAAGCAGTAATGGGGATGACATGGCTTATGCCCTGACCACGGGTAGGGATGGAGCAATTTATATGGCGGGCTATGCTGGGGGCGACCTAGGTGAACAAACCAATGGTAGTTGCCACTATAATGCCTTTATCGCCAAGTTGACAATAGATGGTGCTGAAACACCAGAACCCACACCGGAACCAGAAACAATTAGGGGTACTCGTGGCAATGATTTATTGCGAGGAACCCCTGATAATAACACCATCTATGGATTAGCAGGTAATGATACTTTAATCGGTGGAAAAGGTAATGACTTTTTAGATGGAGGTCTGGGAAATGACAGCCTCGTTGGTGGTGGGGGTCGTGATACTTTAATCGGTGGTGCTGGTAACGACACCCTTAACGGTGGTCCTGGTGCTGATATCTTTGTGTTCGGGTTGGGAGAGTCGAGGGTAGCGGCTCCTGACCATATTACAGATTTTGACATCGGTACTGATAAAATTGACCTGCTGAACCGACGCGGACGGGATATCGGGGCTCCTGAGAATTTTACCCGCGCTCGAAATAGCAATGCTCCTAACCTGCGAAGGCTGGTTAATCAGGTATTTGGTAATGCTGATGGCGGACAAGCCGGACGACAGCGATTAGAACCTAATAGTGCTGCATTGGTCAGGGCGACCCATGGGGATATTCGCGGCACTTATCTGGTGATTAATGATAATGTTCCTGGTTTTCAGCCCCGGAATGATTTGGTGATAAATATCACTGGATATACGGGGGATTTACCAGGTTTCGGGGAGATTCCGGTTGAGGATTTCTTTGTAGTTTAATTCTGGGGAATTAAGTTCCTATTTATCAGGTGGGGTTGAAGGCTATTTGACCCCACTTATTTATGGTCTGAGAAATCCACTATATATGTCGGCACGGATTCCCATTCTTTAATGGTAGGTCAAGTTCGGGTATTTGTCAAAGGGAAAACCTGAGATTTTGGGAGTTTTTTTAAGGATGGCTAAAACGGGTGATTTGGGGAGGGTTGGGTGAGGGGGTAGAGAAGGGGTTGATTGATAGGGTTGGGTTGCACCCAACCTACTATTGTTGATGGATTGACTATCTGAATCAACCCATATATATGTCGGCACGGATTCCCATTCTTTAATGGTAGGTCAAGCTCCGGTATTTGTCAAGAGAAAAACTGAGATTTTTAGAATGTTTTTAGGATTGCCTAAACTGTTGATTGGGGGCGGGTTGATGGAGTTCTGGGAAAGGGTGCGATCGCATTTTTTCAACAAGTCCGGTGGGAGGTTATATGGGGAGCCAAGTATAATTGTCGTGAGCCATGTAAATACCAATCAGGTATGAAATCTTCATGGCTCCATTGGAGGGGATATCCTAATGAACAATACTAGCGAAATATTCCATATTTTTGAATCATCAGATTCTCAGAATTTCATGCCCCCACTGGGATTAAGTGGGGTAGAAGGAGACCCAGTAGCAGTACAGATGTCCGCGCCGCCAGAGTTCGGGTGGACGCGCCTTTTGGGAACCAGTGAGGAGGACAAGGCTAATGCCCTGACCACCGGTAGTGATGGCTCGATTTATGTGGCGGGCTATACTTATGGCGACCTAGGCGGACAAACCAATAGTGGTCTTTATGATGCCTTTATCACCAGGTTCCAGCCTGATGGCACTAAAGCCTGGACGCGCCTGTTGGGAACCAGTCATTTGGACCGGGCATCAGCCCTGACCACTGGCCTTGATGGCTCGATTTATGTGGCCGGCACGACTGGGGGCGACCTAGATGGACAAACCAATAATGCTGAGTTTGAGGCCTTTATCAGTAGGTTCCAACCTGATGGCACTAAAGAATGGACGCGCCTGTTGGGAAGCAGTAGTTTTGACGGGGCTCATGCCCTGACCACCGGTAGTGATGGCTCGATTTATGTGGCCGGCTATACTGCGGGCGACCTAGATGTACAAACCAATAGTGGTGAGCGCGATGCCTTTATCAGCAGGTTTCAGCCTGATGGCACTCAAGACTGGACGCGCCTGTTGGGAACCAGTGGTTGGGACGGGGCTAATGCCCTGACCACCGGTAGTGATGGGTCTATTTATGTGGCCGGCTATACTTATGGCGACCTAGATGGACAAACCAATAGTGGTCTTTCTGATGCCTTTATCAGTAGGTTCCAGCCTGATGGCACTCAAGACTGGACGCGCCTGTTGGGAACCAGTGGTAGGGGCGTGGCTCATGCCCTGACCACCGCTGGTGATGGCTCGATTTATGTGGCGGGCTGGACTTGGGGCAACCTAGACGGACAAACCCATAGTGGTAGGGAAGATGCCTTTATCAGCAGGTTCCAGCCTGATGGCACTCAAGACTGGACTCGCCTGTTGGGAACCCCTAGGACTGACCGGGCATCAGCCCTGACCACCGGTAGTGATGGCTCGATTTATGTGGCCGGCTATACTGCGGGCGACCTAGATGGACAAACCAATAGTAGTGGTGCTAATGCCTTTATCAGCAGGTTCCAGCCTGATGGCACTAAAGACTGGACGCGCCTGTTGGGAACCCATAGGACTGAGGAGGCATCAGCCCTGACCACGGGTAGTGATGGGTCGATTTATGTGGCGGGCTGGACTTCGGGCGACCTAGATGGACAAACCAATAATGGTGGGTTAGATGCCTTTATCAGTAGGTTGATAGTAGATGGTACTGACACACCGGGGAGACCAGAAATTCATCAAGTCATTAATTTCGAGAGTTTCCCGCCTCAAATTACGGGAGTTTTGCCAGGGGAGAATCAAGGCTCGATTACTCAACCTGTGCCTAATCAATGGTTTGGTAGTGACCAGAATGATGTAATTATCGGGACGGCATCTGATGAAACTTTGCTGGGTTTTCAAGGTGATGATTTGCTCCAGGTTTCCCAGGGAAATAATACTCTCTTTGGTGGTCAGGGTAATGATATCCTAGTTGCTGGGGAGGGGGATGATATGCTATTGGGAAATAAGGATGATGATATCCTATTTGGAGGCGACGGTAATGATTCTATTTATGGTGGTCAGGGGAATGATACGTTGGTAGCAGGTAATGGTAATCAGATTTTGTTTGGAGACGAGGGTAATGATATCCTATTTGGAGGTGCAAAAGGTGCGGATACTCTGGTGGGAGGGGAGGGAAATGATACTTTGGTGATGCTTCCGGGAGAAGGTTACAGCATAGTAACTGACTTTCAGGTAAATCAGGATATGGTGGTTTTGCTGGGTAGCCCTGATGACTATGAAATTGGGTCAATACCCAACGGATTTAATGATGGTACTGCTATTTATGAAGCGGGTTCTGACCAACTTGTGGGTATCCTGGAAGGGGTTACTAATGTGAGTTTAGAAGATGATAATATCTTCGGTTGGGCGTAGGTGATGGTTGGGCGGCTTTCGGTTTAGCTACTTGGTTATGAGATGGGCTGTAAAATGCGATCGCCTTTATGCTCCCCAAACCCATATATATGTCTTCACAGTTTCCCAGAAGTAGGTTGGGTGTAGCGCAGCGAAACCCAACGCCACCATGGTTTTCCCCACCAGTCAAATTGACAGGGGGTTGAGTTGCACCCAACCTACTATTGTTGATGGATTGACTATCTGAATAAACCCATATATATGTCTTCACAGTTTCCCAGAAGTAGGTTGGGTGTAGCGCAGCGAAACCCAACGCCACCATGGTTTTCCCCACCAGTCAAATTGACAGGGGGTTGGGTTGCACCCAACCTACTATTGTTGATGGATTGACTATCTGAATAAACCCATATATATGTCTTCACAGTTTCCCAGAAGTAGGTTGGGTGTAGCGCAGCGAAACCCAACGCCACCATGGTTTTCCCCACCAGTCAAATTGACAGGGGGTTGGGTTGCACCCAACCTACTATTGTTGATGGATTGACTATCTGAATAAACCCATATATATGTCTTCACAGTTTCCCATAAGTAGGTTGGGTGTAGCGCAGCGAAACCCAACGCCA
Source organism: Limnospira platensis NIES-39 (assembly GCF_026000695.1). GTDB lineage: Bacteria > Cyanobacteriota > Cyanobacteriia > Cyanobacteriales > Microcoleaceae > Limnospira > Limnospira platensis. The sequence goes on from NZ_AP026945.1 coordinate 2,300,716, forward strand.
CCATGGTTTTCCCCACCAGTCAAATTGACAGGGGGTTGTGTTGCACCCAACCTACTATTGTTGATGGATTGACTATCTGAATAAACCCATATATATGTCTTCACAGTTTCCCAGAAGTAGGTTGGGTGTAGCGCAGCGAAACCCAACGCCACCATGGTTTTCCCCACCAGTCAAATTGACAGGGGGTTGGGTTGCACCCAACCTACTATTGTTGATGGATTGACTATCTGAATAAACCCATATATATGTCTTCACAGTTTCCCAGAAGTAGGTTGGGTGTAGCGCAGCGAAACCCAACGCCACCATGGTTTTCCCCACCAGTCAAATTGACAGGGGGTTGGGTTGCACCCAACCTACTATTGTTGATGGATTGACTATCTGAATAAACCCATATATATGTCTTCACAGTTTCCCAGAAGTAGGTTGGGTGTAGCGCAGCGAAACCCAACGCCACCATGGTTTTCCCCACCAGTCAAATTGACAGGGGGTTGGGTTGCACCCAACCTACTATTGTTGATGGATTGACTATCTGAATAAACCCATATATATGTCTTCACAGTTTCCCATAAGTAGGTTGGGTGTAGCGCAGCGAAACCCAACGCCACCATGGTTTTCCCCACCAGTCAAATTGACAGGGGGTTGTGTTGCACCCAACCTACTATTGTTGATGGATTGACTATCTGAATAAACCCATATATATGTCTTCACAGTTTCCCAGAAGTAGGTTGGGTGTAGCGCAGCGAAACCCAACGCCACCATGGTTTTCCCCACCAGTCAAATTGACAGGGGGTTGGGTTGCACCCAACCTACTATTGTTGATGGATTGACTATCTGAATAAACCCATATATATGTCTTCACAGTTTCCCAGAAGTAGGTTGGGTGTAGCGCAGCGAAACCCAACGCCACGATGGTTTTCCCCACCAGTCAAATTGACAGGGGGTTGGGTTGCACCCAACCTACTATTGTTGATGGATTGACTATCTGAATAAACCCATATATATGTCTTCACAGTTTCCCAGAAGTAGAAGTAGGTTGGGTGTAGCGCAGCGAAACCCAACGCCACGATGGTTTTCCCCACCAGTCAAATTGACAGGGGGTTGGGTTGCACCCAACCTACTATTGTTGATGGATTGACTATCTGAATAAACCCATATATATGTCTTCACAGTTTCCCAGAAGTAGGTTGGGTGTAGCGCAGCGAAACCCAACGCCACCATGGTTTTCCCCACCAGTCAAATTGACAGGGGGTTGGGTTGCACCCAACCTACTATTGTTGATGGATTGACTATCTGAATAAACCCATATATATGTCTTCACAGTTTCCCAGAAGTAGGTTGGGTGTAGCGCAGCGAAACCCAACGCCACCATGGTTTTCCCCACCAGTCAAATTGACAGGGGGTTGGGTTGCACCCAACCTACTATTGTTGATGGATTGACTATCTGAATAAACCCATATATATGTCTTCACAGTTTCCCAGAAGTAGGTTGGGTGTAGCGCAGCGAAACCCAACGCCACGATGGTTTTCCCCACCAGTCAAATTGACAGGGGGTTGGGTTGCACCCAACCTACTATTGTTGATGGATTGACTATCTGAATAAACCCATATATATGTCTTCACAGTTTCCCAGAAGTAGGTTGGGTGTAGCGCAGCGAAACCCAACGCCACCATGGTTTTCCCCACCAGTCAAATTGACAGGGGGTTGGGTTGCACCCAACCTACTATTGTTGATGGATTGACTATCTGAATAAACCCATATATATGTCTTCACAGTTTCCCATAAGTAGGTTGGGTGTAGCGCAGCGAAACCCAACGCCACCATGGTTTTCCCCACCAGTCAAATTGACAGGGGGTTGGGTTGCACCCAACTACTATTGTTGATGGATTGACTATCTGAATAAACCCATATATATGTCGGCACAGATTCCCATTCTTTAATGGTAGGTCAATTTGGGGGATTTGTCAAGGGGAAAACCTGGGATTTTGGGAGTTTTTTTAAGGATGGCTGAAACAGGTGATTTGGGGCGGGTTGGGTGAGGGGGTAGAGAAGGGGTTGATTGATAGGGTTGGGTTGCACCCAACCTACTATTGTTGATGGTATGATGGCGCTAATTGCTGAGATTCAAATCAATATGAAAATTATCACCCTAGAACCAGTTGAGCTGATTTCGGTTGATGCCATTATCGGCAAAATCACCGATTATTTATTATCCCTAAATCAACAGTACGATCGCCTTCTGATTATCTGTGAAGATGTCACCCGTTCCACACCTATTAACCTATTTTTCCCCCAATTATTAAGGTTTCTGCACAGACATTCATCCCCGGAGATTTCCGTAATATTTGCCTTGGGAACTCATCGACCGATGACCGAGACAGAAATGCTCAATAAATTGGGAATATCCCCTAGGGAAGCTGAAAATATTAACCTGTTAAATCATCATGCCTTTGATGATAGTCATTTAGTCGAAATTGGCGTAATTGATGGGGTCACTGTCAAGTTAAATAGGGTGATGATTAATCAGGATGTCGTGATGTGTTTTGGGAGTGTATTTCCTCATCGAGTTGTGGGATTTTCTGGGGGGACAAAATATCTTTGTCCGGGAATTGCTAATCAAGCCATAATTGATTACACCCACTGGAAAAGTAATCTGTTCCCTACGGAAGAAATTATGGCAAAAGTGGATAATCCCATTAGGGATATATTAGCGCAAGTGGGGGAGTTAGCTACTCAAGCATTTCCGGCTACTTTGGTTTCGGTTAACTTTGTTACCCTTCCCACTGGTATTGTTGATGTGTTTGTGGGTGATTTACAATCTTCCTATCGTCAGGCGGCCGCACTTAGTGCTAAATTGTTTTTAAAAACTGTTGAACCCTGCGATAAATTGCTGGCTATTGTGGATGATAAAAGTGCGGATTTTTGGCAGGCTGCTAAAGCGGTTTATAACTGTGCAGATATTGTCAGAGATGGGGGAATTTTGGTGGTGAGAGGAAGGTTAGCTGAGGGGATTTCTGCCACCCACGGCGATATTATTAATCAATTCGGTTATGCTATTCCTGAACAGGTGAAAAAATGGGTTAATTCGGGAGAGTTAAATAATCCCCTAGTGGCTAGTCATTTAATTCGGGTGGGTCAGCATTTACAGCGAATTAAGGTATTTTTAGCATCAGAATATATTGATGAGAAAATGTGCGATCGCATTAATTTAGGTTATCGCGACCCAGCCAGTTTAGAAACCTCAGAATTTGATGCTATTGTTTACCATGCTACCGATTTAATTTTAAGGCGAAAATAGCCATAACCACATAGGTATTGTCATTAATAAACCCACCGAACCTAAAGCCACCGTAGCTACGGATAAATCCTTATCCAGACCATAGGCGATCGCATAAATTACCGTAGCAATAGAAGGCGGCATAGCCATTTGGAGAACAATCGCTAATCTGGGTAAACCTGTCACTCCAAAAAACATCAAACCTGTACCTACTACCAAGGGAACCACAATCATTTTAATGGCTAGACAAATCAAGGCTTGGCTGAATTTTTGCAGTTTCCCTAATTGGCTAAGTTGAATGCCAATCATAATAATAGCTAAGGTAACAATAGACCAAGCCGAAGTTCTTAAAGCATTTTCTGCCAGGTCTGGAAGGGGAACATGGCGGAAAAAAAAGCCAAACCCAAAACTCCATAAAGCCGGATTTCCAAAAATAATTTGTAGTGGATTTTTACGACGTTGTGCTAGGGGATTATTCCCATAATTAGCCGAAATCATATAGCCGATGCCGTGGAGTCCGGGACTGGTGGCGAGGGTGTTATAAAGAACCGCCCATAAAAAGTATTCAGGACCAATTAAAGACAGGACTACAGGAAACCCTAAATAAGAGGTATTTCCTACCATCATAGCTAGTAAAAAACTGCCTTGGGTTGGTTGAGTCCAGGCGGTTTCTGGGATGGGTTGATCTGGTTTTACATGGCGGGGGTCAACCATACCTGAAGCTATGGCTTTAATGCGTTCATCACTGATTTCTAATTCCATCCAAAAACGCGCAAAAATTGCCCCAACCAATATGGCAACCCATCCAGCAATAGGGGAAATCCAAATATATCCAGAGATATCAACTCCCCGCATAAAGGCAATGATGCCGAGGGGAACACCAATCCAATAGAGAAACTGGCCTAAATACTTAGATGTACTAGCGGGGAGTTTTTTACCGAGTATAAATCCTAGTAAAGCCCAGCCAATTAAATTGATGTATAATCTAACAATTGGATTTTCTAATATAGTTAAAATCATGACAGGTTAATGCTAGAATAGACTGGATTTGACTGGTTGACAAGGGAAATGCGAAAGGTTCTGATTACGGGTGCGGCTGGACAAATTGGCCGATCGCTTCGAGAATTGTTAGCTGGCTGTTATCAATTCCGATGTTTGGATCTTAAACCGATTTCTGATGCTGATGAGGTCATCATAGCGGATATTGCTGATTTTGAGGCGGTCTCCCAGGCTATGGAGGGGGTTGATGGGGTAATTCATCTGGCGAGTAACCCAGACGTACAACAGCCTTGGGAAGATGTCTATCAGGGGGGAATTGCGGGAACTTATAATGTGTTTGAGGCGGCGAGACGAGTGGGGATAAAGCAGTTAATTTATGCTAGTAGTAATCATGTTTCCGGGTGGCGAGAAGTGATTGGGGAGTCGGATATCACCCCGGAAATGGTGGTGAGACCTGATTCTTTATATGGGGTTGGTAAGGCTTTTGGGGAGGCGTTGGCGCAGTTTTTTGTAGACCAATATGGGATGTCGATTATTTGCTTGCGGATTGGTTCGTTTTTGCCATATCCTAATAGCGATCGCAGTTGGAAAACTTGGTGTAGTCCCAGAGATTTGGCGCAATTGGTGCAAAAATCCCTAGATCATCAAGATTTGGGTTTTCAGATTTTTTATGGGGTTTCTAACAATACTAATCGGATTTGGGACATTGAAAATGCCCGCCAATTAATCGACTATCAGCCCCAAGACAATGCCGAATTAAACAGGAATACTAACTCCTAAATTTCCCCATTATATCAGAAATTAATCAATGTTTAAAAAAAGGTTTCTCAGATTTTTAAATCAGTTTAAAGACGAGAATTTTTTAGGGATGATTCACTGGGTAGAGAATTGCGTCTCTAAAATTTTGTCGGTGGCTTTAATTTTGGTGATCATCGTTTCTCTGGTTGATTTGATTCGGGTGTTGTTGACGGATTTATTTACCTCCAAACCAACCGGGTTTTTTGATGCCACTTTAATCGAGATTTTTGGGCTATTCTTGAATATTTTAATTGCTTTGGAGTTGTTGGAAAATATCACGGCTTATTTAAAAAAGCATATTGTTCAAGTTGAGTTAGTCGTGGTGACAGCTTTAATTGCTGTCTCCCGAAAGATTATCATTTTTGACACCAATAAATATCAAAAAATAGATGTGGTGGCTTTGGCAGGTGCGAGTTTAGCTTTGGCTGCGAGTTATTGGTTAATTCGGACTATGAATGAAGATATTGCCATCAAAAATAAAAGGTTTAACAAGTCTCGAAAATCTCGCCCCGATGATGAGGAAGACCAGGAACATGATTAACATTAATTTAATCGAAATTCGACAGTTGGTTAAAATTCAGTAACCATCCATTTTTATATATCTTAATATCTGTTAAGATAACTTCACTAAATAATTAGGGATAATCCCCAGCAGCTATCGTATCCAGTCAACTGATCAAATGTTGATAATCTTAATAGATTCCGTGGTAAAATTGGATACAGTTATGAGATAAGTTTCCACAATAGTTGTAGGTAGTATTTTACCATGCAAACACGCCAAGAATTTATTAAGTATGGTCTCCTATTCTTATTATCATTAGGGGTAGTGACCTGTAACACCTCCCCATCGTCTGTGGGTTCTGGTGCTAGGGATAGGACATTTAGGGTTTGGTGGCAACAGGGGTTTTATCCAGAAGAAACTCAAGAAATCGAGAGATTAGTAAGGGAGTGGGAAAATGAGACCGGAAATCGGGTAGAATTGACGTTCTACAGTGATGGAGATATGCTGACAGAAACCCAGAATGCGATCGCTGCAGTTAATCTTCCCGACCTGTTGTTTAGCACGGGCAAAGTCGAAACCTTAATACCTAGTTTAGCGTGGGATAATCAACTGGTTGATCTATCCGATATAATTAATCCTCTGCGAAGCATTTACGATCCGCAAGCCCTAGAATCGGTAGCATACAAAAACGCCGAAACTGGACAAACCGGAAAATATGCAGCCCCCCTCAGCCAGCAAACTATTCATATTCACTACTGGAAACCCCTAGTAGCACAAGCGGGATTTAGTAGCGATCGCATTCCTCAAGACTGGGAGGGATTTTGGCAATTTTGGAAAGACATTCAAGACGAATTACGTTCCCAGGGTCAGCAAAATATCTATGCCTTTGGTTTCCCCATGTCCCCCGCCGCCAGTGATACCTACTTCACCTTTGAGCAATTTTTAACAGCCCACAATGTACAATTAATTAGCCCCACAGGAAAACTGCAAGTTAGGGAACCCCGGGTGCGTCAAGGCTTGATTAACGCCCTGACCGAATACACCAACCTTTATAAAGATGGCTATGTTCCCCCTAGTGCCATCGACTGGGCAAATCCTGATAATAACATCTCTTTCCTGAGTCGAAATTCAATTTTAACCGCTAATCCATCCCTATCAATTCCCGGTTCCCAGCGTCAGGATACCCAGACCTATTTTCAAGATTTAGTCACCATAGACTGGCCCAACACACTAAATGGCGATCGCCTTAATTCCGTTTCCAGTGTCAAAATGGTTGTTATATTTAAAGAGTCCCCCAATCACGAACAAGCCAAAAGTCTACTATCCTATCTAATTCAACCAGAGAACTTAGGTTCCTATCTTCAGGGTGCCCAAGGACGCTATTTTCCGGTAATGCCAAAACTATTAGAAGATCCATTTTGGACAAATCCCGAAGATCCGCATATTTCAGCGTCTGTTCAGCAATATCAGCAAGCTAGGCCATTTGCACAATCATTTAATCCGGCTTATTCTCAAGTGCTATCGGATAATATTTGGGGTCAGGTTATCCGTGCTATTGTAGCTGATGGTATCTCACCAGAACAGGCAGCGGATCGGGCGATCGCTGAAATTGAGGCTATTTTCACCAAGTGGGAGCAATAATAGTCCACAGCCCACCATGCTAACCCAAATCAGGTTATAGCGAGAGGTAAACAGATGAAACTCCTCAATCAAAGCCTACTGTCAAAATTGGTGGGTTACTTTTTCTTACTGTCCGGTGTCACCGTTGGGCTGGTTAGCTTTACTGTTAACATTCGCGCGCGGGAGTCCCTGCAACAATCAGTTTTTGAGAGATTGCAGGTAGCTACTTCCCTCAAAGCCCATCAGGTCAACAAATGGGCAGAAACTCAACGGCGAGAAACCCTAGCCACCGCTAGTAACTTAACCGTCAGGACTCAAGCCGCAATTCTGGTAGACCCCAACGCCACAGAAGCCCAAAAATCTCAAGCTCAAGAGATAATCAACCAAGAATTAACTCAAATCCTCGCCCTCAAGCCCGAAATTGATCGCATTTCTCTACTGACCACCGCTGGAATTATCATCTATTCTACTGACCCCACCACTATCGGAAACTATCAACCGCTAGGCAATACTACCACCTATTTTGAAAGTATAGAGTCAGGCGATCGAGTCCGTCCTAATTTTTACACCTCCACCAAAACTGGGCGACCCATGGTCACCCTAGCCTCCCCGGTTTTTAGTCCTAGGTCTTCCACTAGCGCCACCCTGGATATACCAGAGTCAGATAATATCATTGCTATTCAAACCCTGTTGGCTAACGGAGGCTTTTATAATGGTTCCATTGACAATATATGGGGCGTGGAAACCGAAACAGCCATCCAAGACGCTCAAAATGCCTATGGACTGCCAGTAACTGGACAACCCGATCGCGCCACCCTCCAACAATTAGTGCAATCAACCAACAATATTAATTTAACCCCAGAAAATCAACGTATAGCTGTCATTGCCATAGATTTAAACCTGAATAGTATCGATGAAATTATCCGAAAAAGGGCGGGTTTGGGAAACAGTGGCGAAACTTATTTAGTCGGTCGTTTAGAAAGCCAAAGCGCTTTGATTTCTAGTCACCAAATCGGAGAAGAAAAACTGATCCAAGCTGTTAGCAGTCCCGGAATTGATGCAGCTTTGCGGGGAGAAACCGGAGAGGGTATTTATCGCAATTATGATGGTATTCCCGTGATTGGGGTATATACCTGGTTGGAAGAGCAAAATTTGGCTTTGATTGCCGAAATGGAACAAAAAGAAGCCTTTGCTCCCGCTAATCGCCTCGCTAAAGATATCTTGTTGCTAGGGTTGACTTCTATCAGTTTACTGTTGATTGCTGTATATCTGTTAACTCGCAAAATTACTCAACCTATTCTGGCAATTACTGAGACTGCTTTAAAGGTTTCTGATGGCAATTTTGACTGTCAAGCACCCGTTTTAACTCAAGACGAAATTGGGATTTTGGCTCGGACTTTTAATCAGATGATTACTGACATTAAAGAGTTTAATCAACAGTTATCTGATGCTAATAAATATTTAGAAGAGAGGGTGAAAATGGCTACCGTTGAACTTCAGGAAACTTTGGCTAATCTGACTTCAATTATTGACCACATTGCTGATGGATTGTTAGTTACTGATGCTGAAGGTAAAATTACTCGCACTAATCCGGCTTTGGCTAATTTGTTTGCTTTGGGAGATTTAGATATACGGGGTAAATTGTGCAGCGAAGCCTTTAGTGGGGATGTGCTGAATTTGCTTTTGCAGTCTAAGGCTCAACCTCTGGATGCTTTCCAAGGGGAAGTCAAATTAGAAGGCGATCGCATTGGTCAAGCCGTCGCTAAGGGTGTACTTAAACAGGTATCTTCCCCATCAGGTTCAGAAGAATTAATATATATTGGTTCAGTGGTATTATTTAGGGATATTACCGCTGAAAAAGAAATAGATCGGATGAAAACTGATTTTATCTCCACCGTATCCCACGAATTAAGAACACCTTTAACCTCTGTTTTGGGGTTTGCTAAATTGATTCAGAAAAAACTGGATGATGTGATTTTACCCTTCATTAAAACTGATGACACAAAAATCAATAGAGCCGTTAATCAAGTCGCTAGTAATGTAGATATTATTGTTTCAGAAGGCATACGATTAACCAATCTAATTAATGATGTGCTTGATATTGCCAAAATGGAAGCTGGTAAGACCGAATGGCATATAGAACCCTTATCTATCAAAACCGTAGTAGAACGAGCCATATCTGCCACTACTTCTTTATTTAATAACAAGCCAATTAAATTAATTGTAAATATGCCGGACAATCTCCCCGATATTATGGGAGACAATGATAAATTAATGCAGGTTTTTATTAACTTAATTTCTAATGCTGTAAAATTCACAGAAACAGGCAATGTAACATTAAAATTAATGGCGGTCAAGTCCGCGATTAAAGTGTCCGTAAAAGACACAGGTTGTGGTATTGATGCTGCTGATAGAGAACAGGTTTTCGAGAAGTTTAAACAGGTAGGTAATACCCTAACTAATAAACCGCAAGGAACTGGTTTAGGCTTGCCAATTTGCCAAGAAATTATCCAGCATCACGGCGGGTCGATTTGGGTAGAAAGTCAGGTGGGAGTGGGTAGTACCTTCTATTTTACCTTGCCTTTACCTGATGACCAAGATATCCAAAACGCTGTTAAAACTCTTGATTTGCAATCTTTAATTAATCACCTAACTAATGAAAAACATCAGGATAATCAGTCCATAGGAGAACATAAAAAGACTATTTTAATCGTGGATGATGACCCAAGTATTAGAGAGTTATTGCGTCAAGAATTAGATGCGGAAGGCTATAATGTCCGCTTGGCGAAAGATGGTCGAGAAGCCATTAGTCAAATTAAACAAAATCCACCAGATTTAGTAATTCTTGATATTATTATGCCGGAGATTAATGGTTTTGATGTGGCGGCTATTTTAAAACATGACCCGGAAACTCAGCATATTCCTATTTTGGTTGTCTCCGCTGATGACTCAGTTAGTCGTGGCTATCAGGTAGGGGTTGATAAATACCTAACTAAGCCAGTGGCTCAAGAAACTTTATTACAAGAAGTTAAATCTTTGTTTGCTCGTGGAGAGTCTCCTAAACGGGTGTTAATTGTCGATCGCGATATTTCCACCCTTGAGATTTTAAATGAAGTCCTAAAAACTCAAGGTTATATTGTATCTCAGACTCAAACACAGGAAGAGTTTTTACCTCAAATTCGAGCCATAAAACCAGATTTGGTGATTGCTAATGCTGAATTTTCCAAAAAGTATAATTTGGTTAGTAGTTTGAAGTTTGAAAAAGAACTAGCTAATATATTTCTATTTTTGTTAGAAGACTCCTGTGGCAACCATGAAGATTAAACTTAAACAAATTTTGCGTTTTCCTGAGATTGCCTCAATTATCGATGAAATTCTTAAGTTAAATAGTGGCTCAATTTCTATTTTTGACCACGAGGGTAATTGTCTATTGGGTGACCTTCAAGCACTCCATACAGAAACTTATCCGATTTTACTTCATAATCAATCTATTGGTTGGGTCGAAGGCGATAAAGAAGCCGCTACAGTGGCTTCTCTACTGACTTATTTAGTTAATCGAGAATGGGAACGCAAAACTTTGGCTCATGAAACCTTGGAAAGGTATAAGGAAATTAATCTACTTTACCGAATTTCGGAAAAATTGAGTGCGGTTTTGGATCATAAATCTTTGGCTTTACTGATTTTACAAGAAGCTATGCAAGCTATTCGAGCTACTGGGGGTTTTGTGATTAATTGTCATCAGGATGATGAACAAAATCAACAGTGTGAAATGATTGTAGTTGCTGGGGAATGTTCTCAACTTAGTTATCCCTTATCCGAGAAAATTTCCGAGGCTATTTTTGATTTTTTACAGCCGGAAATTATCAATAATCTCGCCTATGATTTTCGCTTGGCGTTCATGGCTTCCCAAATATCGGCTCTTTTGTTTTCGCCTCTCAAACATCAAAACCGGATTATCGGTTTTATTGTGCTATTTAGCACTAAACCTGTCTCCTATAACGCTAGTGATTTAAAATTATTGACAGCGATCGCATCTCAGGCTGCTAATGCTATTGAAAATATCCGATTTCATGAATATCGATTGCAAGAAGAACGCATTAAAAGTAACTTGGAAAGATATATGTCACCTCAGTTAGTCCAGGCTGTGATTAACTCCAAAGATGAAAATTTGCTGAAAAACTGCCGCAAAAATTTAGTTATTTTATTTGCTGATATCCGTGATTTTACCACCAAGTGCGAAGAATTGCCACCGGAAAAAATTGTCGAATATTTGAATATTTATTTTGAAGAGATGGTTAATGTCATTTTTGAACATGGGGGGACTGTCAATAAGTTTGTCGGAGATATGATCGTTTGTATGTTTGGCGCTCCCGCTAGTTTGACTAATTGTGAACAACGAGCCATAGAAGCCGCCATTGGAATGCAAAATCGCTTACAACACATCCCTAATCATTGGATTCGAGACAATTTTCATACCGGAATTGGTATTAGTTCCGGTGAGGTAGTGGTCGGGAATATTGGCTCACCCCATCATGTTGATTATACGGCGATCGGAGATCAGGTTAATGTGGCCTCTCGGTTACAATCTTTGGCCAAGGGTAGACAAATACTGGTAGGACGTAGTATATATAATGCAACACAAAATGATTTCTCTTTTAAAGAGGTGGGTATTGTTAAGCTCAAGGGTAAAAAAAATAAGATAGAAGTCTTTGAAGTGTTATATTGAATGGTTTAGGGAAAAACTGATGTCACTAAGTATTTTAATTGTAGATGATGAACCTCATATCAGACTCTTGCTTCAACAAACTTTGGAAGAACTAGAAGATGAGGGTGTGGAGTTATTAATCGCTGATAACGGTGAAGCGGCGATCGCCATTATCAAACAACAAAAGCCGGATTTGATTTTTCTGGATGTGATGATGCCGAAAATGAATGGTTTTGATGTCTGTAACGCCGTCAAAAATGAACTGGGATTATCTGATGTTTTTGTGATTATGCTCACTGCTAAAGGTCAGGAATTTGATAAACAACAGGGTGAAAAGGTGGGAGCCAATTTGTATATGACTAAGCCTTTTGATCCCGATGAAGTCCTAGAAAAGTCCCTGGAAATCCTCGGGATGTCTTAACTGCTAATCAGGCGCATTTTAGCGCCTAACCCCCAACTCAAAAAAATTCGATCCTGACTTCCTCTTAACTACCTAAGTTAAGAGTTTGTTTGATTTCATCAATGCAATTATCAGGGTTCACAATGGTTAAGCCTCGTAGTGTAGTCAGGTCTCTTGTTTGTTGTGTATCTGCTTGTAATAATACCATCATCGACGATTCTTTCGGTAATTCTAGAGAATTTCTATGAGCCTCATAGATACTGATAGTGGGGTTATAATTTTTACCTGATTTGCATTCAACCCAGAGAACTTGCTGGTTCACCCAAAACAGAAAATCTAACTCAAATACATTTCCATTTGCAAATTCTAGCTTAGGATTGATTAAGCATTGATAGCTGAGGTCATACTCATTAAAGAAATTGGTGATTTTTCGGTAAATAAACCTCTCAAACCACATACCATTAAAGAAATTGATAATTGGTCCTTGGGGGTCAACTTTACCGGAAATGGTTTTACTACTTTTATTATAGTGATAGGTTGACAGAAAGCTGAGACGACTTAGCCTATTACATAATTGTGTCGATTGCGATATCTCGGCTTGACTACTATTAGATAAGTTGAGATGAAAAGGACTTTTGCTACAAATACTCTGGACGATCGCCTGATGTAATCTACTTAAATCTTGGTAGTTATTACCAATGATATCAGCTAGTTGATTGAGGACATCATCAGAGGAACTGGGTTGATTACTACTGTTAACTGTAATCTCCAGTTGTTGTAGCCAGTTAATTAACTCGGTCGGTTCTTGGCTTGTTTCTACTGGTTTAGGTGAAGGAATCTTAGGTTCTAATACCTGTAACACCCTTTCTAATTGGGATGAAATTTGAGACAGACGGTTAATTTCGTTTTTGACCGATTCGTGTAACTGTTCCAAGTCTTGTTTGAGAGGGAGTAAGTCTGAAGCATTGCCGTTTATTTCCGGTGCGGTAAGAGTCCGAGGTGAGTTGACTTCTAAGGCGATTACATTCTCATTCTTCTTCTGCTCAACTTCGACTCGATAAACTAATTTCCAACGACCTTCATTGGTCTTATAGATTTTTATGGAGTTAATACACTGTAAGTTAAACTTGCTGGCTTCAACATACTTATAAACAGCATCCCCTACGGTTTTTCCTCCCAGGCGAGAAGATTCTAAAAATAACTTAATATCTCCTTGATCACAGTCAAACCTTACCCGAATACCTTTCGATTCTAGTTTGTTTTGAATTAATGTAGCGATCGCATTAATATCTCCCTGTTTGGCTAGGTCTAAAACCGAGAAAGCCGTACTCATTCTAAGAGTCCTCGTTAATTGAGCCATTAGCAACAACTGTCTACTGTTGCCAGTAAATTCATTTTAAGCCGCATACTATAAACTAGACAATGTGGAAATTACGGAAAATTCCCTGGTCAAATCTGCTTATACTCACCTAACCATCCGTACAAATACTGATTTATATTGCTACAGTATTGATAATTAATTATTAGTCATTGTCGCCAAAACTTAAATATTATTAAAGGTTTGAATTACCTCAATCTCAGCTTTGTTAAGCTAAAATCATCAATAGGAGTCAGAAATTCTCCCAATTAGCAAAGATTAATGGCAACCCGGATCAAAAATTATGGCTTCCGAAAACCAAGTAAAACAATATCTAGCCCACTGGTTTCAGTTAGGCAAAAAGGTTGTCCTGAATAATGGCAGCCAAACTCAACTACCATTAAGGATTATTGCAGGCGATCGCTATAGCCAAGAATTCGAGGAGTGCTGGGAACAAATTTTAAGTCCAGAGTCTGGCGACTGCTACCTAGAGGGAACCAATGAGACCATAGCACAACTACTGACACCCGAATGGGAAATCATCGACTGTGCTAGGTGTGCAATGCCTATTCCGGTCCGCATTCACGGTATGCCAACACCCTGCTGTCCCTGTTTTGACCTCAAAGATTGGCCTAACTCCGACTCACCTCCTCCCAGACTTCCGGTCAACAGTCTTTGTCACTTGCTTAATCTATGTCATAGACTGAAGCGAGAGTCAATCCAACAGCCTTAGAACTTTAGCTGAAAATTTGTTAAGATAGTTTACAATCACAATCAGACCCTAACCAAGATTTACATGACAGCTAAACCAGTGTTGCCTACATTGTCCGAGGCTGACTCCAATTCACTAACACCGAAAGCACTCGAAACCGAGGCCATTGATGTGAACTTCTCGGAAACTATAAATACACAAGCGAATTCCGAGGAAGTCTTATTGCGTTATGACCCCGAAGCGATCGCCAATCATTATCGTTCGCGGATTTTTGAGGTTTGGGGTCGCCTGTTGTCAATTATCTGGAAACTCGGATTTTGGTATTGGGGAATTTGGAGCGATCGCCGATTTGCTAGGGGCGATCGTAATCAGCGCAAACGAGCCATTCAACTGCGAAACCTGCTGACCGAACTCGGTCCAGCTTTCATCAAAATCGGACAAGCCTTATCAACCCGTCCTGATTTAGTAGCGCCACTATATCTTGAAGAATTAACCAAACTCCAGGACCAATTACCCCCCTTCCCCAACGAAGTAGCCTATAAGTTTATTGAAGAAGAATTAGGCGATCGGCCAGAAAACATCTATGCTGAACTTAGCTCCGACCCCCTCGCCGCCGCCTCCCTAGGACAAGTCTATAAAGGCAAACTGAAAACAGGTGAAACCGTAGCCGTTAAAGTTCAGCGTCCTGACCTATGCGAAAGAATAGGACTAGATATTTATATTCTCAGAACGTTGGCAATTTGGGCGAATAATAACCTGAAATTTATTCGCAGCGACTTAGTAGCGATTATGGATGAGTTGGGGAGTCGCATCTATGAAGAAATGGACTACAACCAAGAAGGTCGTAATGCGGAACGCTTCCAAGAACTCTACGGACATTTAAAAGATATTTATGTACCCCGTATCTATTGGGAATATACCGGACGGCGGGTGTTAACAATGGAGTGGGTAACGGGAACCAAACTCACCAATTTAGAAGAAATTGCCGCCCAAGGAATTGATGCTCGTTATTTAATTGAAGTGGGGGTACAATGTTCCCTCCGTCAACTCCTAGAACATGGATTTTTTCATGCTGACCCTCACCCAGGTAACTTGCTGGCTAGTCCAGATGGAAAGTTAGTTTATCTCGATTTCGGGATGATGAGCGAGGTTAAACCCTATCAGCGTTATGGTCTACTAGAAGCGGTGGTGCATTTAGTTAATCGGGATTTTGAAGGTTTAGCACATGATTATGTAAAGCTAGAGTTTTTGAGTCCT
This sequence comes from Limnospira platensis NIES-39, assembly GCF_026000695.1. GTDB lineage: Bacteria > Cyanobacteriota > Cyanobacteriia > Cyanobacteriales > Microcoleaceae > Limnospira > Limnospira platensis. Next base: position 2,316,341 of record NZ_AP026945.1, read on the forward strand.
GACACAGACCTAACCCCGATTATCCCAGCTTTAGGGGAGGTGTTTAACAATGCTTTGGGTGCTAGTGTAGCCGAGTTGAATTTTAAAAGCATTACTGATGAACTTTCGGCTTTGATGTATGAGTACCCGTTTAAGGTGCCGGCTTATTATGCGTTAATTATCCGATCGCTGGTAACTTTAGAAGGAATTGCGATTAATGTTGACCCCAATTTTAAAGTTCTCAGCAAAGCCTATCCCTATGTAGCGAAACGCTTATTAAGTGACCCAGCGCCAGAGTTACGAACTTCTCTGCGCCTATTACTATTTAAAGATGGTTCCTTCCGGTGGAATCGTTTGGAAAATTTGCTCAAAAATGCTAAAAATAGCGATGATTACGATATTAATCAGGTTCTCGATCAGACTTTAGATTTTATTTTCTCGGAAAGAGGAGAGTTTATCCGAGAAAATCTGGCGCGGGAATTGGTTAATAATATTGATTTGGCTTCCCAAAGTGCGATCGCTAAAGCACAAAGGACTATTGCTCAATGGATGGGGGTAAAAACTCAGCCACCAGTCCAGTCAGTATCAGAAACTGATCGTAAAAATCTTGATCATGTTCAGCGGATTATTGCTATTCTTCAGGAAACTAAGGGTTTTGACCCTATGTTATTAGTACAGCGGGTTCCGAACTTGTTAGGAAAACCGGAAGTGCGAGATTTGAGTCAGCAGGTCGCCGGGGATTTAGCACAAAGAGCGATCGCTCGTCTCCTTCGAGAGATGTTAGCCTCGGATGAATCTAACCCTTCATCCCAAAACGGACATTCGCCTAAACCTGCTGAGGTTAAACCTTTCCCACAATTATCTCTCCCCGCCGCCTTTCGGTTTGATAATTGATAATTAATTAACCCGCCCTATTATCACAGGTAATTACCATGACTAACTAATCAAATTAATGTCGTGTTTAATATCTGCAATCCAATGAAAAATCGAGTCATCAGGATTGCAGTTATATACCTCTGAATATAAATCGCGGATTAACTGCTGTACAAGGGTTTTGGGTAACTTGTCCTGATGTTTTTCACCGATAATCATTAACATCATTTCGGTGGTTGTAGTGCCATCTAAGGCAGGTAAAATATAAATAATGTCCTGAAATATTCGAGCGCCTAACCTTTGATAAAAGGCAACGCGGCGCTGTTTTAACTGGCGATTTTCGCCAAAATCAGGATGTTCTACCTCTAAGATAAGTGATTTGTCATCCTGTTGAACGACATTGATAATATATTCTAAAAACTGAGAACCGATTTTAATATTTCTTAAATGGGGAACAGTCGCCAAATATCCTAATAAAACAAATTCCGAATTTGGCAAAGGATGAACAATAGACATGAGGGCGAATCGCTGCTGATAATATCCCCCCCAGAGTTGAATATTGCCCAACTTGAGAGACCGGGATATGATAGGAATAGGGATGATTTCCTGGGGAGAAAAACTCTGTTGATAAAGTGCGATCGCCTGAGCAAAATCAGGATTTTCGAGGGTAATTTGTTGAAACTCCACCTCAGACATATTAATCAATTAACTCCTAGTTGATATCCTACTTAATCGAAGAAACCCCTTGAAACAGTAAAATCAGACCGCCCACCAAAATAGCGATCGCCAAAAACCCGATAATCCCATCAAGTAGCGCCGTATCTTCCATAATCTACCTTCCTAGCCTAGGGTAAACAGGTCCCCATGTTACCACGATTACGGAAAAAGGCACTAAACCTATGCTACCCTTGTTGATAAAACCCCTATAATACCTTATTTGCAAACTTAACCAGCCTCAATGGTTCACATCAAGCGCGTGGAACTTACCAACTTTAAATCCTTCGGTGGCACTACTTCAATTCCGCTGCTACCGGGGTTTACAGTGGTGTCTGGACCGAACGGTTCGGGGAAATCCAACATTCTTGATGCTCTATTATTCGCCCTAGGTCTGTCCTCGTCGAAAGGAATGCGGGCGGAAAGATTACCCGATTTGGTGAATAATTCCCAAAGCCGGAAAACGACGGTAGAAACTCGGGTTACGGTTACTTTTGACCTATCAGACCTAACATTTCCCGAACTAGAAGAGGAACCGACGCAACTGGGAGGGGAGGGAGAAACGGTAACAGAAGGGGAAGAAACGGGACTGGTAGCTAAGGAAGAATGGAGTGTAACCCGGAAATTGCGGGTGACAAAACAGGGAACCTACACCTCTACCTACTATATCAATGGGGAACCCTGTACGCAAACTGAACTACACGAACAACTAAACCGTCTGCGGATCTACCCAGAAGGTTATAACGTTGTGCTTCAGGGAGACGTGACGGGTATTATCACGATGAAACCGAGGGAAAGGCGGGAAATTATCGACGAACTGGCGGGGGTAGCACAGTTCGATCGCAAAATTGTTCTAGCTCGCGAAAAACTCGATACGGTCAAAGAACGGGAAGAACGTAGCCGCATAGTTGAACAGGAACTAATTAGCCAACGCGATCGCCTGGCTAAAGACCGCGCCAAAGCGGAAAAGTATCAAAAACTCAAGGCTGAATTACAGGAAAAAAGCCTTTGGTACGCTATCGGTCACTATCAAACCCTACAACAACAACTCTGGCGACTGCGGGAACAAATAGAAGCAGGCGATCGCAGCCATAGTGAATTGACGGAACAATTCCAACAGCAGCAAAGCCAAATTAAACAAGCAACCACTACCCTAGAAACATTAAACGCTTTAGTAAAAGCTATGGGGGAAGAAGAACTGCTGCAACTCCAGTCAACCCTGGCTACCCAGGAAGCGGAACTGGGTTCTACTGGACAGAGGCGGCGGGAATTGGAAACGGCGGCGCAAAAGGTGAGTGAGCAGATCCGACAAACCCAAGGGGCTATTGAAGAACATAGCCAAACTCTGGCTAATTTGGAACAGCAAAAAAAGAGGGAAACGGAGTTAGCACGGGTTCGGGAAAGCGATCGCCATGTCGCCCAAACTAGCCTGAACGAAACCCGTAGCCAGGCTGATAAAATAGCTAATCAAGCGGAAACTTGGATGGTGCAACAGACGGAACTACACCGCCAAATAGAAGCGCTGCAAAATAGCCTCAACCCCCAAAAGACAGAACAAGCGAGACTGCGGGAAAGATCGGAACAACTACAGCGCCAAACCCAGGAAAGGGAACAGGCGCTAAAATCCTTACAGGAGCAATTAACTACGGAACAGGAAACTCTGGAAACGGCTACTAAGGCTCGCGATCGCGCGGCTGTTCAGGTAGAGTCTCTATCGCGCATAGTGACCGCCCTAGAAGAAGATCTGTCTGTACAACAAGACACACTCAACCGCTTATTAGAAGAACAGCGGGAACGTCAACGTAAATTAGACCGCCTGGAAGCTCAACAACAAGCCCGTGAAGAGGCGACGGGGAGCTATGCGACTATGGCGATTAAAAAAGCTGGGTTAACTGGGGTCTGTGGTTTGGTCTGTCAGTTGGGACGGGTAGAACCTAAATATCAACTAGCTTTAGAAATTGCTGCGGGAGGTAGGTTAGGACATTTAGTGGTAGAAGATGATACGGTGGCGGCAGAGGCGATCGCTCTGTTGAAACGAGAAAAAGCGGGACGGGCTACGTTTCTCCCCCTCAACAAAATTAGACGATCATCAGAGAGAATGGAAACTTCCATCCCCGCGATCCTTGATGGATTGGTAGACCTGGCAGTAAATTTAATTGAATGCGATCGCCGTTATGATCACATTTTCGATTATGTCTTTGGCAAAACTCTAGTATTTAAGTCCCTAAATCAAGCCCGCCGCTATCTGGGACAATATCGGATGGTGACATTAGACGGGGAATTGCTAGAATCTAGTGGGGCAATGACTGGCGGTAGTAGCACATCCCGTTCAACTCTGCACTTTGGTAGTGTAGATGATCAAGCTAATGCCTCAGCCCGTGATATCGCCACGACTAAAGAAAGATTAGCCGAAATAGAATTGCTACTGGGCCGCCTGGGTCAAGGTATTGCAGAGGGGGCGCAAACGGCTAAACAACGTTCTGCGGAATTAATCGAGGCTAAACAAAATCTGCGAGAGGCTACCCAAAAGGTGACTCAAGTAGAGTCCCAAATTTTAGCTATTACCACGACTAGAGAACAAATGCGATCGCAGTTAGCCACGCAAACCCAAGAATGGTCTACCGCGAGGGAACGTCTAGCAGCACTAGATAGCACGATTCCCGCCGCCGAACAACAACTACAAAGCGATCGTGAAACCCTAGCTCAATTGGAAATCACCAACAGCCACAGTGAATGGCAACAGATACAAATTCGGCTACGACAACAAGAAGCGCACCTGCAAGCCCAAGAAACCGCCCTCCGAGAAGTTGAACAGCGGTTAATCGATATTAATACCCAATCGGCCACGCGGCGCGAAAAGTTGGCAGCAGACCACCGACGCGCGGCTGAGTTCAAGCAGCAGCAAGAGTCCTTTAACCAACAAATCACCGATACCCAAAACCGCATTACCAGCATCAATAACCAAATTCGAGAAACCCGCGCCGCCATGGCTCAGGTTGAGCAACGCTTGGGGACGGCAAAACAAGAACGCGATCGCGCTGAAACACAACTGCGGGAAATGCACACCGCCCAGTCGCAGTTAGAATGGCAGATCCAGAAACTTGAGGAAACCCAACTAGGACGACGTGAACAACTCAACATTAAACAGCAACAACTCGAAACCCAAAAAGCTGAACTTCCCGACCCACTACCCACCATTCCCGAAAAACTGGATCTGGCTACCCTCCAACGGGAGATGAAATCCCTCACCAAGGGCATGGAAGATCTCGAACCTGTCAATATGTTAGCCCTAGAAGAGTACGAACGTACTACTACCCGCCTAGAGGAGTTAAGCCAAAAACTGGCTACCCTACACGGGGAGAGGACAGAACTACTATTACGCATTGAAAACTTTACCACCCTCCGCCGTCGGGCGTTTCAGGATGCCTTTGATGCCGTTAACCAAAACTTCCAAACTATTTTCGCTGAATTGTCCGAGGGAGATGGATATTTGCAAATTGATGACCCAGAAGAACCCTTTAATAGCGGCTTAAATTTAGTCGCCCACCCCAAGGGTAAGCCTGTACAGCGCTTAACTTCTATGTCGGGAGGGGAGAAGTCCCTAACGGCCCTCAGTTTTATTTTTGCCCTCCAGCGTTACCGACCCTCCCCGTTTTATGCTTTTGATGAGGTTGATATGTTCTTGGATGGGGCAAATGTCGAACGATTAGCTAAAATGATTAAACAACAAGCACAACAAGCCCAGTTTATTGTGGTTAGTCTGCGTCGCCCAATGATGGAAGCCTCCCAGCGGACCATTGGGGTAACACAAGCTAGGGGAGCTTATACCCAGGTTCTGGGTATCAAATTGTAGTAAGTGTTTTTAGAGGTAAGGCGATCGCATTTCGGCGGCGAGCCTATTTAGTAGGTTGGGTGGAGGTACGGAACCCAACACCAACATCTCTCAGTTATGTTGGGTTTCACCCAACCTACCCAGCCTATTTGAGATGGTTGGGGGTCGCTACGGAACCCAACGCCACCATCTCTCAGTTATGTTGGCTTTCACCCAACCTACCCAGCCTATTTGAGATGGTGGGGTGGAGGTACGAAACCCAACAACAACATCTCTCAGTTATGTTGGCTTTCACCCAACCTACCCAGCCTATTTAGTAGGTTGGGTGGAGGTACGGAACCCAACAACAACATCTCTCAGTTATGTTGGCTTTCACCCAACCTACCCAGCCTATTTAGTAGGTTGGGTGGAGGTACGGAACCCAACACCAACATCTCTCAGTTATGTTGGGTTTCACCCAACCTACCCAGCCTATTTGAGATGGTTGGGGGTCGCTACGGAACCCAACGCCACCATCTCTCAGTTATGTTGGCTTTCACCCAACCTACCCAGCCTATTTGAGATGGTTGGGTGGAGGTACGGAACCCAACGCCACCATCTCTCAGTTATGTTGGGTTTCACCCAACCTACCCAGCCTATTTGAGATGGTTGGGTGGAGGTACGGAACCCAACACCAACATCTCTCAGTTATGTTGGCTTTCACCCAACCTACCCAGCCTATTTGAGATGGTTGGGTGGAGGTACGGAACCCAACGCCACCATCTCTCAGTTATGTTGGCTTTCACCCAACCTACCCAGCCTATTTAGTAGGTTGGGTGGAGGTACGGAACCCAACACCAACATCTCTCAGTTATGTTGGCTTTCACCCAACCTACCCAGCCTATTTGAGATGGTGGGGTGGAGGTACGGAACCCAACACCAACATCTCTCAGTTATGTTGGCTTTCACCCAACCTACCCAGCCTATTTAGTAGGTTGGGTGGAGGTACGGAACCCAACGCCACCATCTCTCAGTTATGTTGGGTTTCACCCAACCTACCCAGCCTATTTGAGATGGTGGGGTGGAGGTACGAAACCCAACAACAACATCTCTCAGTTATGTTGGCTTTCACCCAACCTACCCAGCCTATTTAGTAGGTTGGGTGGAGGTACGGAACCCAACAACAACATCTCTCAGTTATGTTGGCTTTCACCCAACCTACCCAGCCTATTTAGTAGGTTGGGTGGAGGTACGGAACCCAACGCCACCATCTCTCAGTTATGTTGGGTTTCACCCAACCTACCCAGCTACCCAGCCTATTTAGTAGGTTGGGTGGAGGTACGGAACCCAACAACAACATCTCTCAGTTATGTTGGCTTTCACCCAACCTACCCAGCCTATTTAGTAGGTTGGGTGGAGGTACGGAACCCAACAACAACATCTCTCAGTTATGTTGGCTTTCACCCAACCTACCCAGTCTATTTGAGTAGGTTGGGTGGAGGTACGGAACCCAACAACAACATCTCTCAGTTATGTTGGGTTTCACCCAACCTACCCAGCCTATTTAGTAGGTTGGGTGGAGGTACGGAACCCAACGCCACCATCTCTCAGTTATGTTGGGTTTCACCCAACCTACCCAGCCTATTTGAGATGGTGGGGTGGAGGTACGAAACCCAACAACAACATCTCTCAGTTATGTTGGGTTTCACCCAACCTACCCAGCCTATTTGAGTAGTTGGGTTTCACCCAACCTACCCAGCCTATTTAGTAGGTTGGGTGGAGGTACGGAACCCAACACCAACATCTCTCAGTTATGTTGGCTTTCACCCAACCTACCCAGCCTATTTGAGTAGTTGGGTTTCACCCAACCTACCCAGCCTATTTGAGATGGTTGGGTGGAGGTACGGAACCCAACAACAACATCTCTCAGTTATGTTGGGTTTCACCCAACCTACCCAGCCTATTTGAGATGGTTGGGTGGAGGTACGGAACCCAACAACAACATCTCTCAGTTATGTTGGGTTTCACCCAACCTACCCAGCCTATTTGAGATGGTTGGGTGGAGGTACGGAACCCAACAACAACATCTCTCAGTTATGTTGGCTTTCACCCAACCTACCCAGCCTATTTAGTAGGTTGGGTGGAGGTACGGAACCCAACGCCACCATCTCTCAGTTATGTTGGCTTTCACCCAACCTACCCAGCCTATTTGAGATGGTTGGGTGGAGGTACGAAACCCAACAACAACATCTCTCAGTTATGTTGGCTTTCACCCAACCTACCCAGCCTATTTGAGATGGTTGGGTGGAGGTACGAAACCCAACAACAACATCTCTCAGTTATGTTGGCTTTCACCCAACCTACCCAGCCTATTTGAGATGGTTGGGTGGAGGTACGGAACCCAACAACAACATCTCTCAGTTATGTTGGGTTTCACCCAACCTACCCAGCCTATTTGAGTAGGTTGGGTGGAGGTACGGAACCCAACAACAACATCTCTCAGTTATGTTGGGTTTCACCCAACCTACCCAGCCTATTTGAGATGGTTGGGTGGAGGTACGGAACCCAACGCCACCATCTCTCAGTTATGTTGGGTTTCACCCAACCTACCCAGCCTATTTAGTAGGTTGGGTGGAGGTACGGAACCCAACAACAACATCTCTCAGTTATGTTGGGTTTCACGGAGTTTCACCCAACCTACATGGCTTATATGTCGGGAGGGGAGAAGTCCCTAACGGCCCTCAGTTTTATTTTTGCCCTCCAGCGTTACCGACCCTCCCCGTTTTATGCTTTTGATGAGGTTGATATGTTCTTGGATGGGGCAAATGTCGAACGATTAGCTAAAATGATTAAACAACAAGCACAACAAGCCCAGTTTATTGTGGTTAGTCTGCGTCGCCCAATGATGGAAGCCTCCCAGCAGACCATTGGGGTCACACAAGCTAGGGGGGCTTATACTCAGGTTCTGGGTATCAAATTGTAGTAAGTTGACCCTGTAACATATATTTACGTTTGGAATTAAATTTAGCCAAGTATGACATCTGAACATATCCGCCAACGTTCCGATCTTCTCGGCACTCAAGTGATTACCCGCGATCGCGGCAAGCGACTAGGAGTCGTTAGTCAGTTGTGGGTTGATGTGGACCGACGGGAAATCGTGGCCCTGGGGTTGCGAGACAATTTTCTAGCTGTGGCTGGACTGCCTAAATATATCTATCTCAATAGAGTCTGTGAGATCGGCGACGTGATCTTGGTGGATAACGACCAGGTTCTTGAGGATGATGTTGATATAGAAGGTTACAGCGATTTGATCAACAGTGAGGTAATTACTGAAACAGGAGAACCCCTCGGACGAGTGCGGGGCTTCCGCTTCGATACCCGTGATGGTAAGCTCGAATCAATTATTATCGCCTCTCTGGGTTTCCCACAAATTCCAGATCAGGTCATTAGTACCTATGAACTTTCTATAGATGCGATCGTTAGTAGTGGCCCGAACCGCTTAATTGTCTTTGAAGGCTCAGAAGATCAACTTCAACAGTTGACGGTCGGTGTCCTTGAACGTCTCGGACTCGGTGAAGCACCCTGGAACCGGGAAGAAGAAGGAATGTATTATCCTCCCACGGTTAAACCTGCTAACCAATTGGGTACTGGTGTTCCTCAAGCACCACCACAACAACAATATCGCACCCCCGCCCCGGTTGAGGAAGCCTGGGAAGAAGAAGAAACCTGGCAAGAACCCATCGCCCCTCCCCCGGTTAGACAGCCTGAACCAATTTATGATGATTATGAAGATGATAATTGGGGGGATTCTGAACGGGATGATTATGATGATGCGGAATATGTGCCGATAGAACCTCCCCGCCAAGAACGTCTCTATGCTCGTGAATACCCGCCAGAATATGAGGATGATGTGGAGTCTGATGCTTGGGCTGATGATGAAACCCCTAAACCTTATAAAGCGCCTCGTGTCAATATTCCTGACAAAAAGAAAATGCCGGAATATGAGGAAGAACCCGGCGGCTACTAACTAACCTACCCCCACGCCAAATATTCCGGTGATGGCGTGGGCTTCAAGGTTTAAATATTTGGGGGTTGACAAATTTATAAAAATGTGGTAATAATCGCGCGACTTTATCAAAATGTGGTGATTTTGCAGCCTCAGAGTCCGATTTTTTAGGGAGACAGGGGCGATCGAAAAATGTTAAGCTGACAAATGTTTAGTATTTGACTGCATAGTTATTTATGGCTTCAATTCAATTTTCACGGGGAGTTGACGAAGAAGTAATCCCAGATGTGCGCCTGACTCGTTCCCGAGATGGTGGCCAAGGAACAGCTACATTTCGTTTTCAAAATCCCAAGGCTTTAGCTGATGATGCGACTGAGGAAATTACCGGGATGTATTTAATTGACGAGGAAGGGGAAATCACCACTCGTGAAGTTAAGGGAAAATTCATTAATGGTAAAGCTACTGATATTGAGGCGACTTACTTAATGAGAAGCCCTGAAGAGTGGGATAGGTTTATGCGATTTATGAGTCGCTATGCTGAAGAAAACGGTTTAGAATTCAATAAGTCCTAACATATCCGGTAGTTATGGAAACTCCCACCGTCATGACTACAGCTTGGCGGCGGGGTGTTCCGAGCCATCAAAAAAACTGTGAAGTGTCAAAACTAATTAGAGTATATCCTAAGCAGACCTCTACATATAAAGCCTGTTTATGTTGCATAATTCTTAGGTAGCTGATTATTAACGTAATTTTCCCGAAACTATGATCGAAATTCGCCGCCATTCTCCTAACCCTTCTGTTGATGTCCTTAACCTCAGTTACCAAATAGTGACACCAGAAGCTAAACCACGGCATATATTAGAAGAGATAGTCTGGCAAAAAGAAAAGGAAGTTAGCCAAAAACGCGATCGCCTATCATTACTAGAATTAAGAAAACAGGTCATGGACTTACCCCCCTGTCGAGATTTTCTGGGGGCGCTCAAAACAGCCACGACCCGTCCCGCAGTCATCGCCGAAGTGAAAAAAGCCTCCCCTAGTAAAGGCATAATTAGAGAAGATTTTGACTGTGTGGCGATCGCCAAAAGTTACTCACTGGGCGGCGCAACCTGTATCTCGGTTTTAACCGACGAAAAATTCTTTCAGGGTAGCTTTGAAAACCTGGCGAAAGTCCGCGCTGCCGTAGATATGCCCCTACTTTGCAAGGATTTCATGATCTACCCCTATCAATTCTATCTAGCGCGACTACATGGGGCTGATGCAGTTTTGCTAATTGCAGCAATTTTGTCTGACCAGGATCTGCAATATTTTACTAAAATTGCTAAGATGCTCACCATGACTGCCCTGGTAGAAGTTCATACCCTCGAGGAACTCGATCGCGTTTTGGCAATTGATGGAGTTAACCTGATTGGCATCAATAACCGCAACCTCTCCGATTTTACGGTAGACCTCAATACCACAACTACCCTATTAGAAAAACGGCGATCGCAAATCAAATCCAGTAATATCCTGGTTGTCAGTGAGTCCGGTTTGCATCAAAGCACCGACCTAGATATTGTAGTCCAAGCTGGCGCGGAAGCCGTCTTAATCGGCGAGTCCCTGGTTAAACAACCAGATCCTCAAATCGCCCTGCAACAAATGTTAGCTAGAGCTTAAAAGCGAGTAGAATAATTAGTTCCCCATAACCTAGTACAAATACGGATAGATACCGCAATGGATGATAAGTTAATGTTGATGATTCCGGGACCTACCCCAGTACCCGAAAAAGCATTACTCGCCTTGGCTAAACACCCCATAGGACACCGCAGCGGTGATTTTAGTCAAATTATGGCCGAGGTACAAGAAAACCTCAAATGGCTACACCAAACCCAAAATGATGTCTTAATCCTCACCGCCAGCGGGACTGGCGCAATGGAAGCCGGAATTATTAATTTCCTCAAACGTGGCGATCGCGTTTTATGTGGTTGTAATGGTAAATTTGGCGATCGCTGGGCGGAAGTCGCTACAGCATACGGATTAAATGTAGAAATCATTTCCGCCGAATGGGGACAACCCCTAGACCCGGAAAAATTCCGCGAAGTCCTCGAAGCCGACACCTCAAAGCAAATTAAAGCAGTCATCCTCACCCACAGCGAAACCTCAACCGGGGTTCTCAATGACCTGGAAACCATCAACCGCCACGTCAAAAACCACGGGGAAGCCTTAATTATTGTTGATGCAGTCACCAGTTTAGGCGCTGTTAATCTTCCTATTGATGAATGGGGATTAGATGTGGTAGGTTCGGGTTCCCAAAAAGGTTATATGATTCCCCCAGGACTAGCTTTTGTCTCTGTCAGTCCCAAAGCATGGGAAGCCTACAAAACCGCCGACCTACCCCGCTATTACTTCGACCTAGGACCCTACCGGAAAACTGCCGCTAAAAATACTAACCCCTTTACCCCCCCGGTTAATCTGTTTTATGCTCTCCAGGTGAGTTTGCAAATGATGAAAGCCGAGGGGTTAGATAATATTTTTGGCCGTCATCATCGCTTAATGACCATGACACGGGATGCCATCAAAGGCCTAAATTTGCCCCTATTTGCCCCCGATCATGCTGCTAGTCCCGCTATAACTGCCGTTTGCCCTCCTGAGTCTATAGACGCGGAAAAGGTGCGCTCTATCATGCGAAAACAGTTTGATATCGTTTTGGCTGGAGGACAAGACCACCTCAAAGGTAAAATCTTCCGTATTGGGCATTTGGGTTTTGTTTGCGATCGCGATATTCTCTGTGCGATCGCCGCCTTAGAAACTACCCTCCAACAGTTGACAGTTAACAGTTAAAGCACCTTCCCAGCCGGAAACTGGGTTTCTAGGGCCATCTTGGTTAGACCATCAAAAACCTAGAAACCCCGTTTCTGCTTTGATCATCAATAAGCTGTTGCCAGCCAATCAAAGATTTTCTCAAGTTGTTCAAGGGTCACAAGTCCATATTGCCAAAGTGTCATCGATAGGGGACTTGGATCTGGATACTTATGTTTCTCTTCTGACTTCTTATGTACCCTCTGCGCCGCCTCAATAGAAGCCTGGGAAATTGATAATTCTTCTGTTAAAAAATCCAGAAATTGTGCATATTTTTTAGCTGTCAATTTTAGTTTCACCTCCTAGATAGTAGACACCACCCGATCTGTCTGTTGACTTCCCAAAGAAATCCAAATCTATGGCTGTTCTATAATGTTTATTAAGCAAGTAGCGCCAAACATACCCACCCCTTAGCACCAGGGGTAAAAGCCCACCAGTACCCTCAGCCTCACTGCTACGAACCTACATCGGTCTCTAATTAAATTCCGCAAGATTTGAAAATCACGGCGGACTTTTATTGGTGAACTAGCAGGATCTTGATATCTTCCGCTCCACAAACTAACCGAATTAAGCGGTTGATTCTGCTACGGGTTCCGTTGATTGATTCAGTCGGATATTTAAACCATATCCCTAACAGAAGTTAGACCCTATCAATCAATAGAATCATTCACCAATAAGCGTGCATATAATGAGTTGACCATCCTTAATTTGTGGATTGAAGCGCAACTCGAGCAGACCTCTGGTGACAACAGCTTATTGCTGCTACTTGAGGACAGCCAGGACTTCCGCTCGCTTCTCACACCTAACGTAGATCTGAACTATTGACGGAAAAGCCAACAAAACAATCTACTAGGAACGGTATCATATCACATAAATCTGAATTTGGGTAAAAATTTTATCTCCGCTTCCAGATTTCTGTAAAATTTGATGCAATTGAGCCAAATTATCAGTTCTATACTCTGGACCTACCTTAACTATGCCCTCTCCCCAACCTCGGAAACGATTTGCTCAACATTGGCTACGCAGTCCTGCGACCCTTAACCATATCCTAGAAGCGGCTGATCTATCTCTGGCCGATCGCATCTTGGAAATTGGACCAGGAACAGGTATATTAACAGAACGCTTACTTCCCAAAGCCAGCTCAGTAGTAGCCATCGAAATTGACCGCGATCTTTGTGTTCAACTAGCCAAAAAATTTGGCAAAATCGATAACTTCCTATTGCTACAAGGAGATATCCTCAGCTTCGACCTAAATGCACACCTGAGCGCATTTCCCCAATTCCAACACCCCAATAAGGTAGTCGCCAATATTCCCTATAATATTACCGGACCAATCATCGAAGGCTTACTGGGAACTATTGCTAAACCCGCCCTTAAACCCTTTGATGCGATCGTGCTACTGGTACAGAAAGAAGTAGGCGATCGCCTTTGTGCTAAACCCAGCTCCAAAGCCTTTGGAGCCCTATCAGTCAGAGTCCAATATTTAGCCGAATGTGACTGGATCTGTCATGTCCCCGCCAAAGCCTTTTATCCGCCCCCTAAAGTCGATTCAGCCGTAGTCCGCCTGCGTCCTCGTCCCATAGCATCCCCCGCCCAAAACCCCCAACTTCTTGAGACCCTAGTTAAATTAGGATTTTCTACCCGTCGGAAAATGTTACGCAATAACCTCAAAAGCCAGGTAGAACCCCAAATATTAAACCAACTCCTCGAAACATTAGACATCAACCCCCAAGTCCGCGCAGAAGACCTCAGCCTACAACAATGGGTTCAACTCAGTAATTTGCTATTAGCCCCCCAATAATCAATGATAAACTTGCTTTGTGTTACCTTACACTACTACTAATGCGTTCTGTCACCCTAATTGCTCCCGCCAAGATTAATTTGTATTTAGAAATTATCGGATCGCGCCCCGATGGTTTCCACGAACTCGCTATGGTCCTGCAAACTATCAGTTTAAGCGATCGCATTACCATTAACCCTATTGGTATAGATGCCATTACCATTCGCTCCAACGACCCCAGCCTCCCCAACGACCATAGTAACCTCGCCTATCGCGCAGCAGCCTTGATGGTTAAACAATTCCCCGATATGATGGCGCGTTATGGCGGTATCGAAATCGAAATTAACAAACGAATACCCGTAGCCGCCGGACTAGCCGGCGGTTCAAGCAATGCGGCGGCGGTGTTGGTCGGTTTAGATTTAATCTGGGACCTCGGTTTAACCCAAGATGAACTACAAACCCTAGGCGCTGAAATTGGTTCTGATGTTCCCTTCTGTATCAGTGGCGGAACAGCCCTAGCTACCGGACGGGGAGAGGTACTATCACCCTTGCTGAATTTAGATAACTTATATGTGGTTCTCGCTAAGTTCCGTAATATCGCCATATCCACCCCTTGGGCTTATCAAACCTACCGCCAGCAGTTCAGCAGTTCATACATTTCTGAAGCCGATGATCTGAAAAGTCGTCAGCAGCGGGTGCATTCAGGACCTATGGTAGCAGCCATTATGAAACGTGATGGGGCGAAAATTGGTCAGTTGTTGCACAATGATTTAGAGAAAGTCGCTTTACCTGAATATCCCCAAGTTGCAGACCTGCGAGATGCCTTTATCACCCAAGGAGTTTTAGGCGCGATGATGTCTGGTTCCGGTCCCACCGTATTCGCTTTAGTCGAGAGTCAGGCGGAAGCTGACCGGGTTTCCGATGCTGTCCAAAATCAAATTGCTAATCAGAATTTATTATTGTGGACTACTAAATTTATCTCCACAGGTATTCATTTGGCTGCATCTTAAACTTGCCGATTTTTTTGAGAGTTCATCAATCAATTATGTCTAATATGCCTGAAAAATCATCAATTTCTACTTCTAATTCCGGTGATAATTCTCCCCGTGATTCATCCCCCGATTTATCATCAGTCAACCCCTTTCAGGTGCTGATGGGAGGATTATTAGCTGGAGGTTTTGCCATCGCCATGTATTCCTTAACAGCAGCGATCGCTCAAACTTTTGCCAACCAAAACATCTATTCCGATAATCAAACCGCCCTGCAACTTTCCATAGCCATCCGCACCTTAGTAATTGGTGGTGCTGCCTTAGTTACCGGAGTCTTTACCATTGCCTCTTTGGGTTTATTAGCCCTAACCGTCCAAGTCTTATTTGTCCGATTAACTCACAAAAATTCCGCCTCCCAAAAATAGCGAACAGTGGAGACAGGACAACCTTTGTCTCCACCTATTTCGCCTTAATTATACCTTACACAAACGCAGCCCGACCCGCGAACTTAGCAGCCTTTCCTAAGTCCCGTTCAATGCGTAGCAGTTGGTTAAATTTAGCCGTCCGTTCACCGCGACAACCCGAACCAGTTTTGATTTTACCTGTGGAAGTTGCCACCACCAAATCCGAGATAGTAGTATCTTCCGTTTCACCTGAACGGTGGGAAACAAAGCACTTGTAATTATGTTTTTTCGCCAACTCAATTGTATCTAAAGTTTCCGTTAAAGTACCAATTTGGTTAACCTTAATCAGAATTGAATTAGCAACTCCGGCTTGAATACCCTCCGCTAAAATAGCCGGGTTGGTACAGAATAAATCATCCCCCACCAGTTCAACCTTATCGCCAATGGAATTAGTTAGCACCTTCCAACCATCCCAGTCATTTTCTCCCATACCATCTTCTATGGAAATAATCGGGTATTGATTAGCCCAACTTTTCCACAATTCCGCCATTTCTTCAGGAGTCTTAGTAGATTGATCTGATTTGAAAAACAGATATTTACCATCTTTCCACAATTCCGAAGTGGCTGGGTCGAGACAGATGGAAATATCCTCCCCTGGCTTATATCCCGCCGCCGTAATCGCCTCTAAAATACACTCAACCGCCTCATCATTAGATTTTAAGTTAGGCGCAAATCCACCCTCATCGCCAATTCCCGTGCTTAATCCTTTCTTTTGCAACAGCGATTTAAGACTGTGGAAAGTTTCTACACCCATACGGATAGATTCCGCAAAATTGGGGGCATTATGGGGAGCAATCATAAACTCTTGAAAATCAACAGTATTGTCCGCGTGAACCCCACCGTTAATTACATTCATGCAAGGAACGGGCAATATACAAGCGTTGCTGCCTCCTAAATACCTATATAGAGGAATTCCTAAGTAATTAGCAGCCGCGCGCGCTACGGCTAAGGAAACTGCTAGAATTGCATTAGCCCCCATTTGGGATTTGTTGGGTGTGCCGTCCAGTTCAATCATGGTTAAATCAATTAACCGCTGTTGGGTGACATCCATACCCACTAAAGCCGGGGCTATACGATTATTGACATTTTCAACAGCTTTGAGAACCCCTTTGCCGCCATAGCGTTTCGGGTCTCCATCTCGCAATTCTGCCGCTTCTTTTTCTCCCGTTGAAGCCCCAGAGGGAACTAAGGCACTCCCACGGGTTCCGTCCTCTAAAATTACTTCCGCTTCTACGGTGGGGTTACCACGAGAATCAAGAATTTCGCCAGCAATAATTTCGTCAATGTACATGAATTTCTCCTTAATGGATTAAGATTGGTTAATGAGGTAGTTTAACCTCGTTGGTTAGTGGTTTGCCTTCCTCAAATTCACTAATATTCGCCATGGTGGTTTCGGCAATGGCAGTTAAGGCATTTTGGGTAAAAAATGCCTGATGACCTGTAATCACAACATTCTGGAAAGATTGGAGTAGTTGAAATGTATCATCTTGGATAATTTCATCAGACCAATCTTCAAAGAAAAATGCTTCCTCTTGTTCATACACATCAATTCCTAGGTAGCCAATTATCCCGGATTTTATCCCTTCAATGACAGAAACTGTATCAACCAGAGGCCCGCGACTGGTGTTGATTAACATGACCCCTCGCTTCATTTGAGCGATCGCATTTTGGTTAATAATGTGATGGGTTTCTGGTAATAAGGGACAGTGCAGAGAGATAATATCTGACTGTGAAAACAGTTCCGGCAAATCTACATAACGGGCATCTCCTAACTTGATAAAATCATCGTTAGGGTAGGCATCATAACCCAAAAGATGACAGCCAAAACCGTGCATAATTTGCGCGAAAATCATCCCAATTTTTCCCGTGCCAATCACGCCCACGGTACTACCATGTAAGTCAAAACCTAGTAAACCATTGAGGGTAAAGTTATCTTCCCGGACTCGGTTATAGGCTTTGTGCAGTTTCCGGTTTAATGTAAGGATTAAACCCACGGTATGTTCAGCTGTTGCATAGGGTGAATAAGCCGGAACCCTAACTACAGAAATACCTAATTCTTCTGCTGTTTTCAGGTCAACATTATTAAATCCAGCACAGCGCAGGGCTATTAATTTAGTGCCATTGGCTGCTAAGGTTTTTAGGGTGGTGGCATCTACTTCATCATTCACAAAAACGCAAACAACCGGAAAACCAGCGGCTAAGGAGGCGGTTTTCGCCCTTAACCTGGTTTCAAAGTAAACTAACTCATGGGGACTTCCTCCTTGGGCATTCGCCGCATCAAAGAATTTAGTATCGTAGGGCTGGCTACCAAAAACAGCAACTCTCATGGTCAATTATCAACCTCTTCAACTTGTCCCTACTAGCTTACCAGGCGATCGCCTTAACTTGGTTGCTTGCTTGACCGTATTATATGGGATAGGTCAAGGCATTGAACTTAAAAAAAGATTAAGAAAATGTCTATTGATCATAAATTTTGTAGGCAAATCTTGATAGTATTAGTGATGATTTTGCAGTCCGATCTTATTTCGGACAGTAATTAATACTAAAGCCGCCAAGATACAGCCTATAGCATAATAAAGAAAGTCCCACCAATCAAAGGTAGTTCCTAATAGGAGTTTGCCGATAATATGCGATCGCATCATAGCTAAAATTGGCGGATTCCACAATTGCAGAAATTCCAAAATTGAGGTAACAAGAAATACCCCCACCCCTACGGATATCGGGGAAAGATGCGGCCAGATTAATACCACTAACCACACCCAAAACATCTCATAAAATATCGAGGATACGGAATCGTTAATCCACCCATCAAATGGCCCGCTATAAAATTTACTAAACCAGCCAATGGGAATCACAATCATTAAACACATCAAGATTATTAAGCGATAGCGTTTCATGATTATTTAACTTCTAAATTTTCGGTTTCCACAGTAAAAGCAGAGTTGCTGCCATCCTCAATAGATAAAGATTGAATCTGGGATGCAATTACCTCTATTTGTACCTCGCTAAGATTGACAGTAGCATCAAGTTCATCAATAATATCCTGAGCATTTTCGGTCATATATCTAATCTGTTCCAGGATTTCTTCTTTATAGGCTTCTAGGTTTTGGCAACAGGCTTTAACCTGTTGTGCTTGTCGGAAAAACCAGACCAAAATTGTGATTGATATGGTACTAGGAATTAACACAGCTATCAATATCCATGTATTCAAAAAAGGATTTAACCGTTTCCTGGTATGGTTAACTTCTTTCTGGATTAAAGAGCGTTGATTCGCCGAATAACGGTTAATAAAAGAGGGATTTTGCGCCCCGATTTTTGTCGGGTTTAGCTCCGGAATTGCTGACGGTATAGCTGCGGATGATACCCCCGAAAAACCCATCAATAATAGCCATCCTGCCACCATATAGAGATAGGTTTTATTCAAATTTATCATGGTATGTAACCCTCCCAATACCTAAATTTAATTATTTAGTGTTCAGCAATTTTTGAAATTTTTGTTCCTGACAAATGCCCGCAAAATCAGGTTCTTGTTGAGCAAACTTTTGCACGGCATCTGGGTTAATCCGCAGGGCTCGTTGAAGGTTTTCGATCGCCAATTCTCGATTCCCCGTGAGGGCATAGCAACGAGCCTTATTGTACCAGATTTTATAAAAATTAGGACGAATTTTAGCAGCCTGATTATAAGAAGCGATCGCCTCATCATACTGTTCCAAATTCATCAAGGCTTGACCGCGATTATTCCAAGCATCTAAATAATCGGGTTTTAAAGCAATCGCCCGGTCATAGGAAAAAATCGCCGCTTGGTAATAATTAAGTTTCCCTAAAGCCACCCCACGATTACTCCAAGCATCAGGATAGTCTGTGCGAATTTGGATAGCTTTTTCATAGGATGCGATCGCCTCTTGATAGCGCTTGAGTTTGGTTAACACAACCCCTCGATTATTCCAAACCTCAGCCAAATTTGGCTCCAGTTTTAACGCCTGATTATAGGCGGCAACTGCCGATTCCAATTGATTTGACAAAAATAACTTTTCTGCCTGTTTAGCCAGCTCATGAGCCTCAGCTATGATGCGATCGCGACTAGGTGTTTCCGGTTCTTTTTCCTTAGCACTATTAACTAAATCCTCAGAACTGTCGGAAGTCTCAAGACTCTCGGAAGTCTCAGAACTCTCGGAAGTCTCAGAATTAGAATCATCAGATACCCCAGAGGAATTGTTAGCGATCGCCTTTTCGGGAGTCTCCAATACTTCCGCCACTAGGGAATCCTCAGTCTCCGACTCCGGGACTTGAATCATAGTTTGCACCTTGAGACTCTCAATAGCTTCATCAGCCTTAGTAGTATTTTGTTCCAATTGATAGAGAGTATTGCGAGCCTCATTAATACTCTCCTGAATTTGACCAATAGCATCAGCTTTGAGACTCTCAATTTCTTGCTGTACAATAAATACTTGATCCGTCAACTTAGCCAGCAAAAACCAGACTCCCACCCCCGCAATAGTTGGCAACAAAAATAAGAACACTAGCACTAAATTCAATAAAGCCAGAGTCCGACGAAAAGAACTATCTACCTCAGTTTGAACGCGATCGCGCAATTCCGAGTCCGACCCAGTGACCGCCTGAGCTACAATAGTCGAACCCGACCTAGACCCGTCTCCCTGTAGAGGTTCCACAAAAATTGTAGTGGTTCCCAAAGATAGTAAAATCGGAATTAGAGCTAAACTAGCTTGTTGTGGTGCGATAGGATGCTTGATAGTTCCCCCCGCGAGGGAGAAAATGGGGACTTGTCGAGAACTCCGCGTCATAAGCTACTAAGCCAATACTGGGTTAAAATGCTGAAATCTTATCATGTGTTGTGTCGAGGTTCAGGAGACTGTCCAAATGTCTGATTGGATCGAAATTGGTAAAATTGTAGCTGCTCAGGGTTTAGATGGCCAGATGCGGGTATATCCGAATTCCGACTTTCCCGAAAGATTTATCGAACCCGGAACCCGCTGGCTACAAAAACCCGGACAAAATGAACCATCACCCGTAGAACTTCTGGGGGGAAGGTTTATTCCCGGAAAAGGACTCTATGCTATTGAAATGGTAGGGGTCGAAACCCGGGAAGAAGCCGAAGCCTTGCGGGATAGTCGTCTATTCATTCAAGAGGGCGATCGCCCCTATTTAGAGGATAATGAGTTTTATGTATTAGACCTGATTGGGTTAGAAGTCTTTAATCAAGACACCCAAGACATAATCGGTACAGTAATTGATGTCATCCCCGCCGGAAATGACTTGTTAGAGGTACAGTTAAATTTTACCCCCACCTCAGAAGACCTCGCCGCCGATACTCAACGCCAAGCTAAACTACAGAACATTCCCAAAAACAAACGACGCAAGCGCCATTTCCAAACCAAAGCCAACCAGCCCAAAACCTTATTAATTCCCTTTGTTAAGGAGATCGTCCCCGTTGTAGATTTACAGAATCGCCGTTTGGAAATCACCCCTCCCCAAGGCTTAATCGAATCCCAAACATAGCCCCCCTCCAATACTATCTGGGAATACCGGGGACAAAACAAGCCTGGTCTCCATGGCTATGGGCAATTTATTAATTATCAATTGTGCGTTTCCGACGCTTCCCTTTATTGTCAATATAGCGCTGTACTTCTTCGCGAGATGTAACCCAAGCATCAATAGTATTATCCCAGGTGAATTCTATGTAATGTCGCTTCCTAATAGTCTGTACCCGCTGAAACGAAACATTAAGAATGCGGGCTACATCAGCCTGTCGCAGACCATTACTGGGCTGTGATAAATTAGCCTTAACAGTTTTGATATCCTTGATAGCATCCAAAGAACTTAATTTATTTTGCATCAAATTAATCGAGATTGCCGAAGGTTGAGAATGTCCATTTTCCCAGCGGTTAATAGTTTGTGGGGATACTCCGAGAAATTGCGCCAGTTCAGCTTGGGACAACTCCAAATCTTCCCGGAGTTGACGCAGCAGTTGCGGGATATCCTGTAAATTTGTTTCTGATAGCAACATGGGTTTAATCATCATAAGAGGTGTGGGATGGAGCAATTTTGCCGTAGTCAGGCTGACAGGGAACTAATGGGCAGCCCTTATATTTAGGTTAAGATAAATTCCCACAAACACCAACAGTAATTTCTCGGACATTTCTCGCATTTTTAACACCAATCACTGCTAAGATGTCCGTAAAAATACGGAGATTTTGATTGCCAAAAGCGATCGCATTCATGAAAACACCCCTCAGCGTCCCATCTGACAACGCCCCCAGGCCTGTGAAAATTACCATCAATCCCCAAAATGGCAATTAATTTGGGCATTTTCGAGCAATACTTCAACCTTGCTTTAAAATGAGTTCTGGACTTGCAGACTGACTATATTGAAAAAATTATGCCTGTTCTTCGCTATTTGATGGCTGTGGGAGTGAGTGGAACAATTGTGTTGTTCAATGTTGGGCAGGGAGAAGCAGTGCCTTCGCCTGTTGAGTCCCAGGATAGATCATCTGACCATCCCCTAACTCAAGAATCAACTCTCAAGCACAAACCAACCAAATTTGTAGCCTCACAACTTGAACCAACCCCCATTACTGACCATAAACCTAACGACACCAGCCTTGTAGCTGGTCAAATTGACACACCAACTCCAGAATTGTCTTTAAATCACACAATGGGAGAAGCCTTGAGTGGCGGTGGGTTCATGGAAACCCCCCCGAACCTGGTCAAACATCAGGCCAAATCTCCTAACCATGATGCGATCGCCTTAGAATCAGTAGACTTACCCGGAAAATATCAGGCCAAGTCTCCTAACCATGACGCGATCGCTCCCTCAACTGATGTAAACTTCTCCACAGAGGTATCTTCCGACAGCCCCTCACAAGAAGTGGCTATCAGTGACAATTCTCATACTCAATCGGCGATCGAAAATAATCCCACACCACCAGTACAACTGTCCCAAGTAGAGACACCAGAAATTCAAATCCCCGACTTGACACCCCCTACCGAGCCATACCCCCAAAGGTATCCAGATGGAACCTTACGCACCGAACCACCTTCAATAGTTTTACCCAGCACTAACCCCCTGTATTTTCCTACCCAACCTGGGGAAGTAGAAATCGAAGAAACCGTTCCCATTACCCTAGAACAAGCATTTGATTTGGTGCGGCGCAACAGCCCAGAAATCCAAGTTCTACAACTCCAGCTTGATCAAAATCTGGCGGGGTTGCGAGTTGCTCAATCAGAACTGTTCCCTTCCCTATCATTCACCTCCAGCTTGACCCGTTCGGAAACAGCAGGAGCCACCATATCCACCCGCGCCCAAAATCGTCGGATTCGCAATCAACGTCGCCAAGCCGCCGCCAGAGGCGAAGTTGACACAACCCCCTTTCAAATCCCCTTTGGCTCTACCAGCTTTGATAACTCCCTGCAAATTCAATATGATTTTGGCTTAAATGGAGCTAGAGGCGCACGAATTAGAGAAGCCGAACAGCAACTGCGAGCCGCAGAGTTAGAACTAGAACGGGTGATTGAGGAAAGTTATCTTAACGTCGCCCAAACCTACTACAACCTACAAGCAGCCGATGCGGAAGTCGAAATTCAGCGCGCCGCAGTTCGCAACGCTCAAAAAAGTTTGGAGGATGCAGAAGCCCTCGAACGCGCTGGGGTGGGTACCCGCTTTGAGGTTTTACAGGCTCGTGTTACCCTCGCCAGCACCCAGCAGGATTTGACTAACGCCATTAGCAGCCAGAGAACATCTCGGCGCAATCTCGCTAGCCTATTAAATGTCAGTCAAAATGTCAATTTAGTGGCAGCAGACCCGATATCCTTGGCGGGAACTTGGGAATTTACCCTCAATGAAACTATCATCCTCGCCTATCGGAATCGCCCCGAATTGGAAACACAGTTAGTTAACCGTAATTTAGCTGAAGAAAGACGCAGACAGGCCTTATCTGCCACTCGACCTAATTTAACTGGTTCCGCTAGTTATAACGTTCTTGGACAGCTTTCTGATGACGCTAATCGCTTTGCGGCTCAGGGTTGGGCTGATGGTTATAATGTTCAATTGCAGTTGCGTTGGAATTTCTTTGATGGGGGTGCCGCTAGGTCTAGGGCTAGACAACAGGAGCTGGGTATAGCGATCGCTGAAGAACGCTTTTCCCAAACCCGCAACCAAATCCGCCGAGAAATTGAGGAAGCCTTCTTTAACCTACAAGCTAGTTTTGAGAACATTGGAGTTGCTAACCTAGGCGTTGAGGAGGCTACAGAAGCTCTCCGATTGGCTAGACTCCGTTTCCAAGCTGGTGTCGGTACTCAAACTGATGTCATTAACCAAGAAACTAGCCTCACTCGCGCCCAAAACCAGTTGCTCAGAGCAATTATTGGTTATAACCGCGCTCTGGCTCAATTGAGGCGATTTGTTAGCAATCTCCCCGATAATATCCTTCAAGATCAACCTTAACTGCAATTCACTTGTCCAAGGATGTCGGTTTCCCCAAAAACAGATTATACAGATTATTTGGTAGACACTTTGGGAAACTTCCTTTCCTCAAAGCCTTGTCTGATCACAACAAAATCTCTGTCAACCTAACCTTCCTAGATTCAAAAATTCATCATGGCTAACATCAATTTTGTCAACGAAAACCGCGAAGTTATTGCCGCTGATGGCGCAAATCTCCGACTCAAAGCGATGGAAAATCAGATTGATTTGTATACCTTAAAGGGAAAACTCCTCAACTGTGGCGGCTACGGTCAATGTGGTACTTGTATTGTGGAAGTGGTTGAGGGTATGGAAAATCTCTCCCCTAAAACTCCGGTGGAAGAACGAATGCTCAAGAAAAAACCTGATACCTACCGCTTGGCTTGTCAAACTACTGTTAATGGCCCGGTAAGTGTTAGAACTAAACCTAAATAGATCCGTTTAAACTTACCGGGACTCTATTCCCTAAATTGGGCGATCGCTATTTGATTTCGTTTTCTATGAATGTTTTCTTAATGGCGATCGCTACTCTGTACTACTAAAACCGAACAGGGGGCGCGATGAACCACAAAGTTGCTCACACTTCCCAGCAACGCCTCAATTACCCCCTCGTATCCCCTGCGTCCTACCACGATTAGATCCGCATTCCAGTCCTTTGCTATTTGACAAATGCACCGCCCCGCATCCCCCATTTTCCAATTCCAGTCAGCAGTGATATTCTCGTCCGTAGCACGACGAGTACAAGCTGTTAGCCAACTGCGGATCTGGTCCAGTTCACTCTCTAGCCGATCCTGCATGATTCGCGAGTAACGAGCAATATTAGTCGCGTGAAGATCGCTAAAACCATAGGGGTCCGGTTCGCTAACCTCCAGGCGGTGAAAAATCATTAGTTCCGCTGAGTTTTTTTGCGCTAGTTCCATCGCTTGCTCTAAAACCAATTCGCTATGATTCGATCTATCTAGCGCCACTAAAATCCTGTGATATCCCATGATTTAACTCCCTTTGATACCCTACTTCTCAAGGGTGAGCGCTCAAGGGTTATGGCTCATCGTTTCCCTCCTTCATCTTCCTGAAGCAATTTAACAGGAATCTCGCACCCGACTCGGTTACTCATCATCTATAGATTTCTGAAACTAAGTCTTGGGGAAAAAACTAGACGGGTACACCCTATAACAACCCTACAGAGGCAGGAAAAATAACCGATTTTAAATTCACTTTCGTATCCATGATAACATTTTTTTCTTCCCAAACGTTGTACTTATCAAAAAAAACGAACAGTTGACCACCAGCTATTAACTGATTTTATGGTGGGGGTTTTACCAATCCTGATCAGGCGATCGCTCTTGAAACTGCTTAGGAAGGCGTAAGCGAGGAAATCGATAGAAGGTATTACCATCTTGGTCAAACTCAGGAATAGCAGCAAATACCCCGGCTTGTCGGTCTAAATATTCTTGAGCGACATCAGCACTAACCCGCGCCAAAGCCGCCAACTGAATTAAAGAAATTTCACCATCTTGGGATTCAATTAATTGATAAAAAGCATTATCAAGCTGGCGTTGTTCATCGCGTTTAGAATTGATATTAACCAGGAACAATCCCACGAGAACACCCAAAGCCGCCACAGATAGTAATTCTAAAATAGCCATAATAGCTGGCACAAATAATAATGATGAAAGAGTCAAATCATCGATGAGAGGGGGTAGTGGCAATTAATAAATTGCCACTGGGGAGCCTTTTTAAGGCTACTTCTTAGGTTGAACCAAATTTTCTAAGCCTTGAATGACTTTAGCAGATGCGATCGCATCACCCTGGGTCAAATTCTCCAAGACTTCCTTACCTTCGGTCACATATCCAAACACAGAATAACGACCATCAAGCAAATTAAGTCCCGCCGGGGTCAGTTCCGGTTCAAACAAAAAGAAGAAAAACTGAGAAGATCCGCCATCAGGGTTACTTTCAGGACGAGCCATAGCCACAGTTCCATAAGCAGAAAACGGCAAAACTGGCTGATCACGATAACGACCCGCCGCCTCTAGGGTAATCCCATAAGTAGGTTCATCATCCCCACGCACCAAAATTTCCAGGGGAACAGCCCTATATTCGCCTGTGTCGGGGTCAATAAATCCTTCCTCCGGACCGGGAGGATCTCCGACTTGCAAAACATAGGACTCTTCCGAGCGGATAAACTCCAACCCATCATAAAACCCACGTTGCACCAAATCCACAAAATTACCGGCCGTTACCGGAGCGCTATAACCATCGACCACCAGGGTAATATCTCCCTCAGAAGTAGTCATCTTCACGGTAGCACGGCCTTTGAGTTGGGGAATATTGGCATATTCTGCGGGGACTTCAAAAGGAAATTCCCCAACCATCATTTCCTCAAGCTGAGTCACCTGAGACAACATCTGGGCACGGGTTTCTAGGAGTGTTTCACCGTCTTTAATGTCCAAAGCCGATCGCAGAACCTCAATTTCTGCCCTGAGTTCCTCAATAATAGCCTTAGCCTCAGTTTGGCGATCGTCTGGGATACTAGCCAAAATATCCCCTTCATTGATAGATAAAATCCTAGCAGCAGTGGTAATATCCCCTTTAATAGGACTCCAGCGCTTACCCCTAATGCGACCAGCAATCTCTTCGAGGCTACTCTGAAATTTGCGGATCGGCTCATTGTCAATCGGGAGAGCATAGCGTAGGAGTGCCTTACCATCAGTAATAGCATTACCAGCAGGTAAGACACTTTCCCGTTTTGGCGTGCTGCTGCCGCCATCCCACCAAGCGGCGCTCAGACCAACGGAAAGAACACACAGCAATAGGGCAATCAGGCCAGTTTTCAGCCAGCGTTTACAGGTATTCATTATGGACTCGGACAAATTCAGCATAAATTATTATTTTTTTCCCTAACCCATCTTGCCATATTCCGGCGCAGTTCTGGGAAACTATAGCAGCGAACAGATAACAGACCCAATCCGGTGTGCTATAACTCGCCCAAATCGGAGTCAAAATAGATAATAGAGTTTTGGTTAATCTATGAGCCTATGAATACTCAGGCAAGATTGAGTTTAAACCTGGTGCAACTAGAGACATGGGTTGAAGCGGCTAAGTCTCGCAGCGATCAAGGCAGTTTACCGACCTATATTCCTCAGTTAGCTATGGTATCTCCAAAGGCATTCGCAGTTCAAGTTTTAGATTGCCAGGGGAACTGTTATTTATTGGGCAATGCTGATCTGAGATTTTCCCTAATGAGTGTGGTTAAGCCGTTTCTGCTGTTGTATATGTTGGTAGAGTTGGGGGCCGATCGCATATTTGCACAGGTGGGAATGGAACCCTCTGATTATCCCTTCAATTCTCTGGAACAATTGCAAGCTGACGGCGGCTGGCCCCGTAATCCGATGATTAATAGTGGCGCGATCGCTTTATCGGCGTTGCTTCCTGGTCCTGATGGACAAACACGATGCCAAGTGTTATCTGATTGGTTAAATCACTGGGGCGGCTGTTCTCTGCAATTGGATTATGATACCCTCAATTCTGTGCGTTCCGCCCCCAATTCTCGTAATGATGCCATCACCACCGAATTATATCACCGGGGGACTATTTCTGATGCGATCGCTGCCATTGACGCTTACAATCATATTTGTTGTTTATCTGCCACAGTCGAAGATCTAGCTAAATTGGGGATGTTATTATTGCAGCCTCCTCAACCGAGTTGGATAGAACCCTGTAGACAGGTGAAAGCATTGATGATGACCTGTGGCTTATATGAAGCCTCTAGTCGATTTGCGGTACAGGTGGGAGTCCCTACTAAGTCGGGAGTCAGTGGGGTGATGCTATCGGTGATTCCCGGTTGGGGGGCGATCGCTTGTTATAGTCCTCCCCTTGATGATACCGGAAATTCAGTAGCGGGTTTATTTTTGATTCAGGAAATAGTGCGATCGCTTAATCTGAGCATTTTTAACTGATCATTAATAGCGGTGCGTCAGCTTAATCGTTTCCTGGGTAAGTTATTATATGTGAAGTACCCCACCCTACTATATAGCTAATTTTGCCATTCTCCCTGAATAGTAAAACCCGCCCAATAATAGGGAGAATGCCATTGAGAGTTTTGCCAGATTTCAATTTGTGCTTGACGGAGTGCGGCGGCGGGAGATAGACCATTGTCGATCATATAACGATAAAATAACACCATTAATTCCGCTGTAGCTTGGTCATCTACACTCCATAAACTCACCACCACACGCGCCGCCCCAGCATACATAAATCCCCTCGTCAGTCCTACCAAACCTTCCCCCCTAACCTGTTGTCCTAAACCAGTTTCGCAGGCGCTTAACACTACTAAGTCAGCCGGTAAAGTTAGGTTAAAAATATCATGAAGTCTCACAAAACCATTGACGGGCTGACCTTCAGAATTAACCAAGGAAAGCACCAATCCAGACAGTTCAGGATTTTGGCTGTTCAGTATCCCATGAGTAGCATAATGAATAATTCTATACTGACTCATTTTGTCACTGGTAGCCACCTCGCGGGTAGCCCCAAAACCATATTCTTTACTAAAAGATTCTGCCGGAAATAAAGATACAATTTGTTCCGCTTCCGTCTGTGTAAAAGGTAGGCGGTCAAATAATATACCAGACTCTCGCGCTGACTGTTCTAAATCAGGAGGCAAAGAAGTTGAATTAATCTCATTAGTATGATTTAATCTTTCGTCATTAATCCCAAATACCGGATCTGCTAAAATTGCTAAGTATCTTTCTGCCGGCTTTCGACCTAACATTTCATTTCTCAAAACCGCCAAAGCCGAAGCAGAAGGGAGGGTGACTAATTCTCTGGTAATAATTAAAGGGCGATATTCTTCATCACTTGATTGATAAGCAAGAGCCACGAAAGGGACAAAATTTAATACCCCATCAGGGACAATTAAAACTCTGTTTTTGTCCTCATAATTAGACAAGGGTTCTAGGAGAATTTGACCTAAGTTTTTGGCGGCATTTTCTGCCAAAGTCCGCCGGATTCTGAGATTCCCAAAAATGAAACTATCTCGAAATCTCTTAGTCTCAGCTTCTAAGACTTCTCTACCTGGGAGTTCATAACTACTAATAGAGTTGTAAGTAACCGCCCAGAGAAAACTCCGTTTTTCACCAATAGAATAAGTTAATAATAAACTATCTTGGTCGATAACCCTTTCTTGAATCTCAGCCAAATTTAAAGGTTCTGGTTGAGTCAGGGCTGCATAGCGGGGACTGGTAGCGCGAATTTGACCTAAAATACTGCGGTATTTAATTAATAGCTGTTCTAATTCCTGATCAATAGCCGTTTTTTGAGAGTCTGTATGCTGTTGACTGAGGAGTTGAATGCGACGCTCTTCTACAGCGGCTAATTGTTGCTGAATTTGTTGTTTTTCCGCTAATATTTGCGGGTCGATACCTCCTTGTACTTCCCCGGACATTTCGGCTAGTAAATCTAAAAGCGATCGCGCTTTTGCTCGTTCACTAACTGCTAAGGCTAAACCATCATATCCTTGTCCCGGATTTTGTTGATCCAACTCCATTAACAAGTCAATATAAAACTCATAATATTCTTGTTTGGATGCAAAAAATGAGGTTCTTAAATCTTGACTAACCACATTAGTTCGCAAATCTTCTATAATCTCAATGGCGGCTTGAATAGCACTCAGAGAATCATCTTGATTACCTAACCCCCTATGGGCGATCGCTATCCGATATAAAGATAAGGCTTCCCTAGGGCGATCGCCAATTTCTTGGCGCACAACTAAAGCCTGCTGATAAAATTCTAAAGCCCGGTCAAACTCTCCCAGTGCCGCATAAACCACACCGATATTATTTAAAGTGCTTCCCAGTCCGCCACGGTTGCCAATTTCCTCCCATAAAGGTAACGCTTGCTGATAAGACTGTTGTGCAGCATTCCAGTTTTCCAACCTGGTATAGGTAAAGCCAATATTATTAAGAGTAGTAGCCTCTCCCCGACGATCGCCAATTTCTTGATATCGTCCTAAAGCCTGTTGAAAACTTTGTAAAGCCTGCTCAAAATCATCCTGAGACTCATGATATAACCCGATATTATTCAGGGTACTAGCTTCCCCGTGAGCATGATCTAACTCTTGCCACAAACTAAGCGATCGCTTATAATAATCTAAACTGAGTTCAAAATTCCCCAAAGCATCATAAAGCAAACCCAAATTATTTAGACTACTAGCCAATCCCACCCTATTATTAGCCCGCTCGTGTAATTCTAACGCTTGGGTGTAAACTTCCAGGGCTTCTTGAAACTTCCCTAAAGGTTCATAGACCGCCCCCAAATTATTCAAAGCGTAGGCTTTCCCCCGCAGATCTCCCCCTTGACCATAAAAAATAATCGCCTGTTGATAGACTTCAACTGCTTTTTGATAATCCCCTAACTCATAATGAATTTTGCCAATTTGGTTGAGGCTATAGGCAGCATCCAAAATGCGATCGCTACTCTCATAATAACTCAAAGCCTGCTGATAAGCCTCTAAACTAGCTCGCAAGTCCCCCAAACTCTTATAAACTAATCCCAAACCCAGGAAAGTCTCAGCCGCCTGGGACCCTAAACCCACTTGTTGATACAATAGTAAGGCTTGGTTAAGCTGAACTAGGGCCTGTTGTAGAGATTCTGGAGACCCCTCTTGTACTAATTTCACCCCCGCAGCAAAAGCCGTCTCAGCCTCTGTCAGACGTGGATCTGGGGTAGTAACCTCCTCAGCTATGGCAACTAAAATCGGAGTAAATCCGACTAAAGCCAAAGAGACCACAGCAACTAAGGGGATAACCCGCCGGGTAAATTGCGTAAACTGAAGCGACACCATAGATTTAATTAGGAAAATGGTAACAACAGGGACCA
The DNA here is from genome assembly GCF_026000695.1 of Limnospira platensis NIES-39. GTDB lineage: Bacteria > Cyanobacteriota > Cyanobacteriia > Cyanobacteriales > Microcoleaceae > Limnospira > Limnospira platensis. The sequence continues at coordinate 2,347,147 of NZ_AP026945.1, forward strand.
GTTGGCTAAAGCCCAACCGTGACAACTTTTTTAAGTATGCCTTCTTTCTTATACCGGGAATGACGGCGATCGCCATTACAATGGTGGAATTAGGTATATTAGGCGCTATTAAACCCGCCATAGCCAATACCTCCCCATTATCCCAGGTTAACCGGACCGCCACCCGCAGTTTGATGGTAGAGGAACTCCAGGGAAGAGTTACCATTAATGGTAACCCCGCCAGATTGGGCGATCGCTTAGGGGTGGGAGACGTGATCACAACCGGAAGGCGTGCGATCGCTATTTTACGAGTAGATAGCAATATCGGTGTTTTAGAATTAGCAGAAAACACCACCCTGGAAATTAGAAGCCTATCAGGACAACCAGGACTCGACCCTAACCAAGAAACAGTTGTTTTTATTTCCAAAGGTCGGGTTAGGTCTTCCATCGCCCGTTTTGTTAGCGCCCCATTCCGTAATTCTACCGCTTCTCAACCTCCCCAGGAAATCGCCGCCTTAAACTGGGAAGGAATATTTAGCCAAGACTCCCAAAACTCCGAAGAGTCTGTGGAAGCCTCCCCTTTTCGAGTAGAAACCCCTGTAACTGTCGCCGGAGTTAGGGGAACTTCCTTTGGGGTCGATGTTGGACCAGATGGTAAAACGGGTATTAGCACCGTTGAAGGTATTGTCGGAACTTCCGCAGAGGGTGAAGAAACCCAAGTTAACAGACAAAAATTTTCCGTAGTTAACCTTAACCTACCCCCCACTGTTCCTGATCTAACTCCACCTTTGTCTGCTTTACAAGTGTTTCAGGTAACGCGACTTAGCCCTAGGAGAGCTAGAATTGTAGGACAAGTAGATCCCATGGATATAGTTTATATTGATAATCGGGCGATCGTCACGGATTCCGAAGGTAAATTCGATTTAATCGCCCAACTCCCCCCGTCTCGCCGTTTCCGAATTGTGGTCAGAGGTCCTTCCGTCCGAGAAAGAGAATATTCTGTACCTGTTCCCTAAAATCCCCGTTAACATTTAACCCAGATAGACTCTAGAGACAGGGTGAGTCCTTGTGTGCTAAATACTGCCCGTAAAGCCTAATTAACCTACCCTGTCGCCGAAAAGCGATCGCCCAGTCCCTCAGCTTTTGGTCAACTTTAACTGTCCGGGTTCCACAAATTTCTCCAGAAATTGTGAACTAAATTCAAACCATCCACGTCAATAGAGACAAATCAATTAATTTAGCTCCGAGGATAATGTAAACTATGTTCCACCAAAAACTCTACCGTTCTGCTACATCCATCTTCCTCACCCTCGGTTTAACTACTGGACTAGCAGCCCCCCTATTGCTACATCAAACCGTAGCCCGCGCTCAACAATTACCTGGTTCTCTACAACGGGAAAGAATTTCCGCCGGAACAACTATTCCCGTAGAATACCCAGGAGCTGAGAGAATCGTTCTCACCCCCACAGAAACGACCGCTCTGACTATGGTAGTCGCCCGAGATATCCGCACTAACCAAGGACGGGTTTGGATACCCGCAGGAGCCGAAATTGTTGGGGAATTGCGACCCGCTTCTGGTGGTTCCCAGTTTGTGGCTAATGAGGTGATTGTCAGCAATAATCGCCGATATCGTCTTGATGCTAATTCTAATGTTGTCACCCGCACGGAAACCGTCCGTCGTGGACCTTCTGCTGGTAATATCCTTAAAGGTGCTGCTGTGGGTGCGGCGGCGGCGGCGGCTTTGGCGGGGGTACTCGGAGATAAAGCGATCGCCACTGAGGAAGTCCTGGGCGGCGCGGGACTAGGGGCTCTGGCGGGAGTCTTCATTGGTCGCGGTCACGTGGATGTAGTTGTCATTCACCCAGAACAAGATCTGACCCTGACAATGCGTTCAGATGTACTCTTCCGCTAAAATAACCCAGAATAGTCAAAAAACCCGGTTTCTCAACCTCACCCACCCACAACCTCAGAAACCGGGTGGCTAGGACTATCCTGCATCCTCACCCAAATCTTGCCAAGAAACCTGGTTTCTCATAGAAATGGGTCAGGGGTAGTCACAGACGCAGCAATGGTATTAGAGGCTAAATTGGCTTGTAGATTTGGCTGGCGGAAAACTCTATCGAGCATCTTTAACCATCCTTCACAACTAGGGTCGCTAGATTTGGGAATAAAGTTCATGGGATGGCCTCCCGTGGTGCGATCGCCATTTCACCGGGTGCGATCGCCCTGAAGTGTCGCTCAAAGACGACAACGAGCCACTGGCTCTCGCCCATGAAAGTTGGCGGGTTGGAGTTCTGGAGCTAGTGGTGGGGGGTTTGGGTGGGAATGGCTGGCAAGAGTTCGTTAAGTTTCAGGTCTAGCTCCTGGGGTGCTGTATCTACTATTTTGCCTTCTGGAAACCCCACGGAGCGATCGCCGAGCATCAGGTTCAGGCTTTAAGTAAATCGTTGTACAATAATGTTGTACCAGTTATCTAGCAAAAATGATGTTAAGCAAAGAAACCACTTATTCTCAAGCGAGAATGAATTTAGCCACTATTTTGGATCAAGTGTGTGATGAACGTCAGATTGTGGTCATTAAGCGCCGTAATGAGAAAAATGTGGCGTTAATTGCTGAAGATGAGCTAGAGAGTTTATTAGAATGTGTCTATTTACTGCGATCGCCCGAAAATGCGAAACGTTTATTTCGGGCTTTAGAATGGTCAGAAAATAGCACCGCCACTCCTCAAACGGTAGCTGAATTAAAAGAGGAGTTAGGAGTTGAGTCCTAAAAAGAAAAAACCAGCCAATGAAACCCCTAATCATCATATCTCGGGTTATTTTCCTGTATTTAGTCCCGATTTTAAAGCAGATTTAGCTTGGTGGTATCGCACTGAACCCAAAAAAGGGGATAAAATCCTAGATTTAGTCGCAGATATCCTTAATGGTGAACCGTTTACCGGGTTAGGAAAACCTGAACCCCTAAAATATATTGCCCCAGATACTGGGTCAAGACGCATTGATTTAGAGCATCGTTTAGTTTACAAAGTAACAGAAAATAAGGTTTATTTTTTACAAGCACGTTATCATTATCAATCAGATTAAACTGAAAATAATTTATTTTCCCTCAACGACATTGATGATATCTTCGGGCAAAGCAGAATCGAAATCATCGGCGACGACAAATTCTCCGGCAGATAATCCATAAGGTCGTAATTGCTGACTCGGAGGAATGGGTGTAATTTGGGCGATCGCCTCATGCGATCGCTGGGGGCGGGTTCGGTGAGTTGGCTGTTTTTTTTCCTGGCTGATCTAGGGATTTTCTTGCTCTCCACCCACATCCCATAAACCCAGTTTCTGCCCTAACCTTTGCCGCCTCACCCCAATCGCATTAACAAAGCCCCTTTATCAACCCCTCAACCCGTGCAAACGCAGGAAATACACCCGTCCCAACCAATCCCCCCCTACCACCGTCACGCCATCAGCAGCAACCGCACAGGAAGCGATCGCACCATCCCCCGTAAAGGTCGCTAACATTTCCCCCGTAGCCAAATCCCATAGTTTCACAGTCTTATCCTCAGAGGCCGAAATCGCTCTTTTCCCGTCGGGGGCGATCGCTCCATCTGTTTAGCGACATATTTTGCTTGTTGTTTTTCGGAATCGGTTAAGTCGGCAACCCCCACAAATCCCCACCGAATAAGTTGATTGATTTCATCTATCCTTCGGGCAAACTTCAAAAGCCGACTCATGTCGATAAAAACACACCTTGAACTCTGCAAAGAAGTTCATTTGTCCAAGAATAACGGGGACATCTCTCGATTCAGTCCAAGCAAACGCAAGTAGCACGGGAGGAAACTGAGCGATCGCACCCGATACAACCAAACCTCGTGAATCGCTTCGACCCAAATTCCCGCTTAAAGGGATTGAAACCGTCTTATTTTCCCAGATTGCTCCTAGCTGTAAACCGATCTCGTAGGGCAAAACATTGACACTCGCGCCTGTATCTAGCAACGCCGTCACGTCCACAGAGCGATCGCCTAACGTGAGCGTCAAGGGTAAATAGGGCATGATGGCAGAGCGCCCAAGACTATCAATGCGTTCGGTGAATGAATATCGTTGTCCATCAAGCATTAGATGCTACCTTCCTTTGCTGCCACCAGAAGATCCGACAAAGCCTGAACAGATGCGCTATCTGTTTGCGGCGACCATACCACTGCCTCAGTCGATGCAAGCTGCTCGAGCAACTCATTTGCTGAGTCAACTTCTCCGGTTAGTTCTAGGCTACACCCTTCCTCCTTAGCGACTGCCAAGAGGAGAAAGTGAAGCAGTCGAAGTTTATCTTGATGAGATAACTGATTAACGGTGGGTAACAGTTCGCTGAGTAACATAGAGTCGGCTCCGGGAAATGTGCTTCTCCATTATAGGTTTGACTATCTTTGAGGCTTTGATCGGATGGTTTTAGCAACCGGGTTGCTTTCCCATCACCACAAACCAGAAACCGGGTTGCTGGGAGTTGCCGGTTATTCCCCAAGCTGAGTAGAGAAGCCCGGTTACAGATTTTCAAATATTCAATGATTCTAAGTCTCGATACCCATTAATGATGCGAACAATATCTATGCCGTCAGGCCGTGGAAGGTAAAATATGATGTAATTTTCCACAATCAAACCTCGGAGATTTGCTTTAATGTGACTGTAGTTTTTGCCCATGTTGGGAAATTGAGCAAACTAACGGCACTTATCCCGGACTTTTTCAAAAAATCTAATCGCTACGTCTGGGTTTATTGCCGACAGGGATGCACAAATTTCGTCTAAGTCGGCTAGGGCAGCATCAGAGAATGAATAATTTCCCATCAGGAATCTTCAGTTTGTTGCTGTAAACGGTTCAGCAGTCGATTAAATACAAGTTCTCCATCTGTAACTTTTCCTTGTTGAATTTGGCTTTCCCCGATTTCGATTTGCTGACGCAGTTCGGCTAAATATTGTTCTCTTTTATCTAATAGTTCCAAAGCGGCTAATATCACTTCATCTGCTGACTGGTAGCCTCCCTGATTTAATTGCTGGGCAATCCGTTGTTCAATTTCTGGCGTAAGGGATAAACTCATGGCGGCTCACTCCAATACAGATTAACTTGATTATCGTGCGATGTTCGGAGGGTTTCTCGGACAATCCTTGCCTCCTCACCCAAATTTAGCGCATAAACCCGGTTTCTCACCTCCCCTGCACCCTCACAGCCCCTCCAACCGCAGAAAATGCACCCGCCCCGACCTATCCCCCGCCACCAACGTCACCCCATCCGGGGCAACGGCACAAGCCAAAACCCCTGTATCAGCGGTAAAACTGGCGATTTCCTCCCCCGTGGCTAAATCCCACAGTTTCAGGGTTTTATCATCCGATGCAGACACGGCTCGTTTCCCGTCGGGGGCGATCGCCACTGCATTTACCTCGTCACTATGCCCAGAGAGGGTAGCGAGTTCCCTCCCCTGCTCCAAATCCCACAGTTTCAGGGTTTTATCAGCCGATGCAGACACCGCTCGTTTCCCGTCGGGGGCGATCGCCACTGCTCTTACCCAGCCACTATGCCCAGAGAGGGTAGCGAGTTCCCTCCCCTGCTCCAAATCCCACAGTTTCAGGGTGTAATCAGCCGATGCAGACACGGCTCGTTTCCCGTCGGGGGCGATCGCCACTGCTGTTACCCAGTGACTATGCCCAGAGAGGGTAGCGAGTTCCCTCCCCTGCTCCAAATCCCACAGTTTCAGGGTGTTATCCTCGGATGCAGACACCGCTCGTTTCCCGTCGGGGGCGATCGCCACTGCTCTTACATAGCTACTATGCCCAGAGAGGGTAGCGAGTTCCCTCCCCTGCTCCAAATCCCACAGTTTCAGGGTTTCATCATCCGATGCAGACACCGCTCGTTTCCCGTCGGGGGCGATCGCCACTGCATTTACCCAGTAACTATGCCCAGAGAGGGTAGCGAGTTCCCTCCCCTGCTCCAAATCCCACAGTTTCAGGGTGTAATCAGCCGATGCAGACACCGCTCGTTTCCCGTCGGGGGCGATCGCCACTGCTAGTACCCCGCTACTATGCCCAGAGAGGGTAGCGAGTTCCCTCCCCTGCTCCAAATCCCACAGTTTCAGGGTGTTATCCAACGATGCAGACACGGCTCGTTTCCCGTCGGGGGCGATCGCCACTGCTAGTACCCCGCTACTATGCCCAGAGAGGGTAGCGAGTTCCCTCCCCTGCTCCAAATCCCACAGTTTCAGGGTTTTATCAGCCGATGCAGAAACGGCTCGTTTCCCGTCGGGGGCGATAATCGCCACTGCATTTACCCAGCTACTATGCCCAGAGAGGGTAGCGAGTTCCCTCCCCTGCTCCAAATCCCACAGTTTCAGGGTTTCATCAGCCGATGCAGACACCGCTCGTTTCCCGTCGGGGGCGATCGCCACTGCATTTACCCAGTCACTATGCCCAGAGAGGGTAGCGAGTTCCCTCCCCTGCTCCAAATCCCACAGTTTCAGGGTTTTATCACGGGATGCAGACACGGCTCGTTTCCCGTCGGGGGCGATCGCCACTGCCCATACCGAGTCACGATGCCCAGAGAGGGTAGCGAGTTCCCTCCCCTGCTCCAAATCCCACAGTTTCAGGGTTTTATCATCCGATGCAGACACGGCTCGTTTCCCGTCGGGGGCGATAATCGCCACTGCATATACCGAGCCACTATGCCCAGAGAGGGTAGCGAGTTCCCTCCCCTGCTCCAAATCCCACAGTTTCAGAGTTTCATCATCCGATGCAGACACCGCTCGTTTCCCGTCGGGGGCGATCGCCACTGCCCTTACCCAGTCACTATGCCCAGAGAGGGTAGCGAGTTCCCTCCCCTGCTCCAAATCCCACAGTTTCAGGGTGTAATCAGCCGATGCAGACACGGCTCGTTTCCCGTCGGGGGCGATCGCCACTGCTGTTACCGAGCTACTATGCCCAGAGAGGGTAGCGAGTTCCCTCCCCTGCTCCAAATCCCACAGTTTCAGGGTGTCATCCCAGGATCCAGACACGGCTCGTTTCCCGTCGGGGGCGATCGCCACTGCTCTTACCCTGTCACTATGCCCGGTGAGGGTGCGAATCAGTGGCCCGCCAGGTGGGGTGAGGTTGGCGGTGAGGGGACGAAACCAGGGTTTTTCCTGCCATTGTTGGGCTTGATGGAGGAGTTGCTCAATTTCTCCGACGGTTGCACCCTTGGCATTTTGCTGTTGAGGGGCGGCATATTTCGGCAAGTATCGCCCCACCACGGGGATTTTTTCCCAAAAATAACGATAGGGTTCAGGAAGACTTAACTCCTCCTGATTTCCAATGGTTTGGGGAGACTCAACAAACGACAATAACCGCCCCCATAGTTGGGAAATCAATTGCGTTTTATCCTGGTCTAACACATGAGACGATAAGCGGATTGCCCCTTCCAGCACCCTCAGCGCCCGGTCTTCATCTTCCCCAACCGCCTCAAAATCCGCCAACAGCGATCGCACATCCGTCGCCTCTAACTTCCCCTGCAACCAAGCAAAATCCCACAACAACCCCCGAAACGCCTCAATTTCCCCCGCCTTTCGGAAGTGATAGGCCGCCCGTTGATAGAGATAGACCTCCGCCGCCACTTCAGCCCCCGTCCAGGGAAACTGACCGCCCCCATAGGCCCGCAAAAACTCCCCATGCAACCCCGCCTCATCCCGGAGATTGTCCTGTAAATACTTCTGCTGCACATCATGGAGCGATACCCAACGCTGGGGCGACTCCCCCGACACAAACACCAACGCCCGTTGCGCCAACTCCGTCAACCACCGCCGTAGTTGATACTCCTGCTTCTCCCCCCGTCGCCCCCACAACTTCACCAACGCCGTCTCCGAAATCTCCACATCCTGCGCAACAATCCCCAACTCCAAATAAGCCCGCCGTAAGGGTTCCCCTAACGCCGCCACACTCACATCTAAAGACTTATAAATACTGCTGTGGGGATGGTCAAGCACCGCCGCCGCATCCAACGCCGTCAGCAAATCCGCCCAATTTTTGTCCACGCCAACTTGCGCCCCACACAACGCCAACGCTAAGGGCAAATTCCCGCAATGGTCAATCACCGCCGCCGCTTCTGTAGCAGGCAACATCTCGATATGCAGTCCCGCCCAATTCGCCAACAGTTGCCGAGATTGGTTCTCATCCAACATCTCCAACTCATAACCATTAGCCCCCAACCCCGCAATCAGCCGAGCATCCCGCGTCGTCAACAACAGACAACAATCCGGCCCCAACACCTCCACAAACCGCTCTGCTTCCCGCTGTTCCCACACATCATCCAACACCAACAAACAGGATTTATCCCACAAGAGATTGGACAGATAGGCATTCCACTGGCTTTCCCCCTGCTGAGATGCGTGGCTGCCCCCCAAGGTTTTCGCTATGGTGTCATACAACTCCATCGGTTGGGGGTTAATCCCCACCGTTAACCAGATAATCCCATCCCGAAACCGCCGCCGCACCTCATTATCCCGCGCTAAAGCCGCCGCCAAGACGGTTTTACCAATGCCGCCCATTCCCTGCACCCCCACTTTCTGCACCTGTCCCGTCATCACCAGAGTTTGACTGTTGGGCGCTAATAAACGGGCTTTTAACTCATCTATATCTTCAGGACGGGGTAGAAAGTGAGGAGGGGGTTTGGGGACGGTGGCGATCGCCCCTAAACCGTGCCAAGGGGTAGCCGGTGCCGGTGGGTTCGGGCGTTGTAATTGGGAAATGGCCGCTAATATCAGGCGCATATCCTGACGAGTGGCGATTTCGGGTAAATAGTCCCGAATCTCGTCAACTTTCGCCAAGGTCGCCCCGTGGAGGTCAAACAACATCCCCACAAAGGCTTTCCCCTCGTTGTTGGCATCATCTTTCAGGACTTGGCGCAGGTGTTTATTGAAGTTCGCCGCTAATTCTCCGGTTAACTCCTCGATGACATCCTGATAACTGTCGAGGGTATCGAGCAATACCCCTTTCTCGCATCCCTGTTGGAATAACCAAGTCACCACCTCCCGCCATTCCTCTAGGGGTAGGACCTGATACTCGGTAAACTGCTCCGGTTGTTGGCTGAAAACCTGATATAACTGGTCTTCCTGGAGCGTCTCAAACAGGTTCAGGGTTTTGGCTTCTTCCGCCCATTGCAGCCAATAGCCCTCGATTTCATTGGCGAAATTGTCTAAGGGCTTCCGAATATCGGGATATTTAGGGCTAATTTTTTCCGCCAAGGCTTTCGCCACCGTGCGTCCGGCGGCTTTGGCGATGTCTTCATTCCGCAACACCTCGCTACTATTGCGGAATCGCTCTACTAACGCCCCTAAATTATTCCCGGTCATCCCCGCGAAAAAGTTAGCGAACCCCTCCAACACGGGAACCGCTAACCCTGCCGCCGAAACCGCTAACCCTCCCGTGACGATGGAACCTAAACCGACGAGGACGGTTCCGGCTAATAGGGGTCGATTGAGTTGCAACAGTCGGGAATAGTCCATAATGTGTCACCCATGAAAGTGGAGTTATGGCGGGTTATGGGATATTCGGGGATTATAGCATCTGAGAAACCCCCGTTTCTAGGAGCATCTGTGCCGCCTCACTGCGATCGCATTAACAAAGCCCCTTTATCAACCCCTCAACCCCTCCAACCGCAGGAAATACACCCGTCCCACCATTTTTATTATCTCTTCTTAATCCCCTGGTTTTTTGACCTCACAATTGATTAGCTCTCTGGCATTTTTAATGAATTTTTCATCAAAGGTGTAGAATTCCTGGCAATCTTGACTTTGAGCTAGATGCAAAGCATCGGCAAAATCCCAGCCATTTTCATGCCACAGTAGGGCTTGATGAACTAACATCGGATTAGTTAAGTAAACATTTGGTAATCCCACAAGTTTCCGTAAAGCCGAACAAACTTGATTCCGTTTAAACTTATAAGCAAATCTCAGCACCCATTCGGTTTCTAGGATAACGGTGTGGGAAATGAAGATTTCCGGGTTTTGAAAAAGTTCTAGACTTTTTTGATATTGGACTGGATCATCTTGAGTCAGAAGCCGAACTACAATATTGGTATCAACTGCAATCATGCCATTGCTCCTGAATGCCTTGGCTAATAGCAGCTTCCATATCCTCTAAGGTTTTGGGTGAACCGTTATACTTCAAACACCCGGCTACTTCATTTAAAGTAGTAGGAGGAAAAGGCTGTTTGGGCTGAATTAAAATCCCTTTGCCTGTATCAGTCAAGATGATTTCTGTCCCCACGTCCAAGCTATAGATTTTCCGCATTTCCGGTGGAATGATAATCTGTCCTGTTTCGGAGACTTTGGCAATTTCCATGAGTGAATCAGTTGATATATTTCGGTAATTCTAACAAAATTAGATAGTCCACAGTGATATCAACCCCTCAACCCCTCCAAACGCAGGAAATACACCCGTCCCAACCAATCCCCCCCTGCCACCGTCACGCCATCAGCAGCAACCGCACAGGAAGCGATCGCACCATCCCCCGTAAAGGTCGCTAACATTTCCCCCGTAGCCAAATCCCATAGTTTCAGAGTCTTATCCTCAGAGGCCGAAATCGCTCTTTTCCCGTCCGGGGTAATAGCCACCCCCTTTACCTCGCGACTATGCCCCCTCAGCGTCACTATTTCCGCCCCGGTAGCCAAATCCCATAGTTTCAGAGTCGTATCCTCAGAGGCCGAAATCGCTCTTTTCCCGTCCGGGGTAATAGCCACCCCATTTACCTCGCGACTATGCCCCCTCAGCGTCACTATTTCCGCCCCGGTAGCCAAATCCCATAGTTTCAGAGTCGTATCCTCAGAGCCCGAAATCGCTCTTTTCCCGTCCGGGGTAATAGCCACCCCATTTACCTCGCGACTATGCCCCCTCAGCGTCACTATTTCCGCCCCCGTAGACAAATCCCATAGTTTCACAGTCGTATCCTCAGAGGCCGAAACCGCTGTTTTCCCGTCGGGAGCGATCGCCACTGATGTTACCGAGTCAGTATGCCCTCTCAGCGTCGCTATTTGCCACCCCGTAGCCAAATCCCACCATTTCAGCGTGTTATCCCCCGATGCCGAAATCGCCGTTTTCCCGTCCGGGATAATAGCCACCCCATTTACCCAGCTACTATGTCCCTTCAGGGTCGCTAGTTCCCAGCCCCTAGCCACATCCCACAGTTTCAGGGTTTTATCCCCCGATGCCGAAACCGCCGTTTTCCCGTCCGGGGTAATAGCCACCGCCTTTACGCACAAACCATGCCCTTGTAAGTTAACCCCTTCGGACACCGTAGCCAAATCCCATAGTTTCAGCGTGTGATTCGAGGATGCCGAAACCGCCGTTTTCCCGTCCGGGGTAATAGCCACTGCATTTACCCGAAAACTATGCCCTCTCAGGGTAGCAAGTTCCCACCCCGTAGCCAAATCCCACAGTTTCAGGGTGTTATCCCCCGATGCCGAAACCGCTGTTTGGCTGTCCGGGCTAATAGCCACTGCATTTACCGCCTCACTATGCCCCGTCAGGGTAGCAAGTTCCGTCTCCTTAACCAAATCCCACACTTTCAGCGTGTTATCATCCGATGTGGAAACCGCTGTTTGGCCGTCGGGAGCGATCGCCACTGATGTTACCCAGTCAGTATGCCCCCCCAGCGTGGTTATTTCCTCCCCCGTAGGCAAATACCACAGTTTCAGCGTGTTATCTATCATCCGATGCCGAAATCGCGGTTCGGCCGTCGGGAGCGATCGCCACTGATCTTACCCAGTCAGTATGCCCCCTCAGCGTCGCTACTTCCAACCCCGTAGACAAATCCCACACTTTCAGCGTCCTATCCCCAGACCCGGAAACCGCTGTTTTCCCGTCCGGAGCGATCGCCACTGATGTTACCGAGTCAGTATGCCCCCTCAGCGTCGCTATTTCCCACCCCGTAGACAAATACCACCATTTCAGCGTCTTATCCTCCGACCCGGAAACCGCTGTTTTCCCGTCGGGAGCGATCGCCACCGTATTTACCGCCCCACTATGCCCCCTCAGCGTGACTATTTCCTCCCCCGTAGCCAAATCCCACCATTTCAGCGTCCTATCCTCCGACCCAGAAACCGCTGTTTTCCCGTCGAGGGCGATCGCCACTGCATTTACCTCCTCAGTATGCCCCGTCAGCGTGCAAATCAGCGGCCCCCCTGGGGCAATCAGGTTGCCAGTGAAAGGGCGAAACCAGGGCTTGTCGCGCCATTGTTGAGCATCTTTCAGGAGAGCCACAATTTCCGGCTGCTGAAAAGATAACAACCGCCCCCAAAGTTGCCCCGCCAACTGACTGCTATCCTCCGCCAACACATCAGCCGATAGCCCCAACGCCTCCTGAATCAGTTTTAATGTCCCTCCCTGCTCTCCCGACAGCAACAGCAACACCAAATCATAATCACTAATCAGCGCCCTTATCCCCACCGCCTCCAACTTATGCTGCAAAAAACCAAAATCTGTCAGCCAAGACCGCAACCGCTCCACTTCCCCCGCCTTCGCAAAATCACTCAGTTGGTGGCGCAGCAGTTGTAAACGCTTTTCCGAGTCAAGTTTACTCAACCATTGTCCTAGCGCAGTAGTCATAGGGGCGCTCCTTTACTTACGTTGCCAGCAATGCAGCCTTTAATCTCCTTCCCCAAAATCAACTTATTTAAATCCATGGCAATCCCACCCATTCCGGGCGTGACAACTACCTTTTTTGTACGATTAAACAATGCTAAATAACTCAATTTTTCCTGATTAACACCTAAAATATTATCCCATTAAAATCACTGTGTCAATTACATGAATCACCCCATTATCTACTTCAATATCTGGGGTAATAACCGTGGCATTTTTAACTGAAAATCCATCGGTAAAATCCAGAGAAATAGGCGCACCTTCAACAGAAGTTAAATAATCCAGTTTTTCTAAGTCTGCCTTCAGGAACTTACCAGCCGCCACATGATACGTTAAAATCCGGGCTAACTGGGGCGGGTTCTGCACCAAAGTCTGAACAGTTCCCGGCGGGAGTTTCGCAAAAGCATCATCATGGGGCGCAAAAACCGTAAAAGGGCCCGGAGTTTTCAGGGTTTCCACTAATCCCGCCGCCTGTACCGCCGCCACCAAAGTCGTAAAACACCCTGAACTCACTGCTATATCTACAATATCTGCCATTGATCCTAATCTACTCTACTCGAAAATAATAATTTTCACTTATCCTAGACTAAATTGGAGCTAAAATGCAGCTAGGTAAGAAGCAAACAGCCCCTGGCAGATGCCGAGATGATGTGGATTTGATATAATTATATTAGCCCACCAGCCACCAGGTATATAATTTACTACTGCAACCCCGGTCAGTTCATTGAATCCCACTAAAACCCGTTCTAGCCTTGGTATTTGGACAAAACGCTTTGTCGCCTCCCTGTTTTTGGGGGGACAGGTTCTGCTGCACGTCCTACAGGGAAAAATTCACCGCCGCAATACCCTAGAACAAATGGCGATCGTTGGTCCTGAATCCCTATTTATCGCCCTGCTGACCGCTAGTTTCGTCGGTATGGTGTTCACTATTCAAGTAGCCCAGGAATTTATTGCCCTGGGCGCAGGTCACTTAGTCGGAGGAGTTCTGGCTTTGTCTCTCAGCCGAGAACTTACCCCGGTTCTCACCTCTGTAATTATTGCGGGAAGGGTCTGTTCAGCCTTTGCTGCTGAATTGGGAACTATGCAAGTTACAGAACAGATTGATGCTCTATATATGATGAAAACTGACCCAGTAGACTATCTGGTGATTCCCCGTGTGCTGGCTTGCTCCCTCATGCTTCCCCTACTGACAATCATTTGTCTGATTACTGGGTTAGCAGGTGGGTTACTCATAGCTACCAGTTTTTACAATATCCCATCGGTGCTGTTCCTCGACTCGATTCGAGATTTAATGGGATTGTGGGATTTGATTAGCGCCGAAATTAAGTCGGTGGTCTTTGGGTGGGCGATCGCCGTCATTGGCACCAGTTGGGGTCTAACCACCACCGGAGGCGCTAAAGGAGTCGGACAATCAACTACAACTGCTGTAGTCACCTCCCTGCTGGCTATCTTTATTCTCGATTTCTTTTTATCCTGGTTACTATTCAAAGTCACATTTTCCCCGGTGTGAATACCTATGGCCTTCGCCAGACCCCATCAACTAGATCAGAAATTGATAGCCCTCATCACCTGCCTTCAGTTAAATTAGTAAAGAGGGTGTATATGGGATCTATTCTGGGTAGCGCTCAGGCTAAAAACTGCCTGGTAGGAATTTCAACCCCTTGGTTGGATCACAGGATTCCTTGGCGGTCAATCGATGAATTGACCCACTATCAAGACTCTTTGGGTGCAAAGAGTGACTCAAGGGGTCGCCGCCGGGAACATTGCCAGAATAAATGGCAGTAGCCCGGTCTCCACTTCCCTTTAGCCTAGGAACCCCGTAGGGTATCGGCTGATTGATATCTATTAGCCGGCTGTCGGTATTCGGTTCCTTCAATGCTACCCTCTCTAAGATCCCCTAAGATTAAGAAACTTATTTACATCTACTTTGGGTCCACCCCCGTTAAAAAGGAGTATTCTAAAGATGACCTCAACTTCTCCCCTTAAAAACGAAATTCAGACGGAATCCCTGCTGAAACGCTATAATCCCAAAGCCCATAACCATTATAGGTTTCAAGATTTTTTTAGCCTGGAATCGTCCACAGGTTCTATCACCGATTGGAATAACTCCCGCAATGTCCTCACTAGCGAAGATTTTATTATTGGTCTGGTAGAAGGATTAGAGGAAGAAGTTGGTCCGGCTTCATCAGTCATCATGTACACCATTGGACATCAGTGGGGACTCGAAGATGCGGAATTTTTCCAAAAATGGTTTGAGGAAGAATTTGGCCGTAGTATCCGCAAGTCTAACCTAATGTTCCTATTAGAAACCTGGTGGTGGCCTTTTACCGCCCAAGGATGGGGACGATGGGAGGTAGATATGAGCGATCGCCAACATGGCTGTATTTTTATTAATCTATTCGACTCGGCTGTAGCCCGTAGTCTCGGAGATGTGGGAAAACCCGTCTGTCACATCTACGCTGGCCTATTTTCGGGATTTTTTAGCACCCTGGTTAAAAAACCCCTCAGTTGTATTGAACTACAATGCTACTCCATGGGAGAGACCTACTGTAAATTTTTACTCGGCAACCCCGATCGCATTGATGCAGCAGCATTCTGGCTTAACGAAGGCGCAACAGCCCGCGACATTCAACGGAAATTACAAGACGGAAACCGAAAATAATGACTGACCAACCCAAGGACTGGCTATCTATTTCTGTTCAGGAATTCTTCAATAATCTTAACTGGCAAGGAACTAGCCAAAGTTCCAGCAGCCCCAATAATACGGGGGGTGAAGACTTAGAAAAGTTGAGCATTTCTGTGGCGGAATTTTTTAATCGGTTTGTCTGGGAAGGCACACCAGAAGTGGGAGTCTTTCCCAGCAAATCATCGGTTTCTTTCGCGGAAAATTCGCCAGAAACAGAAAATGATGTCACCATCGACGATCTGGTAAATTTGTTCTAAAACTATAAGTTAATTATCAGGGAAAATCTGACCACATAATCCAACTTCCACATCCATAATTCCTAGGTAAAACTTATGTCCTCAGATGTTAATAGCTTGTTGACTCAAGCTGAAAATCGCTATCTGAAACCTGAAGAACTTCAGGAATTTAAACGCCATACGTCAACTTTGGCTCAAAGACTCAAGATCTACGAATTTTTGCGCGATCGCGAAGCTGTCATTTTTGAACCAATTGTTGAAAAGCTACAGACGGCTTTTCCGGAAGCACAACAGCCCCTGGTAGAAAAATCTCTACAACATTGGATTCTGATTATGCGTCATTGTGCCATGGCTATGTTGCTAGATGATACCGACTACCTAAAAAATAATGTCTTAGACTGGCTGAGAGGTTTTGTTAAGACTCGCCAAAGTCAAACCATTGAAACCAAAATTCATGAACTTTTACTAGCCCGCCTTCAAGAAATGCTCTCTCCCAAAGCCATGATTTATCTGGAAGACAACCTCAATCTCGCTAAAGATACCTTACTTGCTAACTCAGATTAGCTTATTTATGCCTATCATTGCCTATTAGTTAAACAAGGAGACCCACCATGATAGAAATTGATGATCTACTGAAACAAACCCAACTCCCCGGCAACTACTTCGCATTTAATAGTTATGTTCGGGGGGATTTAGAACTCGGTTTATTAGAAAATCGGCGCGGCGATCGCATTTTAGCCCTACCGGATACCCTAGTCAGAGCGATTTATAAGGGCTTAGAACAAGAAACAGGTCAAGCCGCCCGTCTGGTACTATTTAACTGTGGTCGCTGGTGGGGGAAACACTTTTACGTTAGATTTTGCGAAGAAATCGCCGAATATTACCATCAGCCCCTGGGCAGTATGGAAATGATACAATTTACTCAGTGCTTACAACAATGTTGGAAAACTCACGGTTGGGGAACTTTAGATATAGATGGATCTTATAATCAACAAGGATTTCTGTTGATTAAAACTACTCACTCTCCCTTTAGCCAGGAGGCTCCTGAATGGAAACGGCCGGTTTGCTACCTGGAGGCGGGCTTATTCAGCATCTTTTTTAGCCAGTTAACTGGCCGTGATTTGCATTGTGTGCAAACGACTTGTCAATCCCTCGGGGCAGATTATAACTGCTTTATTGTAGGATTAAGCGATCGCCTCAAGGCTGCAGAAGCAATGGTTGATGAAAATCAAGACCATGACACCATTCTCCGGCAACTTTGCCAACAAAAGTCTGGATAACCAATGGGAGGCTAAACCAGATTGATTTTTGCCCTAACTTATGGATGCCACAGAACTTATCAGTCGATATGCAGAAGGAGAGAGAAACTTTAAAGGAATTAGCTTGCGTGGCATTATCCTCACCACCAGCAACCATCCCGAAAGTAGTAGTATCTCTACCATCGGCGTAGGAGCCTCACAGATCAATAACAGAGCACAACTGATTGGGGCTGATTTTAGTGAAGCCGATCTGAGCGGGGCTCATCTCAGTTTAGCAAATCTCAGTAAAGTCAACTTCAGTGGAGCTAACTTAACTGGAGCTAACCTCAGTGGGTCTAGTCTCAATGGAGCCAATCTACAAGGAGCAACTTTAAGTGCTGTTAACCTAGAATCGGCTCATCTAAATTGGGCTGATTTAACTGAGGCTATTTTTATCAAAACCAATTTTCATAAAGCAGACCTCAGTTCCGCCAATTTAACCAAAAGCAATTTACAATCAGCTAACTTTGTTCGTGCCTATTTAATTAAAGCTAATTTATCTGAGGCGGACTTATTCCAAGCTGATCTAAGTTCTGCTAACCTCAAGGATGTCAACCTTAGCGCCGCCAATCTGACCGAGTGCAAAATGACTCGTGCTAATCTCATGGGTGCTAACTTGACCGAAGCTGATTTAACTAAAGCCAATCTTGGCCGTGCTAATTTGCGCGGCGCTAACCTCACAGATGCCTATCTCAACCTAGCATCCCTCGTAGAAGCTGATTTGCATCAAGCTAACCTAACTAGAGCCAACCTCAGCAGAGCCAACCTCAGCAAAACCTATTTGCGAGATATCTGTCTTAATGGCGCTCACCTAACTAAAGTTAACCTCAGTGGTGCTGATTTGGGCGGCGTGGACTTGAGCCACAAATTATTAACGGGGATTAATCTAGCCGGAGCCTATTTGAGTGAAGCTACTTTAGTGGGTGCATTATTAATGGAGGCTAATCTTAGTGCTGCTAACCTTAGTGGTGCTAACTTGCAAAATGCTTGCTTGATTAATGCTGACTTACGTGGCGCTTATCTCGATCGCGTCGATTTGACTGATGCGAACCTGACCGGAGC
The DNA here is from genome assembly GCF_026000695.1 of Limnospira platensis NIES-39. Classification (GTDB taxonomy): domain Bacteria; phylum Cyanobacteriota; class Cyanobacteriia; order Cyanobacteriales; family Microcoleaceae; genus Limnospira; species Limnospira platensis. The sequence goes on from NZ_AP026945.1 coordinate 2,365,049, forward strand.
TAATTTAACCAAGGCTGACCTCCGAGAAGCTAATCTGCGCGCCGCTATTTTGGCTGGGGTTGAACTCAAAGGCGCTCAACTGGCTGGCGCTACCCTCCCCAATGGCAAGATTTACAAACCATCAAAAAAATGATTTTTTTGCTAGTCATAGCCCCTCTCCCTAACTGGTCGGCTGGGGGAGAGGGGGGGGAAATCCTCAAAGCCTGTTAAGTGTCAACTTATTTAGCATCTGTAGTGCGAGACATATATTCACCGACCTGGAATTGAGTTTCTTTGAGTTGATTAATAATGGAGCGGGTAATCAGTTTACCAGTTTCCACCACTACATACCCAGTAATAGGATGCAGGAGTTCCTGTTCAGCGCGTCGTCCGATCAAAGACTCCACATCCTCAATAGCGTTAATATACATCCCGGAAGGTAGTTCAATAACAATACCCTCTCCGATAACCTGCGCCTGACAAGCGAGGCGGGATGTTTTTTGAGCCGTAGTAATAACTTCTAGGGTTCTTTGTTCTCGTCGGTTAACCGGCGACAAACTCTCCATGCCATCTTTAATATAAACATGGCAGGTGGCGCACATTCCACGACCGCCACATTCTTTCAACACATGAAGCTCTTTAGACAGCAAAGCAGATAAAAGGTTAGAATTAGTTTTAACCTCCATCTCCTCAGCGATAGGTTCGAGGCGGATCACTTTAGCCATAATGATGTGGTTCAGTCTTTATTGTAATTAGGTTAAAGTATAGCGCCCAGTGCTAATGTGTTAACACCAGGCTGAGGATTGGGTTGACAGGCTATGGGGTGTCAGATTTTAGCAAATGACCCCTTCCCTGTTGCCTTTTCCCTGTTGGTTACTTTTGACATAGCGACCCTTGGGGTTCAAGGACCCAAATTATATATGCTTTGGGTACTTTAGTAATGACTGTATTTTCCCCCATGTTGCTCAATTTGGCTATAATCTCAAATGTCTTGTCAGCGGTGGGTACAGCCCGAAAAAAACTATAATATTCCCGACCGAGAGAAATACCAGGAACAGGTCGTTCCAAATCAGGGACATTAATATGGCAGGGTTGATATTGGCTCCTAGATTGTATGATTCTAGTAGGAGCGGGATAATTTAATTGGGCATTGGGTTGGGACTCGATTTTAGATGACATAGTGATCCTGTGAGCGAATGTGGTATATGAGCAAATCCAAAAAGTGGGAGCCTACTTTATTAGCTTGGGCATTAAATACCAATTTGTCATAGATATATTTTAATCGGATTTGGGAGGGCACTGGCTAAAGCTATTATGCAGCGTTCTAAATATAGAATTTTGGGGTTGGTAGGACAAGGACAGTATGGGAAGGTTTATTGCGCGAGCGATCGCCAAAAGGGTCAATTGGTCGCACTCAAAGAACTGAGCCACTCGGCTACGTCAACCAGTCAGTTCCTGCAAGAACTTTGGTATATCATTAGTTTACAGCATCCTAATATTGCTGCCTGCCTGGGTTTAGAACATATCCAAAACGGGCGCTATCTAGTGATGGACTACTGTGAGGCCGGAACTTTGCGGGGTTTAATTGAGGGTAATCAAACTCTAGGACTCCTCGAAGGTCTACAGATTATAGTAGAGGTACTCCAAGGCTTAGACTATGCTCATCAGCGGGGCATAATTCACTGTGATATTAAACCCGAGAATATACTGCTGACGATAGTGGCTGGTAAATGGCAGCCGAAACTATCTGATTTTGGCATTGCTCGTCGTCTACCTAGTCACCATGATATAGGTTCTCCGAGTCACGCGCCTGGGGGTTCTCCGGCTTATATGGCCCCCGAAAGGTTTTATGGTATGTATTCGGCTCAATCTGATATATATGCTATGGGGGTGGTATTGTATGAATTATTAGTAGGCGATCGCCCCTTTCATGGTTTATTTAATGAACTGATGTGGGCACACATGAACCATCGAGTTGAACGGCCGACTTTTTTGCCAGAGTGCCTACAAAATATATTACAAACATCCCTGGAAAAACTGCCAGCCCGTCGTTTTCCCAGCGCCGGCGCTATGACAGAAAGTTTAAAGGCGGCTATGGCTGATCCATCTGTCCAAGAAATAGGCGATCGCCTAATTCCCTGGTATTCCCCATCACAGATTACCACAACAGGGGAAGCGACGAACTCCCTAGACCAGGACAGCAATGCGATCGACTCCCTGGAATTTTATGATCTCCCCTATAAATTAAACAACCCTCCCCCCTCTGATAGCCAACCCCTTCTGGCATCAAATCCGACCCATCTCTACAGTGCCACCGGTAGCAATGTGATCACCTGGTCTTACACAGAACAACACTCTCAATCCTTCACCCTATCAGAATCTGTAGTTAGTTTATATCCCATGTCCCACGGGTGTTATATTTTGACCAATAATTATCTCCATTGGTGGCATAATTCCAGTCATCAGCCAGACTCTCAATCCCTCGGGTTTCTCCAAAAAATCTTTAAAGAAACAGACACAACCCTTAAACCAACTACCCTCGCTATATCCCAGGATTTAGTTAAATCTCGTTTTAATTCTTCCTTAGTAGGTCAAGCAGATCTACTTCCAGAATGCCAACGGGACTATTTAACCATCGCTGTACCTGGTCAACTGCGATTCTACTCCCTCACCAAAGGATTAACGAACCCCGACCATAGCACCGAAAATCAGGGTCACTCATCCATAAAACTCCTAAAAGTGATTTCCGTTTCCACACAAATACTACCTCAATTAACCTTTATTGATGGGCGGCATTTATTGGCTACTTGGTCAAACACTAAACCCTCATCACCGAAAACTATTTTTCAGATGTACAGTCGCCGAGGTGCGCCCATGGGAACCATAAAATTACCCATCAATGTTAACCAAGTATTCGCCACCCCTCATCCTTATACGATCCTGGCTTTATGTCAGCATCAACCCTTAACCCTACTGCAAATCAATCTTAAACCTCTCAGTGTCATTCGTGTGGCTGTAGCATCCCCCCCGACAGCTTTATTTATGGCAGACTGGGGTTATGGTTGGACGATCGAACCTGGAAAAATGCAAATTTTTAATTGGTCAGGTCATCGTTTAGTTGAGTATAACTGTCCTGTCGCTACAGCCTTAGCACGTTGGAAACAAACTGGTTTAGCCTTAGTTCCCTCAACAGGGTACTCTATCAAGGTAGTGGATAGTCTAGGTTTACCTTTACAAGAATTATCGGAGGACATTGATGTCTGATCTAATTATCTATGGCGACGATAGTACCACGGCTAAAAATATGTCGATCGCCCAACAGTTAACTTTAGTGAAAGTTGATGTTTCCCGTCTCAGAGATTTGGGTAAAGGTGTGGGAACAGGCGCTTTAATTAACAGTCTGGAAAAGTTGGTAGAACTGATATTTAGTCTGCGATCGCTAGTTAATGATTCATCATCTGATGCTCTCCTACAGACTAATGCTGAGATTAACTCTGATTCCCTCTCTGTCGCCAGTGAGCCACCTTTGGCCGCCGAAGAACGTCTGATTCCCTACGTTGCCGAGGAACTGGTGGATATTTGGCATCATTTTTTAGAATGGCAAAAAACCACAGAAAAAAGTTACCCTAAGTCCGGGAATTTATCGGATAAGAGTCCATCGGAAATTGTAACTCTCGGTGATTTGCAAACCCTATTATTGTGGCGCTTAGGCTGTAGTGCTGAAAATATTATGGCGCTGCTAACTGGAATTGAGGTGATGGTAACTTCCCCTCGAGGTACAAGAAAACCAGGGGTTTTGCGACTGGTAGCTAGTTTAATCCTGAAAACTCCCCAGGGTCAATATGATTTAGACCTGGCTACGGGTGAGAGTCCTAAATTTAATTTACATCATAATGCGATCGTGCAGTCTTTTGACTGTGAGTTATGTACTGTTCCTCGTTCAGCCAAGTCTCTGCTTGAGCAGCTTAAAAATATTATTAATCAAGAATTTGAGGCGCTGGATTTATGGAAATCACAATCAATTGCAGTTCTCGAACCTGGATATAATTGGGAACCCGGTCAACTATTATTAGATTTCGGATTTCAGTTGTTAGTTAATTATCCTTCGATGCAGTGGAGTAACCATCAGGTTAATGAGGTTAATTATGATCCCATGGAAGGTAGTTACGATTCCGAGGAAATGACTCCATACCTTTTATTGGTAAGTCAACTGAAACTCACTGATATGATGATTTTTAGTCGTTCTTTTCAAGAAAAAATTATTCAAAAAATAGCGGTTCCCCTGGAAAAATTATGTTTAAGTTATGAGAATTTTGCGGCGGCGGATGAACCTGCTAAATCATCGGTTTCTCATAGTAAAAATCGCCGGGTTTCCTCCCCAGAACCTAAACTATCCCCAGATATATTTAATCGTTTTCTGATTCGCAAAGCCTGGGATTTGGTGGAAGCGATCGCCTCAGAATCTCAAGATAATCGCCAATCATCTCCTTATGGCTATGTGATGATTCCTCAAGTTAGCCTCAGTCAGTTGATCCAATCTCTGATGTGGCATACTGTTAGAGGTTCGGCGGCGATCGCTAGACTTATTGGTGGCATTACTGTCCGCGTTCTCGAACCGGGTAAACTATGGTATAAAGGAACCCTTAGATTAGTGGCGATTTTAAGTGCTGATTTCCCAGGCTATCATTGGGAAATTGATATCGCTACCCGTGAACCTCCCCGGTTGATAGGTACTATATTAGATGAAAGTGCTGTGATTGATTGGCAGCCTGACCAGACTGGAGTTGATAATGGCGGTCTAGCATCGGCGATCGATACTGCGAGTCCCGTACAATGCTTAGGTGGTCAAAGGTTTCAGCAAGTGGGTATCTGTAGCGACGCAATTATTACTCAACTGCGAGATGTGTCGCCGGAATTGGGGATATGGATCGATGGGGTAGAAATTGATTGGGAAGAACCCATGATAACTGAATCAATTTGGCGATCGGGACTCGCACAATTGGTATTAGTTTGGGAGTGGGTTAAGTAGGCGCGGGTTCACGCCCGGTATATCATAGTTACCCCGCCCACCACCATACACCAAAAAATGCCTCCTAGGGGCTTTCTTAGAGCCTATATCCTAGGATAAATCTGATTTTTGATAAAAAAGCTGTCGATGGGTAGGAGTGTCTCTAAATGTATGTATATGCCTTTATTAAGAGTCAATCAATTAGTTGGAAATCCGTTCAGGGAATCTATGAACCAGTAGTTTTACTGGAGGCTGGGGCTTTAGCCGCCGTGGTGGAACCAAACCTACAGGCGGAAAATCTCTCGGCTGACAATGAGGAAGAGTTAATGCGGGCGGTTTTGACCCATGATCGGATTGTGTGTCAGATATTTGAGGAAACTACCGTTTTACCTGTGCGGTTTGGGACTTGTTTTGATTCCGAGGCGAGATTGTGCGAACATCTGACCACAGAGGGCGATCGCTATTTTCGGCAATTAGAAAAATTAACAGGTCGGGCTGAGTACCTACTGGAGGCTATCCCCCAACCATTCAACCAGGAGAAGCCATCTTCTGATACCACCGCGCCGCCAACTAAGGGACGGGACTATTTTTTGCAGAAAAAACGTCTACACCAGCAGCGCCTCAATTTTGAACAGCAACAGGAACAACAGTGGCAGGATTTTATAAATGCGATCGCCAGCAAATATCCCATAGTTCAGGGTAAAGCTACCGAAGACGCAGAACGCATTTATTTACTCATTCCCCGCAGTCAAGAAGTCGCCCTAGTCGAGTGGGTCGCCCAACAGCAACAAAACATCGACCTATGGGAGTTCAGTCTGGGAAATGCCGTTCCCGCCTACCATTTTCTTTAAAAAATGTACCCTCTACCCAGACCTCATTGGAGCGCGATAAATTATGAAAGTGCCGAAAACTGCCCCTGATTTGCTACAATCTTCAAGGTTGGTGCGAGACGTTCAGGCATGAAATAGAGCTGCAATGCTCGAAATAACCGCCTGATGGGGATTTCAACTCCCTGGTTGAATATAAGAGGCTCGTCTCTGAACATCCCCATAACTGTTTATATGTCCCGACGCTTGGAGAAATCTGAGCAAGGCAGGGAACTCAAGGTCATAGACAAACTGAGAAATCAGGAAGTAGAGAGTGACGGCGATAGCCACCCCCAGTTTAGGGAATCACAACCCCAGGACTGAAGCGGGGAACGGAAGGCTCCAAGGTGTAACCTAACACCAGAAACGAGACCACTGCCAACCATCCATGATTAGGGAAACCGAATGTCCGGCATGAACCACCGTCAATATTAGGTAGCGAAATAGGTTGACACGCTGCGTTCAAAAGAACAAGGGGAAAAGTGGGGTTTTCTCTACAACACCTACACAGACTTTTAAAAGTACCCCGGTGGAGAGGACAAATCTAAAGATGGAATGCCCATATAAACAGAACGTTTTAAGTCCTCCTGGACTCTGAGAGTATGGTCGATACCTCAGTAGGGATAAGTGTAACCGCAAGTCCTAGAGGATGTGAGATGTGACCAGAAGCCAACGCCCTGCTGTAATGGTAGGGATATGCTAACAGGTCACGGTTTGATTGTAAGAAATAGAGTCTAGTAGGTGTACAAATGGCGATAGCGAGTTTAAAGAAAGGGTTTGGGAAACCAAAACCAATCAAGACTACGAACAACGCATGGAAGACAATCCCATGGACTAAGGTTCAGCGGAAAGTATTCAAGCTCCAAAAGAGTATATTTCAAGCAGCTAAATCGGGACAGGATGCAAAGGTAAGAAGGTGGCAACGTCTATTGGTGAAATCATATTATGCCCGACTCTTAGCAGTGCGGCTGTAGGGGCGGGTTCCACGGTCAGCCATGCTTCCCAACAGTCAGCTTAATAAACCCGCCCCCCAGGCGGGTCAAGGCAAGAAAACTGCCGGAGTTGATGGAATGAGAGCAATCTCCCCAAGACAAAGGTTTGAGCTTGTTAAGAACATTAAGGGAAAACTCAAAACAAAACCACTACGACGGGTGTGGATTCCAAAACCCGGCAGGGATGAAAAAAGCGGGAATGGGAATACCCACAATCCAAGATAGAGCAAGGCAAGCCTTGGTTAAATCGACTCTCGAACCTGAATGGGAATCGAGATTTGAAGGCACAAGCTATGGGTTCCGTCCAGGACGTTCAGCCCAAGATGCAATAGCCAGGATTTACCAGAGTATCAACAAAGGTGAATATTTCGTGCTAGATGCAGGTGCGAGACGTTCGGGTATGAAATAGGGCTGAAATGCCCGAAATAACTACCCGGTGAGGATTCCAGCTCCGAATCTGGATATAAGGAGACCTCTCCTGAGCATCCTCATAACTGATTATATGTCCCGACGCTTAGGTAACTAAGCAAGGCAGGGAACTCAAGGTCATAAACGAACTGAGAAATCAGGGAGTAGAGAGTAACGGCGATAGCCACCCCCAGTTTTGGAAATCATAACTCCAGGATAGAAGCGGGGAACGGAAGGCGTGAGGTAGAACCTACTACCAAGACGCGACCACTGCCAACCATCTATGATTAGGAAGACCGAATGTCCGACTTGAACCATCGTAAAGCACGAGCAGCGAAATAGGTTGATACGCTGCGCCCAAAAGGGCAAGGGGAAAAGTGGGGGATTCTGCATTCTACCCACACAGACCTTTAGAAGTACCCCGGTCGATAGGACAAATCTAACGATGGAATGCCCATATAATCGGAACGTTGTAACCCCTCTAATGCTCTGCCCATAAACAAGTGAGTAATGCAATTCACAAGGCAGTAGTGAAAAATGTAAGCGCATGCTTAGAGGGCTAAGGATGTGACCAGAAGCTAAAGCCCAATTGTCATGGTTGGGATATGCCCAATTGTCACGGTGTGGATATAGATACTGCGGTCAGTAAGAGTATAATGGCGAGGACGAGTTTAAAGACTACGTGCTGCATATAGCTCTGAACATCGAAGTAAAAAGCAGGTCTGTTGATTCTGCTCCTTTGACAAAACAGGGTATCCACACCAGGAGCCGTATGAAGGGAAACTTTCACGTATGGTTCTGAATGGGAGGGGATGGTGGTGACTCCATTCTCGACCCCTAACATATAGCGTGCGAGACGTTTAGGAGTGAAATAGGGCTGCAATGCCTGAAATAACCTCCTAGTGGGACTTCCACCCCTTGGTGGAATATAAGGGATTCGCACCCCTGACCATCCCATAACTATCTATGTGTCTCAACATCTGGCTTCGACAACCAGATAAGGCAGAGAGACTCAAGGTCAAGACTGAGCGAAAAAAAAGAGGGAAGTTGTGAACCCCTTGAGTATAACGTAAGGTTGAGAGTAACGGCGGTAGCCACCCCCAATTTGAGGATTCACACTCAACGGGTTGAAGCGGGGAACGGAAGGCGTAATAGAGGAACCTACCTCTCACTCGAGCGCTGCCAACCATCCATGATTAGGGAAACCGAATGTCCGGCTTGAACCATTGTAATGCGTCAGTAGCGAAATAGGTTGATACGCTGCGCTCAAAAGGGCGAGGGAAAAAAAGTAGGAGGCTGCTATAACTACCTACACAGACCTTTAAAAGTACCCCGGTGGATAGGACAAATCTAAAGATGGAATGCCCGCATAGATGGAACGTTTAAACCCCTCATTGGCTCTCAAGTGGCGGGATGTACCCGTGGAGTAGTGAAAAGTGTAAGCGTATGCCTTTAAGGGGAAAGGATGTGATTGAAAGCTAATGCCTAACTGTAATGGTTAGGATATGCCCACTAATCACGGTGTGGATATAGAGACCGCGATAAGTAAGAGTTTAATGGCAGCGAGTTGAAAGACTAACGCAAGCATATAGCTTTGAAAGTTGAGGTCATAAAGCAGGGGGTTGTAACCCTGTTCCCAGTGACAAAAGGGGTATCTACATCAGGAGCCGTGTGCTGGGAAACTCGCGAGCACGGTTTGGAATGGGAGGGGTAGGCTGTGAAGTTTATCTCGACCCCTAACAAAATGCTCTTACCGTGAACCATGATTACCTACTGTCCAAAACTCAATGTCCAAGCTGCCTGAAAAGAGACCTGAGACAATGGCTCAAAGCGGGTGTATTGGATAACGGTGTATTTGAGGATACAGAAACAGGGACACCCCAGGGAGGGGTAATAAGTCCAATACTCGCCAACATCGCACTGTTGGGAATGGAAAGGTTAGTTAAAGAAATGTATCCCAATAAAGGAACAACCACCCAGGTGAACCTTATAAGATATGCCGATGATTTTGTGGTCATCTCAAAAGACTTAAAAATCATCGAACAGTGCCAAACTGCAATTTCTGAATGGTTAGAACCTGTAGGACTAGAAATTAAACCCGAAAAAACTCGAATTTGTCACACACTCAATCCTATTGAGTATAACGGCAAGATTGAGGAACCGGGGTTTAATTTTCTATGATTCAATATCAGGCAATATCCGGTAGGAAAATATAAATCTGGGAAAACAGGGGGAAGAGGAAGCCGATTAATCGGTCACAAAACCCATATTAAACCCAGTAAAAAAGCATTTAAAGCCCAAATTGAAGTGATAAAGGGTGTAATAAAACAACATAAAACGGCACCCCAACCAGCTCTGATAAGTAGACTAAACCCAATTATAAGGCGATGGTCAAACTACTATTCAGGAGTAGTCTCAACAGAGACCTTCAACAAACTAGACCATATAGTCTGGAAGATGCTAAGGGCATGGACAGTATCAAGATGCGGAAAGGCGAATCATGAAAAGTTAAGGAACTACTTCCAGCAGGAAAGGGTTAAACTTAGCAACGGAAAAGAAAGGCATGAAACTTGGTTGTTTAAAACTAAAGAGGGACTCCAATTGTGGAAACATAATTGGACCCCAATTGCCAGACATACCCTAGTACGCCCAGAAGCGACACCATACGACGGAAATTGGACTTATTGGGCAACCAGAAAAGGACAAGCAATCGATACGCCAACAAGGGTAGCGAAACTACTCAAAAAGCAAAAAGGCAGGTGTTCCTGGTGTGGACAGTATTTTGCACCATCAGATTTAGTTGAAGTAGACCACATTGTACCTCGAAACTTAGGTGGAAAGGATGAATACAAGAATCTTCAATTATTGCACCGTCACTGTCACGATAATAAAACGGCGCTTGACAAAAACAACGCCAAAGCTGTATCCTTAACAATGGAACAATCAGACTAGGAGCCGGATGAGGTGAAAGTCTCACGTCCGGTTCTGAATGGGAGGGGTAGACCGTGAGGTCTATCTCGACCCCTAATTCTTGGTAAATATATAAGAGTATCCTTGAGTCAGTCCATCAATTTGCCCAGAGTAGATGAATTTTTAGAAGAACTTGCAGCCATTCAGCAAACCGGCTCCAAGCGCATTGCCTTACTCGGTTCCCGCCATATTCCCTTAACCCATCAGAATTTGATTGAGATGATGAGTTATGCCCTAGTTTTGGGGGGAAACCATCTGATTACCTCCGGTGCAACCGGGACTAACTCAGCCGCCATTAGAGGGGCAATGCGGGCTGATCCTAATCTTTTAACAGTCATTCTACCTCAAAGTCTCGAACGTCAGCCTCGCGAGTCACGGTCACAGCTAGAACAGGTCATCCATTTGGTCGAAAATCCCTCTGGAGATACCTTATCATTGGCCGAAGCTAGTTCCTCCTGCAATCAGGAAATTATTTCCCGGTGTCAGCAGTTGATATGTTTTGCTTTTCATGACAGTGATACTTTGCTGAGGACCTGTGAAGAAGCCGAAAATCAGCGGAAGGTGGTAACTTTGTTCTATTTGGATTGAAGCCAGAGGTTGCCAGTGGCACTTAGTTGGTATAGATCTATTGGGGCAAGTTCTCAGAGATATAAGCTATCTCACCCCATAAGGCCTGATTTGCTGTTCAATGCCAAAATCAGACTGCTGTTACCGAAAAATTGGATACAAAGACCCGTCCTTTAGCCTAGCTGGGGACGGCTTTTTATCAAAATTGTTGCATATTTGGATGTTTGGGGTTAGAATCCTTGTCCTAAGAAATCAGTAGAACATTACATAGCAACGAAGGCTTATGGCTTCAACATCTTCTTTCGATATTGTCAGCGATTTCGACCGTCAAGAATTGGTCAATGCACTAGACCAAGCCAAACGAGAAATTATTAGTCGCTACGATTTGAAAGATACTAACACTACCCTAGAACTTGGTGATGAGGTAATTGTTGTCAATACCGACAGCGAGTTTACTCTTGATGCGGTCCATACGATTATGCAAACTAAGGCTGCTAAACGTAATCTATCCCTCAAAATTTTTGATTATGGAAAGGTTGAGTCAGCTAGTGGAAACCGAGTCCGCCAAGAAATTACCCTGAAAAAAGGGATTAGCAAGGATGTGGCTAAACAGATTACCAAGATTATTAAAGATAATTTCAAAAAATCTCAGGCTTCTATCCAAGGTGATGCGGTGCGGGTTTCTAGTAAGTCTAAAGATGATTTACAGGAGATAATTAGATATCTCAAGCAGGAAGATTTCCCCGTAGCACTACAATTTACCAATTACAGATAGTTAATATCCTACCAGGCGATCGGGTGCGATCGCCTGGTAGGGTGCGTCAGAACCAGGGTATATAAATCCCCAGGAATAATGCTCGGCTGACGCACCATTTCGAGTATACAAGTTCCCACACCGGCTCACGCCTACGGTAGGGTGCGTCAGAACCAGGGTATATAAATCCCCAGGAATAATGCTCGGCTGACGCACCATTTCGAGTATACAAGTTCCCACACCGGCTCACGCCTACGGTAGGGTGCGTCAGAACCAGGGTATATAAATCCCCAGGAATAATGCTCGGCTGACGCACCATTTCGAGTATACAAGTTCCCACACCGGCTCACGCCTACGGTAGGGTGCGTCAGAACCAGGGTATATAAATCCCCAGGAATAATGCTCGGCTGACGCACCATTTCGAGTATACAAGTTCCCACACCGGCTCACGCCTACGGTAGGGTGCGTCAGAACCAGGGTATATAAATCCCCAGGAATAATGCTCGGCTGACGCACCATTTCGAGTATATGAGTTCCCAGAAATAATTATGATGCTCTACCAACAATCAATTATCGGTTATGGTGCGTCAGAAATCAATTATCCCCTGTTGATTTCAATTCTCGGAGTCTGACACACCCTACTGATGGTTAAGGTTATGGTGCGAGGCGTTCAGGCATGAAATAGAGCTGTAATGCTCTATTTCATGCCTGGTAAGGATTTCAGCCCCTCGATTGAATACAAGAGACTCGCCTCTGACCATCCCTACAACTGTTTATATGTCCCAACGATTTGTATCAAAGTGATACTAAGTCAAGGCAGGGAACTCAAGGTCAAAACGCCAAAATGGAAATCTTAATGATTCCTTAACAATTGCGGAGAGAGTGACGGCGATAGCCATCCCCAGTTTGAGAAGTCATAACCCTAGGACTGAAGCGGGAAACGGAAGGCTCAGAGATACAACCTAGTATCGGAAATAACGAGACCACTCACTGCCAATCACCCATGATTAGGGAAACCGAATGTCCGGACTGAACCATCGTAATAACTCAAGTAGCGAAACAGGTTGACACGCTACGTCCAAAAGGGCAAGGGGAAAAGTAGGAGCCTTTTAACACTACCTACACAGACCTTTAAAAGTACCCCGGTGGACAGGACAAATATAAAGGTGAAAAGCCCATATAAACGGAACGTCATAATTCTTCCCAGGCTCTAACAATCTGGTCGAGAAAGTTAGTAGTGATAAATGTAAGCGGATGCCCGGGAAGAGGGGAGATGTGACCAGAAGCCAAAGCCCCACTGTAATGGTCGGGATATGCTAACAGGTCACGGTTTGACAGTAAGGAATAGAGATTAGTAGGTGTACAAATGACGATAGCGAGTTCAAAGAGAGGATTTGGGAAACCCAGTCCAATCAAGACTACGACCAACGTATGGAAGGCAATCCCATGGGCGAAAGTTCAACGGAAAGTCTTTAAGCTCCAAAAGTGTATATTCCAAGCAGCTAAATCGGGACAGAGCGCAAAGGTTAGAAGGTGGCAACGTCTGTTGGTGAAGTCATATTACGCTAGGCTCCTAGCAGTGAGGAAAGTAACCCAAGATAATCAAGGCAAGAAAACGGCGGGAATCGATGCTGTGAAAGTAATTTCACCAAAACAGAGACTCGAACTTGTTGAGAACATTAAGGAAAACTCCAAAGCTAAACCACTGCGACGGGTGTGGATTCCAAAACCAGGGAGGGATGAAAAACGCCCCCTAGGTATTCCCACAATCCAAGATAGAGCAAAGCAAGCGTTGGTTAAGTCGGCTCTCGAACCTGAATGGGAATCGAGATTTGAAGGCACAAGCTACGGGTTCCGTCCAGGACGGTCAGCCCACGACGCGATTAGCAGAATCTATACTGCTATAAATCAAGGACAATACTATGTTCTCGACGCTGATATATCAAAATGCTCTTACCGTGAACCATGATTACCTACTGTCCAAAATTCATTGTCCTAGTCGCCTGAAGCGAGATGTCAAACAATGGCTCAAAGCAGGTGTACTGGATAACGGCGTATTTGAGGATACAGAAAGGGGAACACCGCAAGGAGGGGTAATTAGTCCACTACTAGCAAACATCGCACTGGATGGCATGGCTAGATTAATAGAAAACTGTATCCAAAAGAAAAAGGGAAGGAAACAAGCAACCCTAATAAGATACGCCGATGATTTCGTGGTAATATCACCGTCAATAGAAATCATTGAACAGTGCAAAACTGCTATCTCAGAATGGCTAAGAAATGTAGGACTAGAAATCAAACCTGAAAAAACCAGAGTGTGTCATACACTAAACCCCTTACAACATGGGGAACAAACAGAAGAACCAGGATTCGACTTTCTAGGATTCAATATTAGGCAATACCCTGTAGGAAAGCTCAAGACTGGCAAAAACCCACAGGGAAAACCGCTAGGATTTAAAACGCTCATCAAACCTAGCAAGAAAGCAGTTAAAGCCCACACTGAGACGATACAAGGGATAATTGAGCAATATAAAACAAAACCCAAATCAGCCCTAATAAATAGACTAAATTCAATAATCCGAGGATGGTCTAATTACTATTCAGGCGTAGTCTCAGTTAAAACATTCGTCAAGCTGGATTATATAATCTGGCTAATGTTAAGGGCATGGACAGGCTCAAGATGCGGCACGATAAATCACGAAAAGTTGAGGAAATACTTTAGACCGGGAACGGTCAAACTCAGCAACGGGAAAGAAAGACATGAAACTTGGTTATTCAAAACCAAGGAGGGGTTCACACTATGGAAACATAATTGGACACCAATAGTCAGACATACCCTAGTGAGACCGGACGCAACACCATACGACGGAAACTGGACATACTGGGCAACCAGAAAAGGACAAGCAATTGGAACACCAACAAGGATAGCAAAACTACTCAAGAAACAGAAAGGTAAGTGTAAATGGTGTGGACAATACTTTACACCATCAGACGTAATTGAGGTTGACCATATTGTACCTCGATGCCTAGGCGGAAAGGATGTATACAATAATCTTCAATTACTACACCACCACACCCGCGATGACAAGACAGCCCTAGACAAGGCTAAAGCTGTATCCATAACAATGGAACAGTCAGACTAGGAGCCGTGTGAGGTGAAAGTCTCAAGCACGGTTTTGAATGGGAGGGAATGGAGGCGACTCCATTCTCGACCCCTAATGTTAAGTATCCAGCTATAGTAATTCGTTTGGGTATGACTGGCTATATACACTCGATAACTTTATGGTAATTTATTAAAGGAACTTCACTGATTCCTGATATTATTTTTGGGAAAACTTGCACAATTGTTCCCCTTATGGCTGAATGGCGCAGACGGTATTGGTTGGGTGCATCTCAATTAGGATATGAGTATAATTACTCAGAGAAAAAATCTACTCTTACCCTGATTAAGCAGCTAACGCGCCATTTAGGTAGGCACAGCGATGCCTCAACACCTTCGGCACATTCTCCCTTCGCCATTGTGCCCCCGGCAACTTCACCCTCATCCCAATTTGTTTCACCAACGACTCCACCCGACCCCAACCAATCGATTGCCCCGCTTCCTGCCCAGCCTGGTAGTCTATAATCCTAGTCTGGTGATGCTTTAAGTAATTGATAAACCCCGTCGCTCCCCGACATGGCTCTGGGCGTAGATACTCAATTGCCTTCTGGGTCTCCCCTCGCCATAGCAGTGCTCGCATCTGCGACTGTTGAGCCGGTGTTCCTTGCACCTTGTTAGCATTTTCCATTATTAGATACCAAGTGCGAGACGTTTAGGCATGAAATAGAGCTGCAATGCTTGAAATAACTGCCTAGTGGGGACTTAAACCCCTTGGTTGAATATAAGAGGCTCGCCTCTGACCATCTCCATAACTGTTTATATGTCCCGACGCTTAGGAAACTGAGCAAGGCAGGGAGGGAACTCAAGGTCAAAAACAAACTAAGAAATTAGGGAGTAGAGAGTGACGGCGATAGCCACCCCCAGTTTCAGGATTCACAACCCGTCAGATTGAAGCGGGGAACGGAAGGCGTGATGTAGAACCTACTACTAAATGCGACCACTGCCAACCATCCATGATTAGGGAGACCGAATGTCCGGCTTGAACCACCGTAATTATAAAGTAGCGAAATAGGTTGATGCGCTGCGCTCAAAAGAGCAAGGGGAAAAGTAGGGGGCTTTGGTTACTACCTATACAGACCTTTAAAAGTACCCCGGTGGAAAGGATAAATCTAAAGATGGAATGCCCATATAAACGGAACGTTTTAAATCCTCCTAGACTCTGATTATCTGGTCGAGATATCAGTAGGGATAAGTGTAACCGCAAGTCTTAGAGGATGTGAGATGTGACCAGAAGCCAATGCCCAACTGTAATGGTAGGGATATGCTAACGGGTCACGGTTTGATTGTAAAGAATAGAGTCTAGTAGGAGTACTATGACGAAAGCGAGTTTAAAGAAAGGATTTGAGAAATCAAAACCAATCAAGACTACGAAGAATGTATGGAAACAAGTGCGAGACGTTCAGGCATCAAATAGGGCTGCAATGCCCGAAATAACTGCCTGGTGAGGATTTCAACCCTTTGGTTTAATATAAGGAACGCACTCCTGACCATCCTCATAACTGTTTATATGTCCCGACGTTTGGAAAAATTCAAACAAGGCAGGGAACTCAAGGTCATAAACAAACTGAGAAATCAGGGAGTAGAGAGTAACGGCGATAGCCACCCCCAGTTTCAGGAATCACAACCCGTCAGATAGAAGCGGGGAACGGAAGGCGTGAAGTAGAACCTACTACCAGACGCGACCACTGCCAACCATCCATGACTAAGGAAATCTGAATGTTCCAACTTGAACCATCGTTAATACGAAGCAGCGAAATAGGTTGACACGCTGCGTTCAAAAGAGCAAGGGGAAAAGAAGAGGTTTTTGTTTACCATATTCACAGACCTTTAAAAAGTACCCCGGTGGAAAGGACAAGTCTACAGATGGAATGCCCATATAAACGGAACGTTTTAAGTCCTCCTAGACTCTGATTATCTGGTCGAGATATCAGTAGGAATAAGTGTAACCGCAAGTCTTAGAGGATGTGAGATGTGACCAGAAGCCAACGCCCTATTGTAATGATAGGGATATGCTAACGGGTCACGCTTTGAATGTAAGAAGTAGAGTCTAGTAGGTGTATAGATGGCGATAGCGAGTTTAAAGAAAGGATTTGAGAAATCAAAACCAATCAAGACTACGACCAACACATGGAAGACAATCCCATGGGCGAAAGTTCAGCGGAAAGTTTTCAAGCTCCAAAAGAGTATATTTCAAGCAGCTAAATCGGGACAGGATGCAAAGGCTAGAAGGTGGCAACGTCTATTGGTGAAATCATATTATGCCCGACTCTTAGCAGTACGGCGAGTGACTCAAGATAATCAAGGCAAGAAAACTGCCGGAGTTGATGGAATGAGAGCAATCTCTCCAAGGCAAAGGTTTGAACTTGTTGAGAACATTAAGGGAAACCTCAAAGCAAAACCGCTGCGACGGGTGTGGATACCAAAACCTGGCAGGGATGAAAAACGCCCTTTGGGAATACCCACAATCCAAGACAGAGCAAGGCAAGCCTTGGTTAAGTCGGCTCTCGAACCCGAATGGGAATCAAGATTTGAAGGCACTAGCTATGGGTTTCGACCTGGTCGGTCTGCCCAAGATGCAATTGGTAGAATCTATACTGCCATAAATAAAGGAAACTACTATGTACTTGATGCGGGTGCGAGACGTTCGGGTATGAAATAGGGCTTAAATGCCCGAAATAACTACCCGGTGAGGATTCCAGCTCCGAATCTGGATATAAGGAGACCTCTCCTGACCATCCTCATAACTGATTATATGTCCCGACGCTTAGGTAACTAAGCAAGGCAGGGAACTCAAGGTCATAAACGAACTGAGAAATCAGGGAGTAGAGAGTAACGGCGATAGCCACCCCCAGTTTTGGAAATCATAACTCCAGGATAGAAGCGGGGAACGGAAGGCGTGAGGTAGAACCTACCACCAAGACGCGACCACTGCCAACCATCTATGATTAGGAAGACCGAATGTCCGACTTGAACCATCGTAAAGCACGAGCAGCGAAATAGGTTGACACGCTGCGGCCAAAAGGGCAAGGGGAAAAGTGGGGGATTCTGCATTCTACCCACACAGACCTTTAGAAGTACCCCGGTCGATAGGACAAATCTAACGATGGAATGCCCATATAATCGGAACGTTGGTGCGAGACGTTCAGGCATAAAATAAGGTTGAAATACCTGAAATAACCGCCTGGTGGGGACTTAAACCCCTTGGCTGAATATAAGGAGATCTCTCCTGACCATCCTCATAACTGTTTATATGTCCCAACGATTAGTATCCCACGATACAAATCAAGGCAGGGAACCCAAGGTCAAAACCAACTAACTCATACAAATTACTTATACAAATTCTACAAATAGATAAGTAGAAGTTAGAGAGTCAGGGTAACGGCGATAGCCACCCCCAGTTTTGGGAATCACAACCCCAGGATTGAAGCGGGGAACGGAAGGCTCCAAGGTGTAACCCAACACCAGAATCGAGACCACTGCCAACCATCCATGATTAGGGAAACCGAATGTCCGGCTTGAACCATCGTAATGATTGGGCAGCGAAACAGGTTGATACGCTGCGCTCAAAAGAGCAAAGGGAAAAGTAGGAACTTCAATGTCATAACTACACAGACCTTTAAAAGTACCCCGGTGGAAAGGACAAATCTAAAGATGGAATGCCCATATAAACGGAACGTTTTAACCCCTCTTGGGCTCTGACAATCTGGTCGAGAGAGTCAGTAGTGAAAGTGTAAGCGCAAGCCCATTAGGGGGTGAGATGTGACCAGAAGCCAATGCCCGACTGTAATGGTAGGGATATGCTAACAGGTCACGGTTTGATTGTAAGAATAGAGTCTAGTAGGTGTACAAATGGCGATAGCGAGTTTAAAGAAAGGATTTGGCAAGCCCAAACCAATCAAGACTACGAACAACGCATGGAAGGCCATCCCATGGACTAAGGTTCAACGGAAAGTTTTCAAGCTCCAAAAGAGTATATTTCAAGCAGCTAAATCGGGACAGGACGCAAAGGTAAGAAGGCTGCAACGTCTATTGGTGAAATCATATTATGCCCGACTCTTAGCAGTGCGACTGTAGGGGCGGGTTCCACGGTCAGCCATGCTTCCCAACAGTCAGCTTAATAAACCCGCCCCCCAAGCGGGTCAAGGCAAAAAGACGGTTGGAGTAGATGGTGTGATAGCAATATCCCCTAAACAAAGGCTAGAAATGACCGAGAAAATCAAAGGAAACCTCAAAGCAAAACCACTGCGAAGGGTGTGGATTCCAAAACCTGGTAGGGATGAAAAAAGCTGGAATAGGAATTCCCACAATCCAAGATAGAGCCAGGCAAGCCTTGGTTAAGTCGGCACTTGAGCCCGAATGGGAGTCAAGATTTGAGGGCACTAGCTATGGGTTCCGTCCCGGACGGTCAGCCCAGGACGCAATTGGTAGAATTTACACTGCCATAAATCAAGGACAATACTATGTACTTGATGCAGATATAGCGAAATGCTCTTACCGTGAACCATGATTATCTACTGTCCAAAATTCATTGTCCAAGCTGCCTAAAAAGAGACCTGAAACAATGGCTCAAAGCAGGCGTGCTAGATAACGGTGTATTTGAGGATACAGAAGCAGGGACACCCCAGGGAGGGGTAATAAGTCCAATACTCGCCAACATCGCACTGCTGGGAGTAGAAAGGCTAGTTAAAGGAATGTATCCAAATAAAGGCACAGCCACTCAGGTGAACCTTATAAGATATGCCGATGATTTTGTGGTCATCTCCAAAGACCTAGGAATCATTGAACAGTGCCAAACTGCTATCACCAAATGGTTAAAACCGGTAGGATTAGAGATTAAACCCGAAAAGACTCGAATTGGTCACACACTCAAACCTATTGAGTATAATGGCAAAACAGAAGAACCTGGGTTTGATTTTCTCGGATTCAATATCAGGCAATACCCAGTAGGAAAATACAAGTCTGGAAAAACAGGGGGATATAAGAGTCGATTAATCGGACATAAAACCCACATAAAACCCAGCCAAAAAGCAGTTGTTGCCCACACAGAAGTGATAAAAGGTGTAATTAAACGACATAAGACAGCACCTCAATCAGCCCTGATAAGTAGACTAAACCCAATTATAAGAGGATGGGCAAACTATTACTCAGCAGTAGTCTCAACAGAGACCTTCAATAAGCTAGATAATACAATCTGGCAAATGTTAAGGGCATGGACAGTATCAAGATGCGGAAAGGCAAGTTACAAAAAGCTAAGTAATTATTTCAGACATGGAACAATTAAACTTAGCAATGGGAAAGAAAGACACGAAAATTGGCTATTCCAAACCAAAGATGGGATACATCTATTCAAACACATCTGGACCCCAATTGTCAGACACACCCTAATACGCCCCGACGCAACACTTTATGACGGAAATTGGACTTACTGGGCCACCAGGAAAGGACAAGCAATCGACACGCCAATTAGGGTAGCAAAACTACTCAAAAAACCAAAAGGTAGATGTACCTGGTGCGGGCAATTCTTTACCCCATCAGATTTAATTGAAGTAGACCACATTGTACCTAGAAGCCAAGGCGGAAAGGATGAATACAAGAATCTTCAATTATTACATCGCCATTGTCACGATGATAAAACAGCTCTTGATGAAAGAGATGTTGCTGTACTCTTAACAAAGAGACGGTCAAACTAGGAGCCGTATGAGGTGAAAGTCTCATGTACGGTTCTGCTGCTGAATGGGAGGGGTAGACCGTGAGGTTTATCTCGACCCCTAATTAACCCCTCTAATGCTCTGCCCATAAACAAGTGAGTAATGCAATTCACAAGGCACTAGTGAAAAATGTAAGCGCATGCTTAGAGGGCTAAGGATGTGACCAGAAGCTAAAGCCCAATTGTCATGGTGGGGATATGCCCAATTGTCACGGTGTGGATATAGATACTGCGGTCAGTAAGAGTATAATGGCGAGGACGAGTTGAAAGACTACGTGCTGCATATAGCTCTGAACATCGAAGTAAAAAGCAGGTCTGTTGATTCTGCTCCTTTGACAAAACAGGGTATCCACACCAGGAGCCGTATGAAGGGAAACTTTCACGTATGGTTCTGAATGGGAGGGGATGGTGGTGACTCCATTCTCGACCCCTAACATATAGCCAAATGCTCTTACCGTGAACCATGAATACCTACTGTCCAAAATTCATTGTCCAAGCAGCCTGAAGAGAGACCTGAAACAATGGCTCAAAGCGGGTGTGCTAGATAACGGCGTATTCGAGGATACAGAAACAGGGACACCCCAAGGAGGGGTAATAAGTCCACTCCTAGCTAACATCGCACTGGATGGTATGGAGAGGCTAGTAAAAGGAATGTATCCAAATAAAGGAACAACCACACAGGGAAACCTTATAAGATACGCCGATGATTTTGTGGTTATATCAAAAGACCTTAAAATCATTGAACAGTGCAAAACTGCAATTTCTGAATGGTTAAAACCTGTAGGACTAGAGATTAAACCTGAAAAAACTCGAATCTGCCATACGCTCAATCCTATTGAGTATAACGGTAAAACTGAAGAACCAGGGTTTGATTTTCTAGGATTCAATATCAGGCAATATCCGGTAGGAAAATATAAGTCTGGGAAAACCGGGGGAATGGCAAGACGATTAATCGGTCACAAAACCTGCATAAAACCCAGCAATAAAGCATTTAAAGCCCACATAGAAGTGATTAAAGGTGCAATTAAACAACTTAAAACAGCACCTCAGTCAGCCCTGATAAGCAAAATAAACCCGATTATTCGAGGATGGTCAAACTATTATTCAGCGGTAGTCTCAACAGAGACCTTCGTTAAGCTAGACAATATAATATGGCTAATGTTAAGGGCATGGACAAAATCAAGATGCGGAAAGGCAAATCACGAAAAGCTAAGAAACTATTTCAGACATGAAACGGTTAAACTTAGCAATGGGAAAGAAAGACATGAATCTTGGTTGTTCAAGACTAAAGATGGACTTCAACTATGGAAACATAATTGGACTCCGATTGTCAGACACACCCTAATACGCCCTGATGCAACACCATACGACGGAAACTGGACTTACTGGGCAACCAGAAAAGGACAAGCAATCGACACGCCAATTAGGGTAGCAAAACTACTCAAAAAGCAAAAAGGTAGATGTACCTGGTGTGGACAGTATTTCGCACCATCGGATTTAGTTGAAGTAGACCACATTGTACCTCAAAGCCTAGGCGGAAAGGATGAATACAAAAACCTTCAGCTATTACATCGCCACACCCGCGATGATAAAACAGCTCTTGATGAAGAGAGGTTGCTGTACTCTTAACAAGGAGGTGCAAAACGTTCAGGCACGCGCATAGGGTTGCAATACCCGAAATAACTGCTCGGTGGGACTTCCACCCCTTGGTGGAATATAGGGAGTCGCTTCCCTGACCATCCCATAACTGTTTATATGTCCCGACGCTTAGAGAAATCTAAGCAAGGCAGGGGACTCAAGGTCAAGACAGAACGCTTGAACGGTGGGAGTTGTGACCCACCTAGTATAGCATGAAGTTGAGAGTAACGGCAATAGCCACCCCCAATTTTCAGCAATTCTCATTTTGGAAATTCAACTGCTATCGGGTGGGATGTCTAACTCGAGACCCTCAAGCATAAAGGTCAGAAGGTGGTCCCAACTGTCGAAGTACAGTCTGGGTAAGCGCGCGCAAATCATTAAAGAAGGTTTGGCGCTTCGGTAAGTGCGCTCGTAGCAACTGGTACTTGTTATCGAGCAACTCCTGCAGGGTGTGGAAGAGCAGCGAGAGGATGTTGATGGTCCGGAGCAAGGAAGAAAGATGCTGCTTGTCATGGCCAAAATTGTGTTCGAGATGGTAGCCCTTGGTCTTGAGAGTGTTGTTGTTCTCATTCTCAACTTTCCAACGAGTCAGCCCGGCCCGAACCACCTCGGCTACATTCTCATCGCTGAGAGGATAATTCGTGGCTAAGGAGTTGTGATAGGTTACCTGGCCATCAGCGGTGGTGACAGTAAGTTCGCACCAGTTAACCAACAGCGCCTCATCGCTATCTTTGAGGGGGACTCCGTTGAGATAGCGGTAGGTATAGGTTTTCTCGACTTTACCAGTCCACTTCTTGGTCGTGAGGGTCGGGAGTTCGATGCCCTCTAGGTGTTCATAGAGGGTAGTATGAGACTCGGGGCGACAGACGACGATGAAGTTAAGTTGCTGCTCTAAAAACTGCTGACACAACGGTTGGTGGCAATAGAGGTCATCCCCTCAAACCGTGACATTCAAAGCCCTCAAGCATTGTTCTTGCCTCGATAGCCAGCGTTTGGCGGCGGCATTCTCACAGTCTTGCTTATCATGACCATCTTGGGGCACGATAAATTCGGGGACTAAGGGAATCACATGATTCTGTCCCGGACAGACGATGACTGGAGTGACAACACTATGGAAGTAATGGGTTTTTCCTGACTTCTGGGTGCGCGTTGAACAGTGGGGACAGTGAATTTGGTCGGAACTGAAGTATTCGGTGCCATCCAACGCGACTAATAGACTGTCCCCTAGGCAACGGAAGTCTTCTAACTGCCCCTGGGCTTCCAAGACTTGTAGGATATCCTCAAACACTGGAAACAGGTGCTCTGGGGACACGGCATCTAATAAGTCCCGAATCTGGTTATCACAGGGAATTCGATGAACTCCAAACAGACTTTGGGCATTGCTCTTGCCTTTACTCCCCTCCATCAGACGTTGATAAGCCAGAAACGACGGAGTTTGAGTAAAAAACACACTAAACGCACTTAAAGCGGCATCCTCCATTCCATAGCGGCGATTTTTACCCCGGCGCTTGTCCGGTAGCGATGACAAGCACTGGCGGAAAGAACCGACTAGAGTCTCAAAGCCACCTGGCTTTTTCAACGGCTCTGGCGCTCCTGGGTTTCTTGGATGTCATTACGATACAGGGATGCTGGGGACTTGAACAGGTTTTCGCCAAAATGAGAATTGCTGCCCAATTTTGGGAATCATAACCCCAGGATTGAAGCGGGGAACGGAAGGCGTGAAGTAGAACCTACTACCATATGCGACCACTGCCAACCATCCATGACTAAGGAAATCTGAATGTTCCGACTTGAACCACCGTCATAAGAAGGTAGCGAAACAGGTTGACACGCTGCGCTCAAAAGAGCAAGGGGAAAAGTAGGGGTTTCTCTTTACTACCTACACAGACCTTTAAAATTACCCCGGTGGACAGGACAAGTCTAAAGATGGAATGC
This sequence comes from Limnospira platensis NIES-39, assembly GCF_026000695.1. Taxonomy (GTDB): domain Bacteria; phylum Cyanobacteriota; class Cyanobacteriia; order Cyanobacteriales; family Microcoleaceae; genus Limnospira; species Limnospira platensis. Next base: position 2,389,033 of record NZ_AP026945.1, read on the forward strand.
CCGTATAAACGGAACGTTTAAACCCCTTTTAGGCTCTCGGCAGGATGTACCTGCACAGTAGTGAAAAGTGTAAGCGTATACCTTTAAGGGGAAAGGATGTGGCTGAAAGCTAATGCCTAACTGTAATGGTTAGGATATGCCCACTAGCCACGGTGTGGATATAGAGACCGCGACAATTAAGAGTTTTATGACGAGTGCGAGCTTAAAGACTACGAGGTTGTATATAGCTCCTAAAGTTGAGGTTACAAAGCGGGGGGTCGTAGCCCTGTTCCTACTGACAAATAGGGTATCTACATCAGGAGCCGTGTGCTGGGAAACTCGCAAGCACGGTTTGGAATTGGAGTTGGGGAAGGTGACTTCTCTTTCGACCATAACCAGTCAAATTAGGATCCGTATGAGGTGAAAGTCTCATGTACGGTTCTGAATGGGAGGGATAGACCGTGAGGTCTATCTCGACCCCTAATATCCCTTGGGCGAAAGTCCAGAGGAAAGTTTTCAAGCTCCAAAAGAGGATATTCCAAGCAGCTAAATCGGGACAGGACGCGAAGGCAAGAAGGTGGCAACGTCTATTGGTAAAGTCATATGATGCCCGACTCTTAGCAGTGCGGCTGTAGGGGCGGGTTCCACGGTCAGCCATGCTTCCCAACAGTCAGCTTAATAAACCCGCCCCCCAAGCGGGTCAAGGCAAGAAAACGGCTGGAGTTGATGGAATGAGAGCAATCTCTCCAAGACAAAGGTTTGAACTTGTGGAGAGCATTAAGGGAAACCTCAAAGCAAAACCACTGCGACGGGTGTGGATTCCAAAACCCGGCAGGGATGAAAAAAGCTGGAATAGGAATACCCACAATCCAAGACAGAGCAAGGCAAGCCTTGGTTAAATCGGCTCTCGAACCTGAATGGGAATCGAGATTTGAAGGCACAAGCTATGGGTTCCGTCCCGGACGGTCAGCCCAAGATGCAATTGGTATAATTTACAGTGCCATAAATCAAGGACAATACTATGTTCTCGATGCTGATATAGCAAAATGCTTTGACCGAATAAACCATGATTACCTACTGTCCAAAATTCATTGTCCAAGCAGCCTAAAGAGAGACCTAAAACAATGGCTCAAAGCGGGCGTGCTAGATAACGGCGTTTTCGATGATACAGAAACAGGGACACCCCAAGGAGGGGTAATAAGTCCAATACTCGCCAACATCGCACTGTTGGGAATGGTTAGGTTCATAGAGACAATGTATCCTAAGAAAGCAAACAGAGCGCAGGCTACTGTTATAAGATACGCCGATGATTTTGTAGTGATATCCCCATCACTCGAAATCATTGAACAGTGCAAAACTGCTATTTCCGAATGGTTAAAACCTGTGGGACTAGAAATAAAACCTGAAAAGACCCGAATCTGTCACACGCTCAAACCCATTGAGTACAATGGCAAAACAGAGGAGCCAGGATTTGATTTTCTAGGATTCAACATTAGGCAATATCCTGTTGGGAAATATAAATCTGGGAAAATAGGGGGAAGGACAAGCCGATTAATCGGTCACAAAACCTGCATTAAACCCAGCAATAAAGCAGTTAAAGCCCACACAGAAGAGATTAAAGGTGCAATAAAACAACTTAAAACCGCACCCCAGTCAGCCCTGATTAGCAGACTAAACCCGATTATTCGAGGATGGTCAAACTATTATTCAGCGGTAGTCTCAACAGAGACCTTCAATAAACTGGACAACAAAGTTTGGTTAATGTTACGGGCATGGACAGTATCAAGATGCGGAAAGGCAAGCCACGATAAGCTAGGAAACTATTTCAGAAATGGAACGGTTAAACTTAGCAATGGGAAAGAAAGACATGAATCTTGGTTGTTCCAGACTAAGGATGGACTCACATTATGGCAACATAATTGGACTCCGATTGTCAGACATACCCTAGTGCGCCCTGACGCAACACCATACGACGGAAACTGGACTTACTGGGCAACCAGACGAGGACAGGCAATTGAAACGCCTAATAGGGTAGCAAAACTACTCAAAAAGCAAAAAGGTAGGTGTACTTGGTGTGGACAGTATTTCGCGCCATCGGATTTAGTTGAAGTAGACCACATTGTACCTCGAAACCTCGGTAGAAAGGATGAATACAAAAATCTTCAACTATTACATCGCCACACCCGCGATAATAAGACGGCACTAGACAACGCCAACGCATTAGGGGTCGAGAATGGAGTCGCCTCCATTCCCTCCCATTCAAAACCGTGCTTGAGACTTTCACCTCACACGGCTCCTAGTCTGACTGTTCCATTGTTATGGATACAGCTTTAGCCTTGTCTAGGGCTGTCTTGTCATCGCGGGTGTGGTGGTGTAGTAATTGAAGATTATTGTATACATCCTTTCCGCCTAGGCATCGAGGTACAATATGGTCAACCTCAATTACGTCTGATGGTGTAAAGTATTGTCCACACCATTTACACTTACCTTTCTGTTTCTTGAGTAGTTTTGCTATCCTTGTTGGTGTTCCAATTGCTTGTCCTTTTCTGGTTGCCCAGTATGTCCAGTTTCCGTCGTATGGTGTTGCGTCCGGTCTCACTAGGGTATGTCTGACTATTGGTGTCCAATTATGTTTCCATAGTGTGAACCCCTCCTTGGTTTTGAATAACCAAGTTTCATGTCTTTCTTTCCCGTTGCTGAGTTTGACCGTTCCCGGTCTAAAGTATTTCCTCAACTTTTCGTGATTTATCGTGCCGCATCTTGAGCCTGTCCATGCCCTTAACATTAGCCAGATTATATAATCCAGCTTGACGAATGTTTTAACTGAGACTACGCCTGAATAGTAATTAGACCATCCTCGGATTATTGAATTTAGTCTATTTATTAGGGCTGATTTGGGTTTTGTTTTATATTGCTCAATTATCCCTTGTATCGTCTCAGTGTGGGCTTTAACTGCTTTCTTGCTAGGTTTGATGAGCGTTTTAAATCCTAGCGGTTTTCCCTGTGGGTTTTTGCCAGTCTTGAGCTTTCCTACAGGGTATTGCCTAATATTGAATCCTAGAAAGTCGAATCCTGGTTCTTCTGTTTGTTCCCCATGTTGTAAGGGGTTTAGTGTATGACACACTCTGGTTTTTTCAGGTTTGATTTCTAGTCCTACATTTCTTAGCCATTCTGAGATAGCAGTTTTGCACTGTTCAATGATTTCTATTGACGGTGATATTACCACGAAATCATCGGCGTATCTTATTAGGGTTGCTTGTTTCCTTCCCTTTTTCTTTTGGATACAGTTTTCTATTAATCTAGCCATGCCATCCAGTGCGATGTTTGCTAGTAGTGGACTAATTACCCCTCCTTGCGGTGTTCCCCTTTCTGTATCCTCAAATACGCCGTTATCCAGTACACCTGCTTTGAGCCATTGTTTGACATCTCGCTTCAGGCGACTAGGACAATGAATTTTGGACAGTAGGTAATCATGGTTCACGGTAAGAGCATTTTGATATATCAGCGTCGAGAACATAGTATTGTCCTTGATTTATAGCAGTATAGATTCTGCTAATCGCGTCGTGGGCTGACCGTCCTGGACGGAACCCGTAGCTTGTGCCTTCAAATCTCGATTCCCATTCAGGTTCGAGAGCCGACTTAACCAACGCTTGCTTTGCTCTATCTTGGATTGTGGGAATACCTAGGGGGCGTTTTTCATCCCTCCCTGGTTTTGGAATCCACACCCGTCGCAGTGGTTTAGCTTTGGAGTTTTCCTTAATGTTCTCAACAAGTTCGAGTCTCTGTTTTGGTGAAATTACTTTCACAGCATCGATTCCCGCCGTTTTCTTGCCTTGATTATCTTGGGTTACTTTCCTCACTGCTAGGAGCCTAGCGTAATATGACTTCACCAACAGACGTTGCCACCTTCTAACCTTTGCGCTCTGTCCCGATTTAGCTGCTTGGAATATACACTTTTGGAGCTTAAAGACTTTCCGTTGAACTTTCGCCCATGGGATTGCCTTCCATACGTTGGTCGTAGTCTTGATTGGACTGGGTTTCCCAAATCCTCTCTTTGAACTCGCTATCGTCATTTGTACACCTACTAATCTCTATTCCTTACTGTCAAACCGTGACCTGTTAGCATATCCCGACCATTACAGTGGGGCTTTGGCTTCTGGTCACATCTCCCCTCTTCCCGGGCATCCGCTTACATTTATCACTACTAACTTTCTCGACCAGATTGTTAGAGCCTGGGAAGAATTATGACGTTCCGTTTATATGGGCTTTTCACCTTTATATTTGTCCTGTCCACCGGGGTACTTTTAAAGGTCTGTGTAGGTAGTGTTAAAAGGCTCCTACTTTTCCCCTTGCCCTTTTGGACGTAGCGTGTCAACCTGTTTCGCTACTTGAGTTATTACGATGGTTCAGTCCGGACATTCGGTTTCCCTAATCATGGGTGATTGGCAGTGAGTGGTCTCGTTATTTCCGATACTAGGTTGTATCTCTGAGCCTTCCGTTTCCCGCTTCAGTCCTAGGGTTATGACTTCTCAAACTGGGGATGGCTATCGCCGTCACTCTCTCCGCAATTGTTAAGGAATCATTAAGATTTCCATTTTGGCGTTTTGACCTTGAGTTCCCTGCCTTGACTTAGTATCACTTTGATACAAATCGTTGGGACATATAAACAGTTGTAGGGATGGTCAGAGGCGAGCCTCTTGTATTCAATCGAGGGGCTGAAATCCTTGCCAGGCGGTCATTTCGAGCATTGCAGCTCTATTTCATGCCTGAACGCCTCGCACTGTATTCTTAACAATGGAGCAATCAGATTAGGAGCCGTGTGAGGTGAAAGTCTCACGCACGGTTTTGTATGGGAGGGGGTGAAGGCGACTTCACTCTCGACCCCTACTTCGAGCACTTCCATCCGTTGCTGCGATGTCCCCATCTCACTGACAATGTTCCACACCCCCTCATGACCATCTCCAAGACAGGTAAACTGCTCCCCTAGGGGTTGGGCATTCACCCCACTCCAGTAGTCCTTGATTATCTTTAAAGAACGCTACACCCCCTTGCTCATGAACATTTAACCCTTTGTATTCTCTCCACTCACAGGGTTGACTCTCCTCAGTGGGCGGGCGAACCATTCCTCCATCTAGGCTCAGTTCCGTGTGGGGGGTCAGTTATCTCCACCTCACACCAGTCCTCTCGCTGTACAAGGCGTTGGAGCGTACTGTGGGAGATGCTCATCCCGGTCAGTATCGTGATATCCTCTTCGGCTCGTTGGTAAGCGTTATTAGCACTAACGAGCAAGCAACACTTCTCAAAGTATGGACTCCAACGAGTCCCTGGCTTCACTTGCAGTTGTTGACCTTGAGCGGTAGTGAGGGTGAGTTTACCGAGGATGCTGGTCAGGGTGAGTTGTTTTCCACTGTGGCGGTCTGTTGCCTGGTCGATAAAAAAACTCCTAGTTGAGGCAAGACGTGCTCTTGAGTAAGAGCACGAACACTCTTCTCAATGGCTTCAAGGGCGGTGAGTTCAGCAGGGTTAGCTTCGCTGTAGAGAATGGCCGCAATCGCGTCAAGGTGTTGCTGGAGTTGAGCTGGTTTCTGAGAATCCATGAGTAGAGGGAGGGTGAGTGGTGCTTCGCTCATTATGTAGGGCTGTGGGTGAAGGTTGCACTAAGTACAATTATTCATTTCCTAACTGAGATGCACCCACTACATACTACATAAACCGAATACAGCCTTTATCTCAATCATTAAGCACAGTAACAACACTTGGTAAACCAGTTATTCAAACACTGTAAATCCACAAGGCTTACCGCCACTTCTACCAATCTCACTAATAATTACATGGTCTCCGTCCTGAACTTGCACACTAAACTTTTGAGCTGTGACCACATCATCTCTATAGGGTTAAACTCAGGGGAATACACCGGCAGATATTCTACCCTGGCTCCTACTGACTCTATCATTTCTTGGACTTCTTCTCGATGATGAGAATTTAAGTTATCCATTACCACTACATCTCCTTTTTTTAATTTTGGCAATAAATCTAACTTGATGAATTGGAGAAAATCCTCTTTTTTCATTGACCCTTCTAATGTTTGAGTCCCCACCACTCCGGAGAGCTTAATTGCACCAATTATTGTCATTTTTTTACCTCGAGAGGATTTCCGCAGTTCATAGACTTTTTTCCCTTTCGTAGCTCTGGCTAACGGTCTGCTCATCCCTACCCATAACCCACTTTCATCAATAAACACAAGCTTTTCAGGAGCCACATCTCTAATTCTTTCCCAATAATCTACTCGCGCTTTCTGTACTTCTTCAGTTACTACTTTTTCGCTCCTGTATGTTTTTTTTGAGACTTATATCGTGCTGCTTTAAAAATCTATCTATCATGGTCGTACTGACATTTATGCCCAGCTTTTCTCTGAGCTTCTCACTATATTGCCATAAGGTCAGGTCGGGGTGGGCTTCTACAATATCTATCACGGCTTCCTCATGCTGAGATCAAATGCTTTTCTTTTTAGTGCCACACTTACGAGGAGATAAGTCTCCCGTTAATCGATACTGTTTGACCAGTCGCCTTACCGTGTCTGGACTCACCAAAAAGCGTTTCGCTACTTTTCGGATAGAAGTGTCTCCTTTTTCATAGGCTTCTACTATCTTTTTCCGAAAATCTAAAGAGTAACGGCTCATGGTAGTTGGTTGTGATAACTTATACAATAGCCATACATTATACTGTACTTTGTGTTTTGTGTAAAGGCTGTATCATAGTGATAGGTTAAACAGCAAAATTGTAGCGCTACTGGACGCTGTAGAACTTGCCGATTGTCCTACACAATTTAACGAATGTCGTCGATTCTTGGAGCTTGAAAGCACTTTTCTGGCTATGCACAATTCCTTGATTACAGCAATTAAAAAATGGTTGTAAGAAAAAATCAAGCAATAATAAAAAGCCAATAAAAATGAGCTTTAATAATGCTATAAATTTTCAATAAAATTAAATGATTTCCTCAAAACAGAAAACACAAAACCATGAACGAGAAACAAGCAAGGTTAATGGTTATCGCGGAATTAGCACGTGATATTTACACTCAATTACTGTCACGATATATCCCCTATGCTAACCAAGACACCAGGGTGAAATTAGCCGAAATCGCCCATAACGCCGCTGTAGATTTTATGGCGGTACAGGAAAAGTGGGTATCGTCTCATGATGCGATTATTCAGCCAGCATCATTTATGCCCGACTTGAATGGCAATGATGACAGCAGTGACATTTTTATGGGGGGTGACTTCAATGCCTAAGTTATTGCCAGTAATCAACTTAATGTCTGGAAGGTTTAGCAACTTTCTACTGGGTCATGGTGGAATTTGCATTGACTTAGATACACCCGAATGGTTTGACTACCTGATCAAAAACAAATCATTTTCGGTTGAGTTAAACGGTAAACGGTTCACGGCTTGCAAAAAAACATCTATCAACGGTTTCGCGTACTGGAACCTGAAGGGCTCGGACGGTAAAATCAACCATCACATCTATATCGGAAAATCTGACCAGACTACCAACGAAAAGATTCAACAAGCTGCTATAGCTATGTTTTATCGGTGTAACCCTAAACAAGCGTAAACCCTAACAGCTAACAGCTAACAGCTAACTCAATAACTTAATGGCCCCCTATGGTTTCTGACTGTAGGGGGTGTCTGCATATTTTCCCAACACACTACTGAGACACAGTAGTGTGAACGGTTTATACGAATGCTCACCCTATCATGTCCAGATATTACCCATAACTACTTGACCCCTAACAGATAGCTTTACCTACAACCTACGACTAAGATTTTGGGGGTGAACTGATTATGTTGGTATCGGTTTCCGCACGGGATGATTACCATCAAAGATTGGAGACTTGCTGAGGATTATGTGGGTATCGATTCCCATCTCGGTAATTGTCACCAGTTGAAAAGTTGTTTAGGGGTATCGGGTTAGAGTCGGTAGATGATAGCCCATAGTTTCCCCTCACCGGAGATTATGAATCAGACCCATAGATAACCGGATAGGCGATCGCTCATAGGTTTACCTATAGGTATAGTCCACGGAAAGGCGGTCTGATATCTTTGTACATTGATTACTTAGAAGGTTCCCCTCTACGGCTACCTACGGCTATCGTGTTGACTTTGAATCATACCCTCCCCCCATAACCGGAACAAGTACTATTGGGGAAGTGACCGATGTGATAGCAGTCAATGGTGACGAACGAACCGATAGGCTTGCCATTGACGGGTATCACAAGGGAACTACCCTATCACTTGTCGGGTTTAGGGGGTGATATGGGTATTTGACAGATTGATTAAGTTGTGCTTATTGATTAACCCGTCAATAATTAAGATTTGTTGCTAAGGGATATGCACTAATTGTCCCGTGTGCTAAGACTGAATGGAGTGCATTTTGAGTGTGACGGTACGACTATCGGGTTAAGTGAATTCCCGCTATCGCAGTCAGGGTAACGCCATAGAAAAAACGAGCCTGGAGGGATTTGAACCCTTCATAAAGGCTATAACCCCTATTCTACCGTTACTCTAGTGCACTCAAGGGCGATCGCACATTTAGGAGTTAGTGCAAAAAAAACCCCTAGGTATTTAGCCTAGAGGGTATTGTGTTGTGGGTTTATTGGGGATTAATCATCGAGTTGATATATTGCCCTAAGAATTGCCTTAACTTCTGGTAAATCTGGATTGATACCGATATTAATTAAGGCTTGTTTCCCCATATCTAGTGGCAATGGTTGCCTTTGATGTCGTGTCAGGATACCTAACTCTGTAGCCAGGTGGCGGCGTTTTTTGTACTTGCTGTCATTAACTGCAACACTATGACCAAATGAACGCGCTCTGATTTCTTGTGGTATCCCGTTCATTTCTCCTAGTTGGTTACCAAGGTGTTGGAAAGCATAAGTTTGAGTGAATCCCCAATCGTGACGTTCTAACCATTTACGGTGATTATCGTTAAACTTGCTAGGGTCTTTGGATTCTGTGATAGGTAAGCAGACGTTATGAATTCCTAGGCGGTTAATCAGAGTCTTGTCTTTTGACATTGGGATAGCTAACCGCCAACCTGTCTTGGTGCTACCACCAAAGTAAGTAAACTCACCAATAACCAGCACTAACTCAAGGTTGTTAGGGTCAGATACAGCCGGGAAAGTGATACCGTCAACCGTAATGGCTTTGGTTAAGTTTTGACCTGCCGCAACTTCTGACGGTCTCAACCCGTATAAAGCACACATTATTGCCGACACCCAGCACCAACCATCACGTGCCTGGTTTTCTGTTGACCGCCCATAATCAGTGTTGCGTTCCTTGTCTAGCAAACTTAACAAGGTATCCAAGTCTATACTTTGGGATTCAGCAAATACTGTTTGAGTAGGGTCAATCTTTTCTAATTTCTCCAGTGCTTTCTTGCGTCCAGCGCGTTCTGCTACCTGTTTTAACCGGTAGTATCTGTCTTTAAAGTCTTTATGTCCTACTGGGTTGTTACCGTCTGGTAGTGGACTATACAGTGCTTCTTTGATACCTTCCCAACTAACGTAAGTATCCCAATCTGTGACTTGATCGAATACCTGGGTGAAGCAACGTCGGAAAGATTTCCGGTCACTAGCCATATCGCGGGAACGTTTTCGCTTGGTGTTACGATGTACCCCATTAAAGTAATCATCCTCCATGTCTTTGAATACTTGACGATAAGTGATTAAGTCGTTTTCCATGGGAACTTTGGACTGATCAAGGATAGTAGCCTTGTACCAGTCCAACCATTCAGATACTGACTGGAATTGTCCACAAGGGATTTATGGACTAGCCAAGCCTTGTCAACAGCCTTGCGGATACCCTCAGAAGTGAACTGACAATTACATCCCCGTTGTTTAGGCCCCCCGTTTCCGGGTCAGTGGTGATGTCTAGTTGGATTGTCCCCCGGTTACGTTTAATCCTGACACCCTTGGGACATTGTTTGCGGGATAGATTAAAAAACTCAAGAATGTCTTGAAAGCCTTGATATGTACCACTGTGTGTACTGTTTGTACTTGCACTCATTTTGCACTAACTCCTAAATGTGCGATCGCCATTGAGTGCATTAGAATGGCGGTAGAATAGGGGTTATAGCTTTTATGGAGGGTTCAAATCCCTCCATGCTCGTTTTTTCTATGGCTTTATTGAGAAGGAGCCACAGACAACGGATTAACCCAAATACTTGTCGGTGTGAATGGGTAACTGTTTGCAAACATTAGGTAAGAGACTCATCGCCTTGTTGGTTTTTCCCCACAAGGTTAATTGTGAACGGAGAGGGAGGGATTCGAACCTGATACATAGCCTATAACCCCTATTCTACCGTTACTTAGGTGTTACTCAAAACCATAGCAGAGTAACAAGTGAGTAAAAAATGAGTAACGATATCAATACCCCTACAGTAGGGGGAAAGGGCAACTATGACGACGATTATACTAGGTTCGTGAAAGCTTATCAGGATTTTAAGGGGGAATGTCCCAAAGGAGTGACACTCAAGTTACAAAAGTCCGGGGCTAGGTACAATCTGCTATTGCAGTTTAAGCAACCACCTACCGGGAAACGGCTACCCAAAACGGCTAACCTTGAGTGTACTCCAGAAGGGGTGATAGACGGCGTTAAGAAAGCTAAGTTGGTATCTGAAGCCCTAGGGACTATCACTAGCGCTAGTGAATTTTGGGATTGGTACGATAAAACCATCCTAGGGAAAAATCAGATTGAGAATAATCTGATAACCTACCGGGACATCTTTAAACAAATTGAGAATGAGTATTTTGCGGGGTACAACCGCAACACAGGAAGGAAACGTTCTCGCAATATCGCTAGTGACTTAGCAACTTACGAATCTACTAAAGAAGCATACTTCAGGCTGTTCCCTAACTGGGATGAATATCCTAGCTGGGAGAGTTTCAAGGCTATGCTATATATTCCCCTACGGAACGGAGAACAATTAATAGGCTCCAAAACCTTCAGGGAACGTTACTACATCTTAAAAGCCATAGCTGAGAAATCACCTAACAAAGAACACTTACTTAAAAAACTTGAACCTATTAACGCCAAACAAACACAATTCAGAAAGAAACAACGGATAGCTGTTGATGTATTTAAGGATTGGTGGTATAGCGCCAAACAAGAAGCCTATACTGTTAAAAACCCTCAACATCAATCATCCCGACATAGTTGGTTGTGGGTTGCTGGTATGGCAGTAATGTACGGACTGAGACCAACTGAAATAGCCGCCGCCGTTAATCTAACTAAGCCATTTGTAACGGATGATGGCGTAATCATCAAAGCACTGTCAGACCCTGATAATCAGGATAATTACTTGGTGCTAGGAGATTACACTTACTTTACTGACTCAGAAGGTCGGAAAGTGAGTATCAAAACAGGGGGAAGGATTGTAGCTCCAATTCCCAGCCCTGAAATGTTTGAGTTCCTGGAATTGAAAAGACCCTTATTGCCAGAATATAGCCCGAAAAAAGGCAGTAAACCCAGAACCATAATCGGAGGGTTTGACAAAAAGTTTACCCACACAATTTTCTCTATGAAATGCCCGGTAACCCAGAAATATGCTTTTCGTAGGCTGTACAACCTGTTAGGTGAAAAGTATGGATTACCTATCGAGTTACGAGCTAGACTTATGGGACATAGCACAATCGTTAATGAAGGTAAATACAAGACAGAAGGCATTGACGCTACCTTAGAAGTCCTCAAAGGGGTTTCTAAGTTACCTATACCATTGAACGTAGCCATAGAACGGTTAACAGCGTTAGGGTTTGATGTTGACACTCCAGAAGCTAAGGCATTTCTCAGAGTTATCTATCAGATAGATTAATCTAATCGTCAACCTTTCATAAATTAACACCCCTAGATTAAACCCCTAGGGGTTATTTTATGGCTACAAATTGATGGATCCTGTTATGGCTTTGAGTAACACCTAAGTAACGGTAGAATAGGGGTTGTAGGCTATGTAGACGCTTTAATTCCGTCAGAGCGTGTTAACTATAAACCCTTATCCTGACAGCGATAGCGGGTTATTACTCAACCCGATAACTATGCCTAGTTACTCAAATGTTACTCATAACTTAGTCCTAGCACAGGAAAATAATTTTGTCAACAGGTTGATTACTCAGTCAACAAGCACAACTTAATCAATCTGTCAAATATCCATTCCTCCCCCTAACCAAACACCGATAGGGTAACTCCCTTGTGATAGCAGTCAATGGCAAGCCTATCGGTTCGTTCCTCACCATTGACTGCTATCACATCGGTCGCACCCCTAAGAGTGTTTGTTTCGGTTATGGGGGGAGGGTATGGCTCAAATTTCAAAACCCATAGGGGTAGTCAGATTATTAGTGAAATATTGAGGAGCCTACTCACTACCAACAAAATGCGATCGCATAATCTGAACTATCATCTACCGGAACCAACCCGATACCCCTAAACAACTTTTCAACTGGTGACTTGTTTCGTTATCTCTCGCTGATACCTACATAATCCTAGAGAATTGCTTTACCAGCGACAACGGTTATCCACATAATCCTAGGGAATTGACTCCCCATCGAAACCGATACCTACATACCGCTAGACAAGTCTCCAATTTATAGGGGTACTGAGTTCCGCACGGGATGATTACCCCTAATAGACGGGTTAAGGTTTTGGCTTAGGGTGTTTATTGTGGGTAAATTAGAGGCAAGCATTCATATAAATGATTTCCAGGCCTGGAAAACCAGGCCTGGAAACAAAAAATATGCAAGCACCCCCTACAGTCAGAAACCATAGGGGGCCATTTAAGTTATTGAGTTAGCTGTTAGCTGTTAGGGCTTAGGGTTTAGGGTTTACTGCACTTAGTAATCATAGCGTTAGCTACATCTATTAACTTGTCTACAGTAACTTGGTCAGATTTTCCAACGTAGATGTGATGATTGACGCTACCATCCCACCCTTTGAGGTTCCAGTAGGTAAAACCATTGATTGAGAGTTTTTTGCACGCTGTAAATCGCTTTCCGTTAACCTCTAAAGCAAAAGATTTATTGGTTTCCAGATATTTAAACCATTCTAAAGAACCTACTTCAATACAGATATTACCATGACCTACCAGAAACCCTTTGTAAGACCCTGTTAGTGTGACTACCGGGAGTAGCTTAGGCATGAAAATCACCTCCCAGTAGGATATCGCTGTTATAGCCGTTAATGTTGAAATCAGAGGCAATAATGCCTGGTTGAGGTTGAGAGATAATTGGATACTGAGATTCTACCCATTTTTCGTGTACCGTCATAAAATCAACAGCGGCGTTATGAGCTATTTCGGCTAATGTCACCCTAGTATCCTGGTTAGCGTAGGGGATATCTCGTGACATCATTTGAATGTAAATCTCCCTAGCCATTTCTGCAATAACCATCATTTTTTCTTGTTTAAACTCATCCATTTTTCTATCTCCTATTGATTGTTATCTGGAATTAAAACTCGTCATAATCTTCCCCATAGTCTCCATTTTCGATTTCGTAATGATTCTGAATCTTTGCTTTAAGTAGCCTTTCGATACCTTTTAAAAGTTCCATTTCCGCCGACAAAAAATGTTCGTGGATTGCAATAAATTCCTCAATCTCATTAAATTTTTTGGGAGTTTTGGCAAGTTCTACTAAGTCGAGCAATCCCACAACATTAGGGTTTAATCGATTGCTCATGTAGCTATATTCTACTACGTTTAATCCGGGCGTACTTGATTTGATTGACATGGATTTATCCTTTGATAGTGGTTAAGTTGTGATAGTTTAACGTCATTTCGGACGGGTTTGTTACTCAATTTTAGTCAGCAAATGTTTAATGTAATTAAGTTGTTTTAGGAGTAATTGTTCCTTTGCGACTGCCAGGGAATACTCGGTTTGACAATCATTCATTATTGTTATCAAAGTATCCTTAGCGTCTTGTTTGGTAGCATTGTAAATCGTGGTGTCTACCATTTGTTTAAACGTTTTAAACCTTGTTTGAGTAATAGCGTCAATGTTATTTTGAGTCATTTTAATTCCCTCCTTAAATAATTTGTTTCCAAACGTTTTTACCGTTTTGATTAATCATTGAATAGCCCCTGCTTTTCATTAGATTAGTCAACTCTGAAACATTAACGCGACTATCAAGATATCCATCTGTTTTAGCTCTCTCAATGGCTTCTTTTAACGCTTTCGGGTCGATATCAGTTACAACCTCGGTTAACTCAGGACATCCCGCGTTAATTGCCTGATTGTTTTGTTTCATTTTTGCCTCAATACTTTGAGTGATAAAACTGTCTAAAAATTGTTCAGTACCTGATGATATAGTCAAGATTTTTTCATTAACAAAATCCCAGTAATCATTGAAGCGTTTAATTGATTCATTGATAGATAATTGATAAATCAATGAATGAGTGACAATAATTTCACTTGATAACCTAGCGTTAATGATATCTTTTTTGTGTTTCTGTAGTTGTTTTTTGACCTTGCTGTATTGATTGCAGTTATCGATATTTCTCCAGAAAATTTCTAATTGAGATGATAATTTATCAAGCGTAATATCCTCTACATCGTTTAAATCACTTAACTCGTAACTATTCCCCCTATATTCCTCTGATGTCATAGTCTCTCGTTTTTTAAACCATATAGGAAACATCCGTCTTTTGAGTTCGTTTAACTCCCACAATGTCCACAATGGATGTATTGAATTAATCACCTTTAAAGCGAAAGCATTAAAAATCATGTTAGTTCCCGGTGTCTGACTACTGATGGTTATTCGGCTATTTTTGCGGTTTAACACCTTGAAAAGCGATAACATATTCTCATTTTCAATTAATAAGCTAGGGGTGATATCTTCCCATACCAATATAAAATTTTTCTCAAATTCACATTGAAGGGGGTCATAAAATCGTTCATGTTGTATCTTGTTTCTCAGTGAAGCGAAAGTGCTATTAGCAAGCACCGAGGTTGTCTTGTATAGTTCAGATGCTACGGTAGCTATCTGTGACTTTCCAGTACCGCTAGACCCCCAAAGGAACAGGATACCAGCGGTAGACATTAACGTTACTGGAGACGCTATAAACGAGGCGATAATTGGAAACTGAATATCAGGATATGGCAGAACACAGACAGCCCGTAAAACAGACTCTAATTGCTCACCCAGGTTGCCTTCTGTGATTATTTCTTCTAGTTCAGATGACATCTGACTTCTAATTAGTCTATAATCAATATAGTCCTCAGACATGGTAGTAACCTCTTATCGCTCTTGACTTGTTGACATGGTATGGTGGTTATTCCCCCCTAAATATTTAGGGGGGATTTATTTGTGACTACATTAATCGCAGTAATTCAATTAATGCAATTAATACATTAGAATCAAGTTGTTTAACCTTGTTATAAAGACTCTCAAAGCTAGGGTCACAATCCAAAACCTTAGCCCCTTCTGTTAACCTTTCCTCGAAGGTTTTGTATTTTGCCTTTCCATTAAATCCCCCTTTTTTGCTGGATTTAGACTAAATAAAGGTATCGATATCAGCGGCAGAATAGCCCGCTATATTGCTATCAAAAGGGGCGATATCCTCAATGTAGAATAGATTGACTCTTTCTATCTCTATATCATCCCCTGGCTCACTAGACAGTATTTTGTTGGCAGGTCTTACCGCCGCCTGTCCTAGGTTGATAGTGGCAGTGAACATCATAGACCCGTCAGTTAATCCTGTATCGCTTTGGATTAACTTTAGCAATGCTAACTCTGGCATTGTAGGGTTATATTCCCGTTTTTTGCCCTGAAATTCCGTTTCGTATTTTTCAATGCAAAACCGAACAGCCATTAGTTCTTTATCACCTTGGGAATAACCCCAGTCTCTATCATTGAAATTCTGAAAATCCCCAGAAATACCCTTTCCGAACACCCATAAATGGGGTGGCTTTATCCGTAGTTGTGTATATTAAATGACCAGAAAAGTTCCTGTTTCACCGGGCTTAACTGCACTGCAATAACTAAATTTATCGTCCTGTTTTTTGCCGTAATAACCTATTGACATTTTAGTTTTCCTTTGATGATTGATTGCTACGTTAGATATCATGTTGCAGATATTCCAAAACTGAGAGTTCCCGACTATAGAAACCCGTAGCATCCCATTACTTAGCCTCGCTATACAGGAGCCTTGATAATCCCCTCTGGGAAAATAGCAGCCCGTGTATTCTTTAGTGAGGTCTCTAATTTTTTGGGTGTGGTGTTCCTTTATCGGTGTTACCATCCGATAAGCTATTTGAGCCGTTTCGGGCTTAAACAGATGTGGGTTGTAGGTGGCATTTACCAACTTCCCTGTGATGGTAAAAATGCCCTTATAATGCAGTTTATTCATTATTTGCCTTCACAAAATTAGTTAATTCTCCCTGTTCTTTTAGGGTACGCAACAAATCATCAAGTACATCAACGTTAGTAAGCGTGATACCCTGCCAGCGGTATGATTGCCCCCTAACAACAAACCAAGATTGATTAACTAAGCTAGGGTTAAGATATTGCAACAGTTGCATTTTTAACTTAAAAGCATCTGTTAATACTCCTTTGGCTTCAATGTAACGATTGAAAAATGGGGAGTAAAAATCCGGTGTCCAGGTGATGTTTTTCCAGGGTTTCTGATTTTCAATTAACGTCATCTTGGGATGAACAATTAATTGTTCATCGTATTTTTTCAAGAGATGATAAACTCTACACTCTAAAGCACTGGGGAAATAATGCCCGTCTATTTGTTGCCCTCGTGCATTGTACTTATTCATCTTCATCACAAAAAACCTCTGTACTTTTTTTCCTGTCGTCGGGCTCTCTGTCGCCGCCGTTTTCCGCCTGGTAAATATTCCATTCCTCTCGATAATATTCGAGACTTTCGCTCAAGATTTCCTCGAGTTTGTCGGGATGTAACGGAATCAATTTTTTGAGCAATTCCCCTATAAAATAGGAGATAAAGCCTTTGTCAAACTTAACAAGAGTGGATTGGTATTGTATCTCAGCTCGCTTGTAAGAAACGGGAATTTTAATGTATCGGGAATGCCCTATATACATCAATGGCGTTAGCGTGATGTTTCTGAGGTTTAGCCTAACCTCAGTCCAGTGCCTAGTTTCCATGTCATAATTGCCCTGTGCTTAGTGGCTACCGCTTATGTGCTTTTAAAATAGAGTCCCTAAAATAGAGTCCCTAAAAAATTTACACATAAGCGGTTTTGTTTTTGGTGTGGGATTAGTCCAACCAACTTGAGAACGGAGATGGCTCTGATACGTCATCCCCTAGACTCCCCTCGGAACTCAGTAGATGGTCTTCGAGGGCGTTAATATCATCTTGGATGGCTCCCGTAACCTTACGAGGTAGCTTTACTCCACCTGCTTTTAATAGCGTCAGGATTGCGTTGGTGACTCGTTTAAGTGTGGCAATCTCTGAATATGTCAGATAAAAGGTATTTGAGTTGATAATCTCCGACGTTTGGAGTTTGTTGGTCAATGATTGAATTAATGAAGTTTTGGGGTAAGGAAGGTAAGTATTAACCAACTCCAGAAACTTAGTAAACTGATTAAACCGACTCAACGTCTCTTGGTATTCTGTAGGAGTCAATACTTTATTAGTATTGACATTAGTTACATTTTCTACAGTTACGCTACCTTCAATTGATTCTGTAACTGTATAGTTACCTTGCTCTTTTGAATTCACTGTATTTAATTAAAATTATCTTATCTAATTAATTTATTAAAAATAAACATAAATTATACAATTTACACTTATTTATAAAAATATCAAGTATTACATTAAGTATATATAGAATGTACAAATAATAACCAATACAAAAAACCCGTTAATCCTATTTTGTGATTTAACGGGTATATAATTAGCAACAAGATAGTTATTATGGTTTGTTGCCTGTTTTCTCAGGTAAAGCGCTAAGGTTTCCTTGTACTTGATTAGGTGCTTCAGTTTTACCTGTGGTTAGTTCTCCTAGGTTATCGAGGGTAATTTCAGATTCAGCCGGAATACGAAACATTGAGTTATAGGTTCTAATACTCGCGGGTTTTTTGCTCCAGTAATGAGCAAAAACATATAGCAAGGAATTAATCGAGAAAATTTGAGGAACTTTTAAACCAATAAATCTTAGCTTCCTATCACCCGCGTTAGTTCCTGATGTGCGATATGTTCTCCATACTCCACCCATAGAGGCAGGAGCTTCTACAAAAATCTTTGTGTACTCTATACGTTTCCATGACCTAACTCTAGCCCCTGGTATGATATTACGCCTATTAGCATTAGTTGATGTAGTTCCACTAACGGGAGGTCTCCAGATAGTTAAGTCTCGCACCAGGACGGGTTCCTGTGTTACGGCGTTATCGGATAGCGTATAAAGCAGCAACATAGGCATTGGGATAACATACTTTGATGTCTTGTCTACTGGAGCCTCAACCATCAAACTCCTGCCGATACAAGTGCCTTTCGGTTCCGCTAGTTTAGCAACAAAATTTGCTTTATATTTATCGTAAGCATCATTTAATGGCATAATTTAACCTCATTAATTATCAAACAAAACCTTAGATAGGTAGACATTAACACTATTGTTGTCTACCTAGTTAATGAACCCTAGTCAACAAAAACAGCAATAGCTTCTACATCGATAGAGCCATTAGTAGCATCCAAAACATCATCAGTAGGGATTGTTAGGGATACTGTCACAGCTCCAGTTGCCATGTTGCGGGTATAAGCTGTAACTACCGTTACACCATTAGGGTTTCTAGTTGCGTTTATTTGCGCTCTCTGAACCTGTTCAATAACTTCTAGCAATTGGTGTTCGAGAGTGGCACCATTAAGAGTTACGGGGCTTGCCATAGTCATTACCTCTAATAAATCAATAGTAATAAGATCACACCTATATCAGTTTGGTGTTAGTTATATTTTCGTTAAGGAAATGCTACATATATGTAGCTTCTATTTAATGAAAACTACATTAGACTGTAGTTGGTGGTTGGTTCCCGGTTTTCATCTCTAACGATGTCCTCGTAGCTGTTCTGATTACATCATCTACCCAGCTAGGTTTATTCTCAAAATGTAAAGGAATTTTTACTTTAGACTTCCTAGGGTCTTTATACATTGCTAAAGCGGAACTTTCTCCCATATCGATTTTGGCTTGTTCAAACTTATCAATTAATTCCCAGTTAAGTATTTTGACCTCCGATATATACATTTTTGTTTCCTTTATTCGTTTCGCATTTTCCCTACCGCCAAAACCTTTCCTTTCCTCAAATATCAAAGGGTAAACAATACTAGAATCTGTTAATTGTACTAAATCCTTACAAATACGTTCAGCATCTGACTTGCTAGATTCATTCACAAAAAATGAAAATTTCCTACCATTTCGCATATTGCAGGTTACTTTGATATTGCCTTTTGTGAACGCTGATTTACTAGGTTGAGTAAATATCCTTTGTAATTTATCCCAGGTTATTTTACTTCTTTCTACTGATGGGAGTTCTATTTGAGTTTTTGGTAATGTACTCCTACGTTCTTTAGTCCAATATGGAGGTTTTTTGTAGTTATATAAAATAAAGGTTAATTGAATTTTTAAATTACTACTATTCGGAACTTCAGAGATATCTCCAGACCCTACAAATTGCCCCATATCACGATTACCTAGTATTTCAGTTTGAGCTAACACATTTGCTACATTTTCTTGAAGGTTTCTTAATGATGATACTAGTCTAAATCGCTCTCCACCATTTTCTACAACCGCGTTAACTAATTGTTGTTGTCTATTTTCCTCAATGCGTTGTAATGCAATATATTCATCTAATCCTTGAGCAACTAAAATAATTGCTTCTTTACAGTTATCTGAGAATTCCTCCCAAAATTCTTCACTACTATCTTGATTCCAAATAGTGTTAATATTTCCATCATATTTTTCTGGTAATTTCTCCCTAGCTTCCCTTCTCTGTTTACCGAAACTCCATTCTTCACCTTTTTCGTCACCCCACTTTTCAATCGTTCCTTTACCACCAGGAACCATTGAAACAATAGCCGTTGCAAGTGTTGAAGGACTTTTATCTAAAAACATTTTAACAACCCGTCTACCATGTTTAAACAGTTGCCATGCTATGGCTTTCATAGCCATGTTAAATGACTGTTTAACGTATGAGCCGAAAGCTGTAGATACTTCCATAAGCATTTCAGGTCCCTTGCTTAAGGCAATGTGCATAGCAGCGGCTTTGTTGATAAATGCAATACCAATGGTAGGCAATACTCCACAAACTAATTTACCTGCCATATTACCCAAAAAACCGGCGGTAGTACTAATAAATTGATTAGCAATATTCATCATATTTTTGTCTATCTGTTCATCTGATATATTCCAGTTGAAATTCCAGAAACTATCCCAATTAGACGTGATAAATCGTGCTACTTTCTCAAAACTAAAGTTAGATAAAAACTTAGTAATTCCTTCCCATAACCAACCTCCAAAACTTTTGCCCCATTCAACTACTTTACCAGTTATTTTTGCCCATAGCTTGCCAAACCAACCCATCTCTTGAGTAGATGTTCTCTGAGCTAAATTAACTTGTCTAACGCCATTCCTACCTATACTGCTACGGGTTTGACGGCTAGACAAGCTACGAGTACTCCTTAGCATTCTTGCACTTCTGGCAACCATTACAAAGTCCCTCTTAGTGGGTTATCGCCGTCAATCAATTCGGTTTCTATCTTGATATCAGGAAAGTCTTTTTTCAATAATTCTTGTACTTTATTAGTCTCTTGCTCTCTAATCTCGTCTTGTTTTTTCATTGAATCATATAACCTAGTTAAATCGGCTAATATGTCTTTTGACGGGTCATTACCATTAACTTGTAAAGTACCTTGCGCTCTAACTATTGAGAATATTTCCTTTATTTGATTTAAGGCTGTCTGTAGTGTTTCTTTCGCGTTCTTTTGATTAGTGATTTTAACTTTACTTTCATTAGGTTCTAGTAGTTCCTCAAAATTATCAGCCTCTGGAGTAAACGCTGTTTTTAGTTTCTCGTATTTTTCCTCGGTTTCAAATCCTAAATAGTCTAATATTTCCGAGACTTCCCTACCAGCTTTAAAGGCTGCTGAATGCGCCAAACCTGCTTCATGTAAACAGGTTAAAACAGCGTTTTGTGTAACCTGATGAGAGATGGCAATTTCCATTACCATCCCGAATATTTCAGCAATTGATTCAGCTAAGTTAGGCAATTTGATTTCCGCGTGTTCCTGTTCTTTGGTCATCAAATTTACGTCATTAATCTCGACTTTAACTTCAAACTCACCCCATCTTTCGTCATCAATATCGAATCGATACATTAACCACTCTGGCAATGTGTTTATTCGTTTAATTCTGTTTTCTGGATTATTAGCATTAACCGTTATTTTTTCAGGCATTTCAGCCGGAAAGGATTCAGGGTCTAGGAACTCGTAAATCCTTCTAATCATTCCACAGCATTCTTCATTCATGTCTGGTATTGTTACTCTTTTTCTTCTAGTGTATTCTATTTCACATATAGGGTCATAAACATATAAACCTGACCAAGTATTGTAATTAAGCGATTGTAGTTTACACGGGAATATTCCAAAACCCCAAAACGCTCTTTCTAAGGCACTCATTGTTCCTTGCTTAAAAGTATAGTATCTATTTTTATAGCCATATCTAGACGCACCCATCCATGACCAACCAATATCAAATGTTTTGCGGTCAATCGTCACTCTGTTCCCAAGGAGAAACCAATACGTCGTGTAAGCCATTTTAGCCCAGGGGTTTGTATGCAGGCTTAAAAAAGTCTGTAAATATTTACCACGAATATATATAGCGGTTAGATTATGACCCGCATTTAAATTATCGCCTTCAATGTAATCTCCTTCTATATAATAATTTACAGGATGAAGTTCCTCAAACTCACAAATAACATTATGTGATGTCATTGACTCCCATATTATTGTTTCCGATTCTCGCCGCCACCGCCGAGGTAGTAAAGTTCCATGCCCAAACTGGCTTAAGTTAATAAAAGTTGGTGGATAGCTTGAGTCTCGATATACCTTACTATACTCATAACTTGCTTCCCAAGTATAGCTAACGCCATCTTTTGATTTATGTAATGATGTTTGAAAATCGTTTTTTTCAAACCTATCAAAATTACCGTATCCCGACAATATGTTATATGATTGGTAACCTGAACTTTCTCCATAACGAGGATGGGCATAGGGCAATAAATAATAACAATCATCTTTAACAGTTGTGGTTTCCTCGATTAATTCATCTAAATAGCTTGCGTTATCGCCTTGATTATCTGAACTTCTACCTTTATTATCATCTACCTCGTCACCGCTATTAGGACCGCCAAAACCTCTACCAGCGCCACCCTTTCCCCTAGGTTTTTTTCCTCCCTTTGGTTCATCTCTCTTTGGTGGCTCCCTACGATGGTCTTGACTAGCACCACCAAACGATTTCCTACCTTGTGGCTCCCTAGTAGGGTCTGGGTCCCATATTCTAGTAGTAGGGTCTGGGTCTCGCATTCTAGCGGTAGGGTCTGGGTCCCATGGGTTAATTGTGTTTCTAACCATTTAAATAATCACATTAAAGTAGTAATATTATACTAAAAAATAATTTATTAATAGGTGGTTAAAATGGTGAGAGGTGTTAAAAATATCACGGCTAATATAAACGCTGCTAACTGGAGTAACGCCATAGAGTTATTTAACGGGACTATTTTAGAATCATTAATAACAGAAAGATATAAATATGATATCGGTATTTACAGCTATATATCATCGTTAAACGCTAGGTGTTATATCCCTAATATTGCACAATCACAAATCCCCACAATTTACCCGGAAGATAGCTATTACCAACGGTGGGAAAAAAAACAGGAAGTGTTGCAGGGAGCGGTAGATTTACAGATATTTTATGGGAATATGGCAACAGAAAACGGGTTAAATTTAGGGATTGTCAAATTGCCATATTATGGAGGCATTCACACCGAAAACCTGTTAATTGAATTAATCACTAATCAAAACGAAGGTTTAGCAATTGATAGCAACTCAATAGTTAAAGCTAGGTGTTTAACTCAGTTACATAACAATGATTCTATTAATATTTTGGGCATGGCTGAATATCAACTCGATACAGTTCCTCAAACCCCTACATTGACACAACCCGAAAATTTTGGGGTGACAATAGGCAATACCCCCACGTTAGTTAGACCCTCAAATATTAATCGGTATAGGTTGCACTTACAAAACGTAGGTTCTGTAGGGGTATGGTTTTGTCACGGTGATATCAGTAACTGTGTACCTTATCAATGCCTATATTTACCTCCTAACGCTGGGTGGGATGATGAACTAAAATCAACAGCTTCTATCTATGCTATAACTGAGGATAGCGTAACCAATATTGTTGGATTAGAACAAATAATAAATTGGTAAATTTTACTTTGATTTAGGAGTTTATTATGAGTTTCTCAGTTTACAGTTCTATTGTCAATTTAGACACTCTAAATATGAGCAGTAAAATACCGGGAACTCCCGAAACTACCGCGATAAGTTTGACTGCTAACACTATCACGGAAGTTGTGCCTATCAATGCTACCAGTAACGGTAGAACGGTGTTTGTAAAGAATCGGTCAAATACCAATGTACATCTAATATTTGACCCTACAGGTGATAGCGTGTCAGACGCTGCATTTTCGGTTAAGCCAGGTGATACCATCTCAATAACGTGGGGTAGAACTGAGTTACAGGCGATAGCAGAATCTAGCGCTAGTATCAGCGTTACAATTATCGAATATATCAATATGTAATCATCAAATGAATGGCTAGTATTAAGTTATTAGCCATTTATTTGATTACTCAATATAGAGGCAGTTATGACTAATTTCAACATTTACTCTAGTAAGTTTGGGCAATCAACCGATGACTTGCCAGAAGGTGAAGTTAATCTGTATTTAACTAATGAACGGATACAAGCAGTTATTGACTCCAATACTAATTTAGTCAAATTAACTGAGTTAATTTGGAATAATATTATTAATAAACCTGGCACTTTCCCCCCATCTACTCATTCCCATAGCTGGACTGAAATAACGTCCAAACCGTCTACGTTTACTCCATCAGAACATACACATACTATTGCTAATGTTACAGGACTTCAAAGTACATTAGACGGTAAAGAGCCTACTTTTACCAAAAGTACAGCATTTAACAAAAATTTTGGAACAACTATTGGAACTGTTACAGAAGGTAACGATGTCAGATTATCAAATGCTAGAACACCAACTAGCCATACACATACCTTATCTCAAATAACAAATTCAGGTAATGTTGCTGCCATTGATACAAATGGCAGTACATCTAACTATTTACGCGGCGATGGTGTTTGGGTAACACCTCCTAATACAACCTATTCTGCGGGAACTGGCTTAACTTTAGTAGGAACTGAGTTTAGAAACACCGCCCCAAACGTATCCACCAACCTCTCTACAAGCACTACAAGCAATACGTTAACCGTTAACAGTTCTGACGGTACTAATGCTGTATTACCTGCTGCTACAACAACCGTTGCAGGTGTAATGTCGAACGCTGATAAGACAAAGCTGGATGGGATTGCGGCAGGCGCACAAGTAAATGTAGCAACTAATTTAGGAGTAACAGCAGGAACAACAGCAGGTCCTGTAGTTACATCATCAACAGGAACTAATGTTACTTTACCTACAGCTAGTGCAACTAATTCAGGGATAATTACAACTGGGAATCAGACATGGACAGGAGTTAAAACATTTAATTCATTAATTACCGGGTCAATAAGTGGAAACGCCGGAACAGCAACAGCACTTCAAACTGCTAGAACAATTAATGGGACTTCGTTTAATGGTAGTGCCAATATAACAATAACTGACAATACTCCTAATACATTAACAAATGGTACGGGATTAACTGGAAATAATTTTAATGGGAGTACTGCCCATGGGCGGTTGCTTATGGCACTACAGCAAACACAGCCTGTCAAGGTAATGATAGTAGATTATCTAACGCTAGGACTCCCACAACGCACACACATTCAAATATTACATTAACTGCAGGTGATGGTTGATCCGGAGGAGGAACTTTAGCAGCTAATAGAACAATTAATGTAGATTCAACTGTAGTTAGAACTACAGGTAATCAAACTTTAACAGGAATTAAAACATTTAACATAACAAATAATCCAGTAACTTTTGCAACTAATGAAAGTTTTCCTGATGGAAATATGCTTATTGATTTTAATGTTTGGAGGGGGTTTGACATCCGCCGGATAGGCTCTAGTGCTGGTTCGGCAAGTTTAGTACTAAATAGTAGAGTTGGAGCAAATAGTTGGGCGTTTTCTCATCAAGGGAATTATTCTATGCAATTAGAAGCAGATAATAATCCTAGAGTATTTATATATCATGGTATTAATTTTCATCAAAGCGATTGGCGAGGTGCTCCTAACAATAGATATTCAATACAATTATATAACGGACAGACATATTTTATAAAGAGCTCAACTCTTTCATCATCTGGAGTACATACTAGATTTAGAGTAGGAGGCACAAATGTATCTTATATTAACGATAATGGAGACTACGTTAAAGGTAGCTCTGATCTTAAATTCAAAACACTTTTATCAAAACCAACTCTAGGGTTAAGCGAAATTAACGCATTGACAGTCACGTGGTTTAAGTATAATGAACTTGCAGCATTTCATGGCTTTAATCCAAGTACAGAACAATTTGGTTTAATTGCTCAAGAAGTACAAAATATATATCCTAACGCAGTTGAAGTGATTAAAAATGACCATACAGATAGTCCTGAAGTTGACGACAAAAAAATAGATTACTTAACAATCATGTATGATAAACTGATACCATTAGTGATTGCGGCAATTCAGGAATTATCAGAAAAAATCGACAAATTAGAAAATATGCTAAACACTCAACAATAAATTAACAGATAATGCCTAATGCACTTAATATATCAGAGAGTAACTGGTTTAAGGTTTATGAATTTAATTTTAGGATAGAAGATGATAGTACTCTACACGGTACTAAAAAATTGCCTGACATTTCTGGCAGTAAATTTGTTAGGATATTATTTGACGCTGACAGTGTACCCGTGTACTGGAAAATGGCAGGGTGGCTTAAATTCTATGCCTACAATGATGTGAAGCAGAATATGATGGTTAAAAAAGAGACTATATGGCTTAATGAATATCAAATAATTGAATCACCGCCGTACAGCAATTTTTACGCTTCATTTTCTCCACTAGAAAGAATTAAATGGTTTACACTTCATTTTTGGAAATTAATATAAATGAACTTGGTAATAGTTGAATTAGGGTTAATTATTGTCGCGATTATTCTCAGTACGTTCATTACGCATACAGGAAACTTACTTATTGAGAATAGGTTAGACGGTATCCAAAATAGCCTAAATTATTTGATTAGATATGTTAATGATTTTATGCCATCAACAGTTTGTAAAAAACAGTTAGAAGATAAAAAGCAATCACCCCCTCTTCCAATTAACAGAGATGATATTGATGATGATGGTTGGAGAAAACCCTAACACCTAACACCTAACCCAATAACTTAAATGGCCCCCTATGGTTTCTAACTGTAGGGGGTGCTTGCATATTTTTTGTTAACAGGAGTGCTGCAACAGGAGTGCTGGAAGTTTATATGAATGCTTGCCTCTAATTTACCCACAATAAACACCCTAAGCCAAAACCTTAACCCGTCTATTAGGGGTAATCATCCTGTGCGGAACCCAGTACCCCTATAAATTGGAGACTTGTCTAGCGGTATGTAGGTATCGGTTTCGATGGGGAATCAATTCCCTAGGATTATGTAGGTATCAGCGAGAGATGACGAAACAAGTTACCAGGTGAAAAGTTGTTTGGGGGTATCGGGTTGGTTCCGGTAGGAGATAGTTTAGATTATGCGATCGCATTTTGTTGGTAGCGAGTAGGCTCCCCAATATTTCCCCAATAACCTGGTTCCCTACGGGAGTCAGGTAGGCGGTCTGATATCGTTGTACATTGATAGGGGTATCGTTGTACATTGATAACCTAGTGGGTTCCCCTATGGGTTGTTTTTGAGCCATATCCTCCCCCAACCGAAACAAGCACTCCTGGGGAAACGAACGATGTGATAGCAGTCAATGGTGAGGAACGAACCGATAGGCTGGCCATTGACGGGTATCACAAGGGAGTTACCCTATCGGTGTTTGGTTGGGGGGAGATAGTAGGCATTTGACAGATTGATTAAGTTGTGCTTGTTGACTGAGTAATCAACCTGTTGACAGAATTATTTTCCTGTGCTAGGACTAGATTGTGAGTAATATCTGAGTAACTCAATAGGATATAGGGGTTGAGCAATAACCCGCTATCGCTATCAGGATAAGGGTTAATTGTGAACGGAGAGGGAGGGATTCGAACCCTCGGAGAGGCTGAACACCCCTCAACAGATTAGCAATCTGCCGCTTTCGACCACTCAGCCACCTCTCCCAGTGACATCATTCTAATATAACTGATTCTCACCAATAAGTCTAGTCCTGTCGGCAAAAAATTTTCTCGATTTTCTCAGAGATTTTAATGGCCCGTTGATTCTCGATTGATAATCCCATTGAGGAAAATATCAGTCAGTCCTTCGGCCATTTCCTGCATATCGGAGGGGGAGGCGGCTGGGTCAATAATAGTGCGATAACTGAAGCCAGCGACCGCAAACATACCCAAAAATACCTGGGCGACCATACGGGGATTCATGGGACGATACACGCCCTTCTCCATAGCGGTTTGAAAGAAAGCCTCAGCCACGTCTGTCATTTTAGCAATAATTTCTGACTGAATGCGATCGCTCAATTCCGGGTGAAACTGCGCTTCTAGGAAACAAACCCGCAGCAAATCGGCGTTACTATCCAGACCCATCATCCGATGTCGCATAATTTGGGAAATCCCTTGATAATTAGCCACCTCACTCAATTCTGTGAGTAAATCCGTCAAAATCTCAACCCATCCCTGAGTCACGACCTCGACCAAAATGGCCTTTTTATTAGGAAAGTAGCGAAATATAGTCCCCTCCGCCACTCCCACCTTAGCAGCCAAGTCCTTGATAGTAGTTGCTTCATAGCCACGTCGCGCAAAAAGTTTAGTCGCCGCTTTCAGGATACGAGTAGGTATGTCAACTTCTCGGGGTGGAGATTGATTAAAGATGTTCATAAATAAATAGAAACTGTGGGGGAGATAATTATCAAAACCCTGAGTTGATGCTATGATAGGCAATTCGCCAGAAGAGTCAAGAGTGGATGAGACATTGTAGTTTAAGAATAGTATTTTTCATGAATAGCAGTTAACGGGGGAGTATGTCAATATATAAACTATGATCTAAACCAGAAACTACAAAATCTTTATGAATCTAAGTTGGTTCGTGACTTCACCTAAGCACCATCAAAAACGATTACCCCCTTGGCTAAAACAATTTCTGCTGTTGCTGTTAGCAATTGTCCTGGGGGTGACTACTTGGGGACAGCCAACCCAAGCTGATGAACTTCCCAGCCCTTCGCCATCTATCCAACCTTACTTAGATCGAGTTATCGATAAGGTGAGCGAATTTCGCCTAGATAATGGGATGAAGTTTATAGTCTTACAAAGAAATCAAGCCCCCGTGGTTTCTTTTTTAATTCATGCAGATGTTGGGGGTGTTGATGAACCGGAAGGACAAACGGGGGTAGCCCATTATTTAGAACATCTGGCTTTTAAAGGGACTCAACGAATTGGGACGAGTAATTATGCAGCGGAAAAACCACTTTTAGATAAACTAGATCAACTATTTGACCGTATCCTAGTCGCTCAAAATCAGGGTAATACTGAGGAATTAGCTAAACTGACTGCCGAATTTATGAAGGTGGAAAAACAAGCGTCTGAGTATGTTAACCAAAACGAATTTGGGCGGATTGTTGAACAATCGGGGGGAGTGGGAATGAATGCTACTACTTCTGCTGATGAAACGAGATATTTCTACAGTCTACCGTCGAATAAATTAGAATTGTGGATGTCTCTGGAGTCGGAGAGATTTTTAGAACCTGTATTCCGAGAATTCTTTAAGGAAAAAGAGGTAATTCTGGAAGAAAGAAGACTGCGGACTGATAATTCTCCGGTGGGTCAAATGGTGGAGGCTTTCGCTGAAACGGCGTTTCAAGTACACCCCTATCGTCGTCCGGTGATTGGTTATTTAGAGGATTTGCAAAGGATGACCCGCCCAAATGTTCAGGATTTCTTTGATACCTATTATGTACCGAGTAATTTGACTGTAGCGGTGGTGGGAGATGTAGATCCATTACAGGTTAAAAAACTGGCTCAAATCTACTTTGGTCGCTATCCATCTCGACCTCATCCCCCACAACTTGAGGTGACGGAACCTCCACAACTTGAAACTCGCGAAATCACTAAATATCTACGTTCTCAACCTTGGTATTTAGAAGGGTATCATCGCCCGGCTATCAGTGACCCAGACCATGTGGTTATAGATGCGATCGCCAGTATTCTTAGCAGTGGTCGCACTTCCCGGTTATATCAATCTTTGGTAGAACAAAAACAGGTAGCCCTCGCCGCCCAAGGAATTAGCAGTTATCCGGGAAATAAACATGATAATTTGATGTTGTTTTATGCGTTAACTTCCCCTAATCATACGGTGGATGATGTGGCGGCTGCTTTACAAGTGGAAATAGACCGCCTCAAAAATGAACTGGTTTCTCCCCGGGAATTAGAAAGGGTAAAAACTCAGGCGCGGGCGAGTTTATTGCGATCGCTTGATTCTAATATGGGGATGGCTTTTGCTTTAGTTAACTATCAGGTGAAAACGGGATCTTGGCGGAATCTATTTGCCACTTTAGATGCCATTTCTGCTATCACCCCCCAAGATATTCAAAGGGTCGCCCAGGCTACTTTCCGCCCGGAAAATCGCACGGTGGGTCGTCTTTTATCGCAAAATTAATGTACCACTTCCTAATAATATGCAATTGACAACCTCTATGAAATTGAAAAAATCCAGGTTATTACTAATGGCGATCGCCTGTCTAACCCTGGTCATGACAGTGGTTTGGCATTCCCCCGCCGTCGCCGGAGTTCCCAAACATTATCGGGAACTAGAATTCCCTCCCCTTCGCACTTTGGAACTTCCCGAATACAGTCGCTATCAACTTGAAAATGGTATTGTTATTTACCTGATGGAAGACCGGGAACTTCCTTTAGTTAGGGGAAGTGCTATCTTTAAAACTGGCAGCCGTTTTGAGCCCAATAATAAGGTAGGATTAGCTAGTTTAACGGGGAGTTTAATGCGCGATGGGGGAACTAAAAAACATCCCCCTCAAGTGTTAAATGAAATCCTGGAACACAAAGCCGCATCGGTAGAAACGGGAATTAGTGATACTATGGGAAATGCGGGTTTTAGCGCCCTAAGTGAGGATCTCGATGGGGTATTTAGTTTATTTGCAGAAGTGATTAGAGAACCGGCTTTTGATCCTCAACAATTAGAGTTAGCTAAAAATCAAATGCGAGGGGCGATCGCTCGTCGGAATGACGACCCTCAACGCATAGCTAGTCGGGAATTTCAGAAGCTAATTTATGGCTCCAAAAGTCCCTACGCCCGCAGTGTGGAATATGACCATTTATCACAGATTTCTCGGTCAGATTTAGTCAAGTTTCATCAACAATATTTTCACCCTCAAAATATGATTTTGGGGATTGTGGGAGATTTTGATTCCGCTGAAATGCGATCGCTCATTGCGGAAAAGTTCGGAGATTGGAAATCTAGCCGCGAAGCTATAAATCCTCCCCTTCCTGATGTTAATCAGGTTAATCTGGGTGGGGTGTTTATGATTGACCAACCCCAACTAACTCAAAGTTATGTGCAGATGGGACATTTAGGCGGTAAGGCTAATAATCCTGATTACCCGGCGCTAATGGTGCTTAATGGTGTGATGAATGGCTTTGGTGGTAGGCTATTTAATGAAGTGCGATCGCGTCAAGGTTTAGCCTATTCTGTGTATGGAGTATGGAGTCCTAATTTTGATTATCCCGGCTTATTTATTTCTGGGGGTCAAACTCGTTCAGATACCACTGTTCCATTAATTCAGGCTATGAAATCCGAAATTAAGCGCATACGCACCGAACCCATTACCGCCGAGGAATTGAACTACGCCAAGGAATCAACCCTTAATTCTTTTGTGTTTAATTTCGCTTCCGGCGACCAAACCCTTTCTCGTTTGATGCGTTATGAATACTTCGGTTATCCCGCCGATTTTATCTTCAACTACCGTCGTCAAGTTGAGGAAACCACCATTGAGGATGTTCAGAGGGTGGCGGCTGAGTATCTCCAACCGGAAAAGCTGGTGATTTTAGTGGTGGGTAATCAAAATAGTATTGACCCCCCCCTTAATAGCTTGAATGAGGATGTCAAAGTTACCTCGATTGATATTACTATCCCCAATCAAACCTAGGTATTTTCAGGGGATGAAATTCCTCATTGACAAAAATCTCCCTCTCTCGGTCTCTCTCTGGGAGAGGGTGATCACCTACCCCTTGCCGCATTCAAGATGGTAGAATCTTTCTGGTAGGGGTAAAATGTCAAGGCTTAATGTTGCAGTAAAACGACGGTAGCAATTCCTAAGACAAAGAAACCAAAGAATTTTTGTAGTCGTTTACCGTCAATAAACTGATTCAAATAAGCGCCGCCGAGAGTCCCTAAACTAGCAGCTATGGTCATGGAAAAGGTGAGAGACCAATTGATGGGAACTTGTCCTAAATAGCCGATAATGCCAGCAATAGAGTTAAATGTGATAATTAATAAGGAGGTGCCGATCGCCTCTTTAATCGGAATTCCCCCCAGTAATACCAATACTGGTACGATCGCAAATCCACCCCCAACCCCGACAAATCCGGTAATTACACCTACCCCTAATCCCCCCAGGGGAATTAACCACCAGCGAGAATTGTCTTTAGCGACAGAGGGATCAACCGCCTTGGGGACATGATTACTGCGGGAAATCATCAATATACTAGCCAGTAAAGCGATCGCCCCAAAAGTCATCATTTGAATGGTATCAGTAATCCCAGGAAAAGAGGCTAAACGAGCGCCAAAATAAGCCCCTATCATCGCCGTTGGGGTAAAAATAGCAAAAGTCTTAAAATTCACGTTTCCACGCCGCCAATGGGGTAACATCCCCAGCAAACTGACTGAACCGACAATGGCTAGACTCATGGCGATCGCTTCTCTAGTCCCTATTCCCATGATATAAACGAGAACCGGAACGGCTAGAATTGACCCTCCGCCTCCAATTAAACCCAGACTCAAACCAATACAAATAGCGAGGAGATGTCCGACAATCAAAATAAGCATTAATCTATTAAAAAATAGGGAAAATTAAAAAACCTTTTAGGGGCGGGTTCTGTAGGGGCGGGTTCTGTAGGCGCGGGTTCTGTAGGCGCGGGTTCTGTAGGCGCGGGTTCTGTAGGCGCGGGTTCTGTAGGGGCGGGTTCTGTAGGGGCGGGTTCTGTAGGGGCGGGTTCTGTAGGGGCGGGTTCTACAGTCAGTTTTGATGTATCACCAGAAACATAGATAAACCCGCCCTTTCTTACCAGTCAGTTTTGATGTATCACCAGAAACATAGATAAACCCGCCCTTTCTTACCAGTCAGTTTTGATGTATCACCAGAAACATAGATAAACCCGCCCTTTCTTACCAGTCAGTTTTGATGTATCACCAGAAACATAGATAAACCCGCCCTTTCTTTCTTACCAGTCAGTTTTGATGTATCACCAGAAAGATAGATAAACCCGCCCTTTCTTACCAGTCAGTTTTGATGTATCACCAGAAAGATAGATAAACCCGCCCTTTCTTACCAGTCAGTTTTGATGTATCACCAGAAAGATAGATAAACCCGCCCTTTCTTACCAGTCAGTTTTGATGTATCACCAGAAAGATAGATAAACCCGCCCTTTCTTACCAGTCAGTTTTGATGTATCACCAGAAAGATAGATAAACCCACCCTTTCTGTCTGACCAGTCAGTTTTGATGTATCACCAGAAAGATAGATAAACCCGCCCTTTCTTACCAGTCAGCTTTGGTGTATCACCAGAAACATAGATAAACCCGCCCTTTCTTACCAGTCAGCTTTGGTGTATCACCAGAAACATAGATAAACCCGCCCTTTCTTTCTTACCAGTCAGCTTTGATGTATCACCCGAAAGATAGATAAACCCACCCTTTCTGTCTGACCAGTCAGCTTTGGTGTATCACCAGAAAGATAGATAAACCCGCCCTTTCTTACCAGTCAGCTTTGGTGTATCACCAGAAAGATAGATAAACCCGCCCTTTCTTTCTTACCAGTCAGCTTTGGTGTATCACCAGAAAGATAGATAAACCCGCCCTTTCTTTCTTACCAGTCAGCTTTGATGTATCACCCGAAAGATGGATAAACCCACCCGGTCATATTTTAGTTAAAGACTTAGGAAAGACTGGGAACTTTTCCGCAGCGTTCATTAGCAGGAACCGCCGCCATAATTTTTTTAGGGTCGGGAAGATTGAGACTATTCATGAGTTCAATAAAACTCTCGCGGCTGTTTCCGGCTAAACGGGGGTTGTAAAGTTTTTCTTCTTTAATAGTGGAAACTGTATGACCTCGATAGTCATGACCAGGATAAACTAGAGTATTTTCGGGAAGTGTAAAGAGTTTTTGAACAATGCAATCATAAAGTTGTCCGGGGTCGCCACTTTGGAAATCAGTACGTCCACAACCTCGGATTAATAGGGAATCTCCGGTTAAAATACGATCGCCATTTACCCAATAGGTGATATGGCTGTCAGTGTGTCCGGGAGTAGCGATCGCCTCAATTTTAATCTCCCCTAATTCTAAGACTTCTCCATCACCAATATAGCGATCGGCACAGGCTGCATTAGCCTTTTGGGGCACAATTCCCAGACATTCGGTAAGCTGGCGTAGTTTCCCCGTCCCGGTAATATGGTCAGCGTGAATATGGGTTTCTAAACAATAGCGTAAGTTTAATTCCAATTCTTCCAGCAATTTCAGATCGCGATCAACTTGTTCAAGAACCGGATCCACTAATGCTGCTTCCTTGGTGACAGTATCGGCAATTAGATAGGTATAAGTGCTGGTTTCCGGGTCGAATAGCTGACGAAATAGCATTGATTCTCCTTTAGCCGTTGCATTTAGATATTATGTGAATACTTAACTAGATAGTAAAGTATTAAATGCTAAACGTCAATGGTTTGGGGTGATGGTTTGGGGTTAACGAAAGTAAGGTCTTCCTTTCCAGAAAACGCCGACGAGAACCCCAAGAAAGGAAAATCGTGATAAAGTGATCACGATGCCAGGTATGGGAAGTAAGGATTTAATCCATAAGCCCAGGAGTAGACAGGCAAGCAAAGCCCAGAGAGTGCCAGAATTAAGGATGATCTGTTGGTCCCACAGTTCCAAGAGATAAACAGCCAAAGCGCCGATACCGATCGCCGACACGATAAACATAATTATGCCCAAGGGTGGAGAATACAAGAAGGCGATCGCCTGAGAGAGACTAGCCGAAT
Organism: Limnospira platensis NIES-39; assembly: GCF_026000695.1. Lineage (GTDB taxonomy): Bacteria > Cyanobacteriota > Cyanobacteriia > Cyanobacteriales > Microcoleaceae > Limnospira > Limnospira platensis. Next base: position 2,423,692 of record NZ_AP026945.1, read on the forward strand.
GTGTTAAACCCAGAGTCAACAGCAACTCAACCGCCGCCACTATAGCCACTGTGACCCCGGCGCTTTGAAGCAGCCACCGCCAGGGTAAAGATTTCAATTGGTATATTAAACGATTCATGGTCTGATGTCCTGTATGAGTAGCCGACAATCTGACTGCTATACTACAATTTTTGGCAGGTTGTCGAATTTGAGAGAGAGGAAACTATTGTGGAAACTACCATCAATTGTGCAGAAGCCTGTAAAAATGGTTGTATTCTGGGTGATAAATGCCCCCACCGGGAATATGTGACTTCTGTATCGAGTTTTATTGAAAATACATCTTTAGATCAAATGCTAGATATAGCAGAAGAAGCTGTCCGCAAAAAACGCACAGCACCACCTCAATGGATAATCCCAGACTTTCCTGAAAATCAATCTTGACATACTCACGCCCGCTGAAGTCACGGTGATTCTTGACGCTTCACTGACTGACGCTACCAAGGTAGTCTTATTTCTGTCTCAGCGTCCGTTTAGAGTCTCCCAATGCCCTGTGGCGACTTTGTTCTATATTCTTGGCTGCATTTTCATCTCGGTCGTGTTCAGTGCCACAATTTAGGCATCGAACCGACCGAATTTTTAGATCGAGCTTACCCCATTTGTAGCCGCATTCAGAGCAAATCTGGCTGGTCGGTTCCCATGGGCTGATGACGTGAAACTCTCTACCAAACTTCTCAGATTTTGACTCACAGAGCGTTCTAAACTCTCGCCAACCTTGCCAACTAATAGCCCTGGCTAGACAGCGATTTTTGACCAAGCCTGACATATTCAGGTCTTCTAAGGCAATCGTTTGGTTTTCACGAACCAGCTTAGTAGACAATTTGTGTAAGAAATCTTGGCGGGCATCTGCAATTTGATGATGCAGTTTAGCAATTTGAATTCGAGTCCTATTTCTCCGTTTTGAGTCTTTCTGCTGACGGGCTAGTTTTTTCTGGAGCTTGCGAATTTGGCGCTCTGTCTTCGAGTAATAATGGCTAAAAGCCTTCTCACCATTACTCATGACCGCAAAAGTTTTAATCCCTAAATCAATCCCGATGCTTTGATTTTTTGCCTCGACCTGAATCGGTTCAACTTCTACAACAAAGCTCAAGAAATAGCGGTTAGCACCATCTTTGATGACTGTAACCGAACTGGGTGCGGACGGCAATTCCCTCAACCATATGGGTTTTATATTACCAATCTTGGCTAAAAACACCTCTCCTTTTTTGATGGAAAATGCAGTTTTTGTGAAAGTCGCAGACTGCTTATTTGCTTTTTTCTTAAATCGAGGTAGCCCTACCTTTTTACCTTTTCGCTTTCCGCTAAGGGAATTAAAATAGTTTTTGTAGGCAGCATCTAACTGTTTAAGAGATTGCTGTAATGGCACAGACGAAACACTAGCCAGCCATTCTCTAGCCTCAGTCTTTTTGGTTTGGGTCAACGTTGCCGAAAGCTGGTTGTATCCAGGGTACTTATTGGACTTACTGAAAGCTAGAGCATCATTCCACACTACCCGAACACAACCAAACAATTGATAATTGATAATTATTATCGGCTCCAGACTCCCGAAAATCCCCGGATTCCCGACTCCCTAAGTTATTCAGAAAACCCTATCTATAGTCGATATGGTCAAGCTGGCTACCCTAAACCATAGGCCAAGATGCGCTCTGGAGTCCAAGCTATTTTGTTAGCTCCGTTGGAGGTGCGCCCATAGAGGTTCTCAAGCAGTACACTAGGGAACAAGAAAAGCCGTCCTAGAAGGCTATGCACTGAGTATAATCGAAGTGCGATGCACTGAGCCTGCCCAAGTGACGGGGTTTTAGACCCATGCTTCTGATAAGTTAACCCAGGCCAGAGGAGATCAGAAATATTGCCACCGAAAACACGAACATATATCTAGCTTGTGTTTGGTTAGTGGTTGATTAGGGGTCTGACATGAAAGCGATCGCTATGCGGATTTGGGATATAATCCCTTTTGGTCAAATCATACCCGGGAGGATACTTTATGGCTGGCAGTGAAGTTCAGGCTGATTTTTGGATGACAGAGTACATCACACCTTGGGATATTTATGCTCACGGGGTTATCGATGTTCTAGCCCATCAAAAAACCCCCTATCAGGAGATGTACATTGTTGAAACTGGGGCTTATGGTAAAGCCCTAGTCCTGGACGGTAAATGGCAGTCTTGCACCGGGGATGAGTTTCTGTATCATGAACCCCTAGTCCATCCGGGGATGGTCATTCAAGGTAAACCAGAGAAAGTCCTAGTCTTAGGTGGCGGCGAGGGAGCAACTATCCGGGAAGTGTTGCGCTGGAAAACTGTTGATCGGGTGGTAATGGTTGATATTGATGGGGATGTAGTGGAGGCGTGCCGCCAATATCTGCCAGAAATGCACCAGAATGCTTTTGAAGACCCCCGGACTGAATTAGTGGTTGGGGATGCGTTGGAGTTTCTCGATACCACCGACCAAAAATGGGATGTGATTATTTCTGATCTCTCAGACCCCATTGAGGAGGGACCCTCATTTAAACTGTTTACTAAGGAGTATTTTGAGAATATCCGGCGCGTCCTGGCTGATGATGGGATATTTGTGATTCAAGCGGGCCCGGTGGCTCCCGGAAATTTGAACCTTCACGTTCGGATTGTTAATACAGTTAACGCTGTGTTTCCCCATGTTCAATCCTATACTAGCTTTATTCCCACCTATGGAGCCCCGTGGGGATTTGCGATCGCCTCGCAACACCCCATTGATCCCTATCCTCAACCGGAGAAAACAGATGAAATCCTCCAACAGCATACTGTAGGCGGTATGCGGATGTTTGACGGTACTACCCTGTTAGGACTATTTCAACTTCCCCGACATCTACGAGAGGCGATCGCCGCTGAGACTCAAGTATACACACTTTCCGAACCTCCTAAATTCTTTGGCAAAGGCAAGTTAAATTAGCCTAGAGAATTGTTAATTGAGGCGATAAATTACCAGATTTTCGGGAACTGGGAACAGTTAGACAGCCTAGTTAATCAGATAATTACTAACTAGCGTCTATCTACTGTTCCCCCATAAAATCCATCATTTTAATCATTTGCCACCTACTTAAAATTATCATGAACAATCCGCATCTGCCCCTACGAATTGAGACTACCAAAAAATCCCGTATTAAAGAACTAGAAACCGAACCCATACCCTTCGGCAAAATCTTCAGCGATCATATGTTAGTGGCTAACTATAGCCAGGGAAATTGGCAGGATGTTCAAATCATCCCTTACGGTCCCATAGACCTATCCCCCGCCACGTCTGCTCTCCACTACGGACAGGCTATCTTTGAAGGGATGAAAGCCTATAAAAACCCCAATGGTGAGCCATTATTATTCCGACCGGATGCCAACCATAAACGGATTAATCAATCCGCCGAAAGGTTATGTATGCCAGCTATTCCCGAATCCATTTTTATTGATGGATTGAAAGAGTTAATTAAGTTAGATGCTGATTGGATTCCTAATAAAAATGGCAGCGTTTTATATATTAGACCGATTTACTTTGCTGTTGATGAATCGGTAGGATTAAAACCCTCGGATTCCTATAAATTTATCATTATCACCTGTCCGGTAGGTGCTTATTATTCCCATCCTGTTAAATTGATTGTCACGGAAAAATATGTGAGAGCTTTTGAAGGGGGAACCGGTGCCGCGAAAGTAGCCGGAAACTACGCCGCCAGCCTTCTCGCAGACCGAGAAGCTAAAGAGAAAGGCTATGATAATGTGATTTGGCTTGATGGCATTCATCGCCAATATATCGAAGAATGTGGCACGATGAACTTAGCATTTGTGATTGATGGAGTAGTTGTCACCCCGAAATTAACCGGAACTATTTTAGCGGGAATTACGCGGGATAGTGTGTTAACTTTATGTCGTGATTGGGGAATGCCGGTAGAGGAAAGGGCGATCGCTATTGATGAGATAGTCCAAGCCTACCATCAAGGAACTCTCACGGAAGCCTTTGGTATGGGAACAGCAGCAACTATCGCCCATATTTCCACCATTGGATATCAGGGAGAAGACATGATTTTACCTCCCGTAAGCGATCGCAAAGTAGCCAATCAAGTTTTCCAGAAACTCGAAGAAATCAAAACCGGGAGAACAGAAGATATCCACAATTGGATATGTAGACCATAGTAATAGATGCTTTTTCCCTGTGATTGCCGTCTAATTGGCGGCTAATTGACCCGTGAAGGGCATCATTTCCGCCTCAAGGTATAACTTGCTTTCATGGGCATACTAGGCTGTAGTTGCCCGCTAATTGCCCGCTAATTGCCCGTTAGTTTCTGACGGGCTTTTTTAGTCATCATCAGACAAATATCAGGCTTTCTTAATTTCCTTAATCACCCAATCAAAAGTTTCCATAACCTGTTGTAGGGCTGTTTCATCCTGGAGAGTAGACAGACGCAAAGTTAGCGATCGATACTCACTCGGTTCTACCGGGAGAGATAAACCAATAGAACTAAACTTATTGCGAAGTTCCAGCCATTTGTCCTGACAATCAAAAGGAGGTTGAGAGGCATATTTATTAGAGGAAATTTCCAAACGCCCGGAAATATCCACACTAAATAACTTGTGAGTTTTTTTACCCTTTTGATGAAGCCAAGCCGTAAACCCGCCATAGATATCCCCGGTTCCCCATTGAATATCAATTTTCGGCTGTTGTTGTTTCGCCCAAGCGTGAATTTTCTGGGCTAGTTGTGCTTCATCAGTTCCCCGGCGGATATTTAATTCCTCAAAAAAAGACATCTCATCCCAGCGTCTGCGTTCCCCAGTAGCGCTAGATTTTTTCTGTTGCGCTTCCGCCGTTTGACCAATTACCCGAGGTACTAAAGTCCTTAAACCTTCCTGACTGACATATTGCTTAATTTCCACCGCCCAGACTTCCCCAGGGTCAGTTTGCTTATTGAGAAACTCAACCACCCGACGCAAAGAGGGGGAGATTTCATCAGCCACAAAAACCAGGCGAATTTTACCAGCCTGTACATTAGTTTTCACTTTTTGCCAAAAACGCTCTTCCTTAGCATCAGGTCCCAGAAACTCCTCAAAAACCTGTTCTGGATCGCGACCTTGTTCGCGACAGTTAGCCTCAAATTGAGCAATAGTCGATTCAATAGGCCAGTAAAAGCTAACATGGGCCGCATAATCCAACATTAGCCCGATCGCCTTTTGGCGCATTTCCGTATTACGGATACGGCGAATATCCACTAAGGTAGGGATAGCATCCTGGTCAATAAACAAATGATCCAAAGACCAGCGACCGCCGCTTTCTTCCTCCGGGGGAACCATAGCATCCCTGGAAATCAATAGCCACCGTCTAGGGGTGGCGCGATCAATCTCATCCCCAGCCAGCAAATTCGGATAAGATTCTAGCAAGTCCTGAAGTTGATCCTCAGAATCATAGTCTTGTTCCATCATTTCCACAAGCTGATCATCATCTTGAATGAGATAAATGCCTCCACCCATAGCAATTTCCTTGATTTACCTAATTATTGTTCATTATTGGGAAAGTTAACTGACCCTGAAAAACTCTTTGGGCTGGTCCAGTCATATATAACCGTTGGTCTGTAGCTGACCATTCAATCTGTAGACAACCCCCTGGAAGTTCTACAGTTACTTGGCGATCGCATCTTTGGGTTAATACTCCCGCCACCACAGAAGCACAAGCCCCAGTTCCACAGGCTAAAGTTATCCCAGCACCCCTTTCCCAAACTCGCATTTTGACATAATCCGGTCGCACTACTTCAATAAATTCTGTATTGGTTCGTTCAGGAAAAGCCGGATGATGTTCAAACAACGGACCAATTTCCGTTAATGGAACACTAGCCACATCATCTACAAAAGTGATGCAGTGGGGGTTTCCCATACTCACGCAGGTAACAGACCAGGGCTGTCCTGCTACCTGTAGGGGAACATCGATAACCTTGAGGCTATTTTCAGATAGGGTGGTGGGAATTTCCGCCGCCAGTAGCCGTGGTAATCCCATATCTACTTTAACCTGACCATCGGTTAAAAGTTGGGGACAGATCACCCCGGCGGCGGTATTAATTTTATAAGCGATCGCCGTCCCAGTTTTCCCTTCTAACTCAGCGATAAACTTAGCCAGACAGCGAATTCCATTCCCGCACATTTCCGGTTCGGACCCATCAGAGTTAAATATTCTCATGGTGTAGTCACTAGCCCCGTCACCGGGAAGGGCGAATATTACCCCATCAGCACCAATACCAAAATGGCGATCGCACATTTGCACAGCTTGTTTCTGTGTACAAATTGGCTCCGACTGATGACGGTTATCAATCAGAATAAAATCATTACCCAAACCGTGATACTTTGTAAACTCAATTGCCATCACTGATATCTCAATCTCCTGCATTAATAATAACTAATCGATTATGCCCGAGTTCAATACCGATTTACCCAGCGTCCGCAAGTTACAAACCTACATCAAGGATAAACCCACTGTTAAGATTCAATTACTCACCGAAGATATGTTAGAGGGCCAAATGCTGTGGCAAGATCCTAACTGTATCTGTTTACAACCCCCACAGGGGGAACCGATTTTGGTCTGGCGAGAGGCGATCGCCTATATACAAGCCAAATCTTGACCCTCTCCCCCTCTCCCCCTCTCCCCAGAGGGCGGGTTTATTTATCTTCCCCTTGGGAATCACCATTCACAGCACAACCCGCCCCTACATCGGCACGGGAATCACCATTCACAGCACAACCTATGAGGGCGGGTTTATTTATCTTCCCCTTGGGAATGAGGATTCACAGCACAACCGGCCCCTACATCGACATGGGAATCACCATTCACAGCACAACCTATGAGGGCGGGTTTATTTATCTTCCCCTTGGGAATGAGGATTCACAGCAGAACCCGCCCCTACATCGACATGGGAATCACCATTCACAGCACAACCTATGAGGGCGGGTTTATTTATCTTCCCCTTGGGAATGAGGATTCACAGCACAACCGGCCCCTACATCGACATGGGAATCACCATTCACAGCACAACCCGCCCCTACATCGACAATTGATAATCGTGGGTGAGGGCGGGTTTATTTATCTTCCCCTTGGGAATGAGGATTCACAGCAGAACCCGCCCCTACATCGACATGGGAATCACTATTCACAGCACAACCCGCCCCTACATCGACAATTGATAATCGTGGGTGAGGGCGGGTTTATTTATCTTCCCCTTGGGAATGAGGATTCACAGCACAACCCGCCCCTACATCGACAATTGATAATCGTGGGTGAGTGAGGGCGGGTTTATTTATCTTCCCCTTGGGAATGAGGATTCACAGCAGAACCCGCCCCTACATCGACACGGGAATCACTATTCACAGCACAACCCGCCCCTACATCGACAATTGATAATCGTGGGTGAGGGCGGGTTTATTTATCTTCCCCTTGGGAATGAGGATTCACAGCAGAACCCGCCCCTACATCGACAATTGATAATCGTGGGTGAGGGCGGGTTTATTTATCTTCCCCTTGGGAATGAGGATTCACAGCACAACCCGCCCCTACATCGACATGGGAATCACCATTCACAGCACAACCCGCCCCTACATCGACAATTGATAATCGTGGGTGAGGGCGGGTTTATTTATCTTCCCCTTGGGAATGAGGATTCACAGCACAACCCGCCCCTACATTATCAATTATCCAGTTTTTCTTAACTCCAGAAATCATCAAGGTTCACGTTAGATATTTCTTGCTGTACCTCCTGGAAATAACTACTCTCAGTTAAATTAGCCACTTCTTGCTGACGTTTTTTATGATCAATTTCAATTTGCAACTCTTCCAATTGTCGTTTTAGTTCCTCCTCCTTGCGCTTCCGTTCAGTAATATCTTGAACAATTCCTTCGTAATACAACACATTGCCATTGTTATCATTCACGACACGGGCATCAATTTGAATCCAGATAATACTACGATCCTTGCAATAACAACGATATTCAAAATTTTTGACGGAATTTTGTTGAGACAACAAATATCTGAATTCCGTTCTTTTTTCTGGGTCTACATAAAGCTGCTCACTAATGTTCGTAATACTTGCCATCAGTTCTTCAGGAGAATCATAGCCATAAATTCTGGCTAAAGCCGGATTAGCATTAATAAATTTGCCTTTAGGGGACGATTGAAAAATCCCTTCCAAAGCATTTTCAAAAATGCTGCGGTAGTTTTCCTCAGCAATACGCAAGGCTTCTTCTGCCTGTTTACGGTCGGTGATATCTCGCACCATAATTAAAACTTCATCTTCTGCCAAAACCATAATTCGCACCTCTTCATCTACAGACTTATTATCCCGGATAATTTGATGCTCATAAACTTGTAACTTCCCAGTTATTAATGCTTGTTGAATATAGTGCATTAATTGTTCGTAATTATCCGGTAAATATTCCTGCACGCTGATTCCCTTCGGAAATGGCTGACCGGTTAACAATTCTTCGCCACTACTATCTGCTGGCTCCAAACGATCGCTACCCACCACATCAAGATAACTACCATCCCCCTTAGCCCGAATCATTAAATCTGGAATAGTATTAACAATAGCCCGATTAGTCGCTTCACTTTGGCGGAGGGCAGAAAATGATTGTTTCAGTTGTTGTGCCATACTATTAAAAGACCTCGCCAAGCGGTCGATTTCAATAATTGGGCTAGGTTTTACCTGTTGATCTAGTTCACCTTGGGCTAATTCATCAGCCGCATGGGAAACGCGCAAAATCGGTCGAGTGACCCAGCGAGAGGTCAAAATTCCCACAGCGATCGCCATTATTAACGCCGCCAAACTTAACCCGATAGACTTTTGACGACTCGCATTAATTTCGCTCATAAAATCCGACTCCGGAATCGTTAAAACTACCAACCAATCCAAATTGCCATCTTGAAATGGCACAACTTGAACATATTGTCGTTCCCCTGACCACTGAAAATCGAATTTTTTGACAGTTTGAATATTACCGAGGTCATTAAAGCGATCGCTCAGATAATTAGCCGTAGCCCGGACTGCACCATTTTCACTGGCGATCGCCATTAATCGTTCACGATCATTTCCAACAACCTTAAATGTAGGTTCTCCCGTAGAAGTAGCCACCAATTTACCAGAACGCTCCATAATAAAAGCCGTTCCAGTTTTACCAATCTCCAAATTTCGCAAAAACCCACTCACCTCTTGGGGTAAAAAAAAGTCAGTTCCACAAACCCCAATCAGAGAACCATCCGTCAGACTATAAACCGGGAGACTTGCTGTTATGGTAGGTAATAGGGTAGAAAAAGAAAGATAAATCTCACTCCACACAGCCTTACTTTCCGCCTGTGCTGCTTTATACCAAGGTCTTTGGCGTGGATCATAAGGTTGTTCAAGAGTGCCAATTTGCTCAGTCCGATTTCCTTGTTCATCAAAAGCAAAATCCTGGCGCATAAAGTCAGTCCAGAAATTGCTATACACCATAATTACATTAGAACGGTCTTCTTGGTCGAGTCTACCTACCCCAAAAAAACTACCATCTTCGTCACCACAATAGACATAACTCAAGCTAGGATAAATCTGCATATGCTGCCATAATTTGTGTTCCCCAAAAGTGTTACTCACATTCAGATCACCATGGGAAAAATCATTAGCATTCAAACGATTAATAGTTTTGGGAATCTCCGTATAAGACGATAACTTTTCTGTAATTCGATTGGTCAGTTCACTCCGTAATTGGGTAGCTACATTATTCACAGCTTGTTGTCCACTGCGATAACCAATCCATCCTACTAAACCAACCCCTGCCACAATTTGCAAAAGAAACGGAATCAGTAGGGTTGTTCTGAGACGAAATCGACGAACAGGTGAGTTTTTATCGAGGTTCATAGCAAGTTTAAATCAGACAGTTGGCATAGGGGTAAAAATTTTTACCCCTACAGTGTCACACCCCCGACTTAACGGCAGCCAGGGATATTAAGATGTTGACGAAATAGTTTTAGGTGGCAGAAATGTCCGACATAAAGTTAGGTTAACCTGGGTGTTAGCCTACCTAATATCTGGAACTATGAATAGTCGAGACTGTTTAAAAGTCATGTAGATCATCACCTCCCGCAATCCACTCTTCTAAATTGCGATCGCTTTTAGCTACATTAAACAGATGTAAACCAAAATCCCGTGATAGGTCTTCACACACCTTCACACCTCGAATGCTATTACCTTTAGCATCCAAAGGCGGCGAAAATATACCAATTCCCAACTTTCCTGGTACCACCGCTAAAATACCGCCGCCTACGCCACTTTTTGCAGGTATTCCCACCCGATAAGCCCATTCTCCTGATGCGTCATACATCCCACAGGTTAGCATCACACTAATGATATCCTGCACATAATGTTCATCAACAGCCCGTTGCTTAGTGATTGGATTAATACCCCCATTAGACAGGGTCGCTGAAATCATTGCTAAATCTTTAGCATTGACCAGAATTGAACATTGCTGAAAGTACAGGTCTAAGGTTTCATCAATTTTGTCGCTGACCATACCAAAGTTCAGCATCAAATAAGCCATAGCCCGATTTCGGTTTCCCGTGGCTTTCTCGGAGAGAAAAACAGGGACGTTAATATCATGATCTCGTCCCGTGTAGCCTTTGAACATTTCTAGCAATCTTTTCAGGCGTTCGGTGCTGTTTTGACCTTTGATTAAATCTGCGGTGGCGATCGCTCCAGCATTTACCATAGGATTATAGGGGCGGTTTGTCACCTCATCCAACACAATAGCGTTAAAGGCTTCCCCAGTCGGTTCCACACTCACCTTACTATTGACATATTCCCGGCCATAATCTGCCAACGCCAAACCAAATACAAACGGTTTAGAAATAGATTGAATTGTGAACAACTGATCACAATTTCCCACCTCAAAAATCTGCTCATCTTTAGTCACTACGCAAATCCCGAACCATTCCGGTTTTGCCAATGCTAACTCAGGAATATAATCAGCTACTTTGCCCTCATTCAGTGGCTGATATTTTTCGTATAAATCATTTAAATAGTTACGAAATGGCGAGACCATTGCTGCAAGAGAACTCGTCAGAGATTGTAGATCCCCTAAATCAGACATAATTTTCATCCCTCCATAATTTGATTGGCAACTTTAGCAAATTCTTTACTGACTGGATGTTCAGGATATTTCACACAAAACACCCCTTCACTAGCCAGTTGTAGTAAATCTTCCGACAAAGGAAACACACCCGCCACAGTTTCGCCGTATGTTTGTTCTACCTTTTGTTTGAGTGCGTCTAAATTAAGTTTACTATGGGCTTTGTTGATAGCCAGCAGCATTCTCCTAACATTTAACTGTCTAGCCACATCTATGGTATAGCACAAGACAGAACAGTGAGGACGTATAATGGCAAGGATATCTACAGAAGACCCAAAATGCCAGCCCCCTACAGTTACGACCTTAGACAAAAAGTTATCAATGCAATTGAACTATACGGTATGTCCAAAACCAAAGCCAGTCAATTTTTCCATCTCAGCCGGAACACTATCAATCTCTGGCTCCAAAGAAAAGCACAGACCGGAGACTTCCTCCCTAAACCTAATCGCCCACCTGGCAATAACCACAAAATTACCGACTGGCACAAATTCAAGGCTTTTGCCCAAGAGCATGGCGACAAAACCTCCGCTCAAATGGCTCAACTTTGGGATGACGACATCTCTCCTCGCACCATATCCAGAACCTTGAAGAAAATTGGCTTCACCAGAAAACAACTTACGGCTACCAAGAACGTGATCAGCAACAGCGAGAGGAGTTTATTGCTCAGATTGAACATATGGAGCCGGAAGGGTTGGTTTACCTCGATGAAGCTGGCATGAATAGTCAAGACTCGGATTATCCTTATGGTTACTGCCAGGAAGGACAACGCTTCGATGCCCTCAAATCCGGGAAGAGGCAGGGCAGGGTGAGCTATATGGCGGCATGGTGTTATCAACAACTCTTAGCCCCCGATCGCTTTGAGGGTTGTTGTAATCGGACAGTGTTTGAGTTGTGGTTGGAGTTTATCTTAATTCCAACATTGAAGCCAGGTCAAACTCTAGTACTGGACAATGCAACGTTTCATAAAGGGGGGCGGCAGGCTGAACTGGTGGAGGCGGCTCAATGCCGTTTACTCTATCTTCGGCCTTATTCGCCAGACCTCAACAAGATAGAGAAATGTTGGTCGTGGTTGAAAGCCCGCATTCGCCATTGCACGTGAGCAGTTTGATTCTCTCGATGATGCCATGGATTCCGTTCTCACAGCTGCGTCCTAACTACCTTGACTAATGCTATAATTGTCACCAGTGTGCGAAACGTTCAGGCATGAAATAGGGTTGCAATACCCGAAATAACCGCCTGGTGGGGACTTTAGCCCCTCGGATGAATATAAGGAACACATTCCTGACCATCCTCATAACTGTTTATATGTCCCAACGATTTGTATCACTATGATACCAAATCAAGGCAGGGAGCCCAAGGTCAATACACTCTGTAACAAATCGTAATAATTATTAACATAACAGAAGTTACGAAGCAGAAATGAGGGCAACGGCGATAGCCACCCCCAGTTTCAGGATACACAACCCGTCAGATTGAAGCGGGGAACGGAAGGCGTGAAGTAGAACCTACTACCAAATGCGACCACTGCCAACCATCCATGACTAAGGAAATCTGAATGTTCCGACTTGAACCATCGTCACAAGTAGGTAGCGAAATAGGTTGAGACGCTGCGCTCAAAAGAGTAAGGGGAAAAGTAGGGTAATATTGGCAACACCTACACAGACCTTTAAAAGTACCCCGGTGGAAAGGACAAGTCTAAAGATGGAATGCCCATATAAACGGAACGTTTTAACCCCTTCTGGGCTCTGACAATCTGGTCGAGAAAGTCAGTAGTGAAAAGTGTAAGCGTAAGCCCATTAGGGGGTGAGATGTGACCAGAAGCCAATGCCCGACTGTAATGGTAGGGATATGCTAACGGGTCACGGTTTGATTGTAAAGAAATAGAGCCTAGTAGGTGTACAGATGGCGATAGCGAGTTCAAAGAAAGGGTTTGGGAAACCAAAACTAATCAAGACTACGAACAACGCATGGAAGGCAATCCCATGGACTAAGGTTCAACGGAAAGTTTTTAAGCTCCAAAAGAGTATATTTCAAGCATATAAATCGGGACAGAATGCAAAGGTTAGAAGGTGGCAACGTCTATTGGTGAAATCATACTATGCCCGACTCTTAGCAGTGCGACGAGTGACTCAAGACAATCAAGGAAAAAGGACGGCTGGAGTAGACGGGGTTATCACAATCTCCCCTAAACAAAGACTGGAATTGACCGAGAAAATCAAAGGAAATCTCAAAGCAAAGGCACTTAGGAGAGTATGGATACCAAAACCTGGTAGGGATGAAAAAAGCGGGAATGGGAATACCCACAATCCAAGATAGAGCTAGGCAAGCCTTGGTTAAATCGGCACTTGAGCCCGAATGGGAATCAAGATTTGAAGGCACTAGCTACGGGTTCAGGCTAGGAAGGTCAGCCCACGACGCAATAACCAGAATTTACCAAAGTATTAACAAAGGTGAATACTATGTATTGGATGCAGGTGCGAGACGTTCGGGTATGAAATAGGGCTTAAATGCCCGAAATAACTACCCGGTGAGGATTCCAGCTCCGAATCTGGATATAAGGAGACCTCTCCTGAGCATCCTCATAACTGATTATATGTCCCGACGCTTAGGGAACTAAGCAAAGCAGGGAACTCAAGGTCATAAACGAACTGAGAAATCAGGGAGTAGAGAGTAACGGCGATAGCCACCCCCAGTTTTGGAAATCATAACTCCAGGATTGAAGCGGGGGAACGGAAGGCGTAGGTCGGAACCCACCTCCTACTCGACCACTGCCAACCATCTATGATTAAGGAGACTGAATGTCCGGCTTGAACCATCGTAATACACTAGCAGCGAAATAGGTTGACACGCTGCGCCCAAAAGGGCAAGGGGAAAAGTAGGGGGTTCGTGCGACTACCTACACAGACCTTTAAAAGTACCCCGGTTCTGAGGACAAATCTAACGATGGAATGCCCATATAAACGGAACGTTGGTGCGAGACGTTCAGGCAAAAAATAAGGTTGAAATACCTGAAATAACCGCCTGGTGGGGACTTAAACCCCTTGGTTGAATATAAGGAGATCTCTCCTGACCATCCTCATAACTGTTTATATGTCCCAACGATTAGTATCCCACGATACAAATCAAGGCAGGGAACCCAAGGTCAAAACCAACTAACTCATACAAATTACTTATACAAATTCTACAAATAGATAAGTAGAAGTTAGAGAGTCAGGGTAACGGCGATAGCCACCCCCAGTTTTGGGAATCACAACCCCAGGATTGAAGCGGGGAACGGAAGGCTCCAAGGTGTAACCCAACACCAGAATCGAGACCACTGCCAACCATCCATGATTAGGGAAACCGAATGTCCGGCTTGAACCATCGTAATGATTGGGCAGCGAAACAGGTTGATACGCTGCGCTCAAAAGAGCAAGGGGAAAAGTAGGAACTTCAATGTCATAACTACACAGACCTTTAAAAGTACCCCGGTGGAAAGGACAAATCTAAAGATGGAATGCCCATATAAACGGAACGTTTTAACCCCTCTTAGGCTCTGATAATCTGGTCGAGAAAGTCAGTAGTGAAAGTGTAAGCGTAAGCCTATTAGGGGGTGAGATGTGACCAGAAGCCAACGCCAGACTGTAATGGTAGGGATATGCTAACGGGTCACGGTTTGATTGTAAGAATAGAGTCTAGTAGGTGTACAAATGGCGATAGCGAGTTTAAAGAAAGGATTTGGCAAGCCCAAACCAATCAAGACTACGAACAACGCATGGAAGGCCATCCCATGGACTAAGGTTCAACGGAAAGTTTTCAAGCTCCAAAAGAGTATATTTCAAGCAGCTAAATCGGGACAGGACGCAAAGGTAAGAAGGCTGCAACGTCTATTGGTGAAATCATATTATGCCCGACTCTTAGCAGTGCGACTGTAGGGGCGGGTTCCACGGTCAGCCATGCTTCCCAACAGTCAGCTTAATAAACCCGCCCCCCAAGCGGGTCAAGGTAAAAAGACGGTTGGAGTAGATGGTGTGATAGCAATATCCCCTAAACAAAGGCTAGAAATGACCGAGAAAATCAAAGGAAACCTCAAAGCAAAACCACTGCGAAGGGTGTGGATTCCAAAACCTGGTAGGGATGAAAAAAGCTGGAATAGGAATTCCCACAATCCAAGATAGAGCCAGGCAAGCCTTGGTTAAGTCGGCACTTGAGCCCGAATGGGAGTCAAGATTTGAGGGCACTAGCTATGGGTTCCGTCCCGGACGGTCAGCCCAGGACGCAATTGGTAGAATTTACACTGCCATAAATCAAGGACAATACTATGTACTTGATGCAGATATAGCGAAATGCTCTTACCGTGAACCATGATTATCTACTGTCCAAAATTCATTGTCCAAGCTGCCTAAAAAGAGACCTGAAACAATGGCTCAAAGCAGGCGTGCTAGATAACGGTGTATTTGAGGATACAGAAGCAGGGACACCCCAGGGAGGGGTAATAAGTCCAATACTCGCCAACATCGCACTGTTGGGAGTAGAAAGGCTAGTTAAAGGAATGTATCCAAATAAAGGCACAGCCACTCAGGTGAACCTTATAAGATATGCCGATGATTTTGTGGTCATCTCCAAAGACCTAGGAATCATTGAACAGTGCCAAACTGCTATCACCAAATGGTTAAAACCGGTAGGATTAGAGATTAAACCCGAAAAGACTCGAATTGGTCACACACTCAAACCTATTGAGTATAATGGCAAAACAGAAGAACCTGGGTTTGATTTTCTCGGATTCAATATCAGGCAATACCCAGTAGGAAAATACAAGTCTGGAAAAACAGGGGGATATAAGAGTCGATTAATCGGACATAAAACCCACATAAAACCCAGCCAAAAAGCAGTTGTTGCCCACACAGAAGTGATAAAAGGTGTAATTAAACGATATAAGACAGCACCTCAATCAGCCCTGATAAGTAGACTAAACCCAATTATAAGAGGATGGGCAAACTATTACTCAGCAGTAGTCTCAACAGAGACCTTCAATAAGCTAGATAATACAATCTGGCAAATGTTAAGGGCATGGACAGTATCAAGATGCGGAAAGGCAAGTTACAAAAAGCTAAGTAATTATTTCAGACATGGAACAATTAAACTTAGCAATGGGAAAGAAAGACACGAAAATTGGCTATTCCAAACCAAAGATGGGATACATCTATTCAAACACATCTGGACCCCAATTGTCAGACACACCCTAATACGCCCCGACGCAACACTTTATGACGGAAATTGGACTTACTGGGCCACCAGGAAAGGACAAGCAATCGACACGCCAATTAGGGTAGCAAAACTACTCAAAAAACCAAAAGGTAGATGTACCTGGTGCGGGCAATTCTTTACCCCATCAGATTTAATTGAAGTAGACCACATTGTACCTAGAAGCCAAGGCGGAAAGGATGAATACAAGAATCTTCAATTATTACATCGCCATTGTCACGATGATAAAACAGCTCTTGATGAAAGAGATGTTGCTGTACTCTTAACAAAGAGACGGTCAAACTAGGAGCCGTATGAGGTGAAAGTCTCATGTACGGTTCTGCTGCTGAATGGGAGGGGTAGACCGTGAGGTTTATCTCGACCCCTAATTAACCCCTCTAATGCTCTGCCTATAAACAAGTGAGTAATGCAATTCACAAGGCAGTAGTGAAAAATGTAAGCGCATGCTTAGAGGGCTAAGGATGTGACCAGAAGCTAAAGCCCAATTGTCATGGTGGGGATATGCCCAATTGTCACGGTGGGGATATAGATACTGCGGTCAGTAAGAGTATAATGGCGAGGACGAGTTTAAAGACTACGTGCTGCATATAGCTCTGAACATCGAAGTAAAAAGCAGGTCTGTTGATTCTGCTCCTTTGACAAAACAGGGTATCCACACCAGGAGCCGTATGAAGGGAAACTTTCACGTATGGTTCTGAATGGGAGGGGATGGTGGTGACTCCATTCTCGACCCCTAACACATAGCAAAATGCTCTTACCGTGAACCATGATTACCTACTGTCCAAAATTCATTGTCCAAGCTGCCTAAAAAGAGACCTGAAACAATGGCTCAAAGCAGGCGTGCTAGATAACGGTGTATTTGAGGATACAGAAGCAGGGACACCCCAGGGAGGGGTAATAAGTCCAATACTCGCCAACATCGCACTGTTGGGAGTAGAAAGGCTAGTTAAAGGAATGTATCCAAATAAAGGCACAGCCACTCAGGTGAACCTTATAAGATATGCCGATGATTTTGTGGTCATCTCCAAAGACCTAGGAATCATTGAACAGTGCCAAACTGCTATCACCAAATGGTTAAAACCGGTAGGATTAGAGATTAAACCCGAAAAGACTCGAATTGGTCACACACTCAAACCTATTGAGTATAATGGCAAAACAGAAGAACCTGGGTTTGATTTTCTCGGATTCAATATCAGGCAATACCCAGTAGGAAAATACAAGTCTGGAAAAACAGGGGGATATAAGAGTCGATTAATCGGACATAAAACCCACATAAAACCCAGCCAAAAAGCAGTTGTTGCCCACACAGAAGTGATAAAAGGTGTAATTAAACGATATAAGACAGCACCTCAATCAGCCCTGATAAGTAGACTAAACCCAATTATAAGAGGATGGGCAAACTATTACTCAGCAGTAGTCTCAACAGAGACCTTCAATAAGCTAGATAATACAATCTGGCAAATGTTAAGGGCATGGACAATATCAAGATGCGGAAAGGCAAGTTACAAAAAGCTAAGTAATTATTTCAGACATGGAACAATTAAACTTAGCAATGGGAAAGAAAGACACGAAAATTGGCTATTCCAAACCAAAGATGGGATACATCTATTCAAACACATCTGGACCCCAATTGTCAGACACACCCTAATACGCCCCGACGCAACACTTTATGACGGAAATTGGACTTACTGGGCAACCAGGAAAGGACAAGCAATCGACACGCCAATTAGGGTAGCAAAACTACTCAAAAAACCAAAAGGTAGATGTACCTGGTGCGGGCAATTCTTTACCCCATCAGATTTAATTGAAGTAGACCACATTGTACCTAGAAGCCAAGGCGGAAAGGATGAATACAAGAATCTTCAATTATTACATCGCCATTGTCACGATGATAAAACAGCTCTTGATGAAAGAGATGTTGCTGTACTCTTAACAAAGAGACGGTCAAACTAGGAGCCGTATGAGGTGAAAGTCTCATGTACGGTTCTGCTGCTGAATGGGAGGGGTAGACCGTGAGGTTTATCTCGACCCCTAATTAACCCCTCTAATGCTCTGCCCATAAACAAGTGAGTAATGCAATTCACAAGGCACTAGTGAAAAATGTAAGCGCATGCTTAGAGGGCTAAGGATGTGACCAGAAGCTAAAGCCCAATTGTCATGGTGGGGATATGCCCAATTGTCACAGTGTGGATATAGATACTGCGGTCAGTAAGAGTATAATGGCGAGGACGAGTTTAAAGACTACGTGCTGCATATAGCTCTGAACATCGAAGTAAAAAGCAGGTCTGTTGATTCTGCTCCTTTGACAAAACAGGGTATCCACACCAGGAGCCGTATGAAGGGAAACTTTCACGTATGGTTCTGAATGGGAGGGGATGGTGGTGACTCCATTCTCGACCCCTAACACATAGCAAAATGCTCTTACCGTGAACCATGATTACCTACTGTCCAAAATTCATTGTCCAAGCAGCCTGAAGAAAGACCTGAAACAATGGCTCAAAGCAGGTGTACTAGACAACGGCATATTTGAGAATACAGAAGCAGGGACACCTCAATGAGGGGTAATAAGTCCAATACTCGCCAACATCGCACTGTTGGGAATGGCTAGGTTAATTGAAACAATGTATCCTAAGAAATCAAAAAGAGTATAAGCTACTATCATAAGATATGCCGATGATTTTGTGGTGATATCTCCATCACTTGAAATCATTGAACAGTGCAAAATTGCTATTTCCGAATGGTTAAAACTTGTTGGACTAGAAATAAAACCTGAAAAGACTCGAATCTGTCACACGCTCAAACGTATTGAGTATGATGGCAAAACAGAAGAACCAGGGTTCGACTTTCTAGGATTCAACATAAGGCAGTACCCAGCAGGAAAATATAAATCTGGGAAAACCGGGGGAACAATAAACCGATTAATCGGTCACAAAACCCACATTAAACCCAGCCAGAAAGCAGTTAAAGCTCACATGGAAGAGATTAAGGGTGCAATTAAAGAACTCAAAACAGCACCCCAATCAGCCTTGATTAGCAAACTAAACCCAATCATAAAGAGATGGTCAAACTATTACTCAGCGGTAGTCTCAACAGAGACCTTCACAAGGCTAGACCACACAATCTGGTTAATGCTAAGAGCATGGACAGGTTCAAGATGCGGAAAGGCAAGCCACGAAAAGCTAAGAAACTATTTCAGACGCGGAACGGTCAAACTTAGTAATGGGAAGGAAAGGCAAGAACCTTGGTTATTTCAGACCAAAGATGGATATACACTATGGAAACATAGCTACACTCCGATTGTCAGACACACCCTAATACGCCCTGACGCAACACCATACGACGGAAACTGGACTTACTGGGCAACCAGGAAAGGACAAGCAATTGGAACGCCAAATAGGGTAGCAAAACTACTCAAAAAGCAAAAAGGCAGGTGTACCTGGTGTGGACAGTATTTCGCACCATCAGATTTAGTTGAAGTAGACCACATTGTACCTCGAAACCTCGGTGGAAAGGATGAATACAAAAATCTTAAACTATTACATCGCCATTGTCACGATGATCAAACGGCGCTTGACAACGCTAAAGCTGTATCCCTAACAATGGAGCAATCAGACTAGGAGCCGTGTGAGATGAAAGTCTCACGCACGGTTTTGAATGGGAGGGGATGGAGGCGACTCCATTCTCGACCCCTAATTGAAAAGTTGTTTAGGGGTATCGGGTTGGAGCCGGTAGATGATAGCCCATAGTTTCCCCTCACCGGAGATTATGAATCAGACCCATAGATAACCGGATAGGCGATCGCTCATAGGTTTACCTATAGGTATAGTCCACGGAAAGGCGGTCTGATATCTTTGTACATTGATTACTTAGAAGGTTCCCCTCTACGGCTACCTACGGCTATCGTGTTGACTTTGAATCATACCCTCCCCCCATAACCGGAACAAGTACTATTGGGGAAGTGACCGATGTGATAGCAGTCAATGGTGACGAACGAACCGATAGGCTTGCCATTGACTGCTATCACAAGGGAACTACCCTATCGGTGTTTGGTTGAGGGGAGGTATGGATATTTGACATATTGATTAAGTTGTGCTTATTGATTAACCCGCCAATAATTAAGATTTGTTGCTAAGGGATATGCACCAATTGTCCCGTGTGCTAAGACTGAATGGAGTGCATTTTGAGTGTGACGGTACGACTATCGGGTTAAGTAAATTCCCGCTATCGCCGTCAGGATAAGGCAATAGAAAAAACGAGCATGGAGGGATTTGAACCCCCGACCCTCAGAACCGGAATCTGATGCTCTATCCACTGAGCTACATGCCCTAAGACCAAATTCACTATAACATATATTCCGCAAATATTGATCAACCCAACGACAATTTCATCTCTTAGCAATCAATCCCCTGTAGCCGGGAGGGAGTCTGATCGCCAAATACCAGGAACCTCAACGCTAAAATTTCCTGGGTCATGGGCCTATATTTCTACCATAGGTGGCGCTTTGGGTGAAAATTAAGATCACAATCACAAAAAGGTTAGCTAAAAATATGGACTCAATTGAAATTAAAGGTATCCGCAGTTATGGTTATACGGGATATCTCCAGGAGGAAAGGGTATTAGGTCAGTGGTTTGAAGTTAATGTGCGCTTGTGGTTTGACTTGTGCGTTGCCGGACATAGTGATACGATCGCAGATACGGTAGACTATCGGGGAACTATTGCTACAGTTGAGCATATTGTCAAAACGGCTAAATTTGCTCTGGTCGAGAGACTAGCAGAGGCGATCGCTCAAGCCATTCTGGAACAGTCCCAGGTTGAGCGGGTTCAGATCCAGTTAATTAAACTCGCTCCCCCCATTCCTGACTTTAGCGGACAAATTAAAATTGACATTACTAGACCTTGAGCGTCAATTAGCACTCTGTTGGCAATATTTTCAGCTTAAATATTTTCCTACTGGTCTGATCACAGCAGGTTGTGATTTGTGACACATACATTCAAGACAATGGTCACAAATATAAAAAGCTACCTTTACAAAAGCCATACATTAATAAATCTTTGGTAAAAAAGGTGTTTTACATTAGACACACCAGGGAAATGATGCTACAACATGAATAGTACGAAAGTACGAAGTCCAGAAAATTTATCCAAGTTAGTCAAATTATCACACCAGAGGTAAAAATTATGAACACCAAACTAAGTCTATCAGTATTTTTAGGTTTACTAGCCGGTGGTCTAGGATTCGCAGGTTCCGCTCAAGCCTTTTCCTTCCAAACCAACTTATTAAACGAGGATTATAATCCGAGAGGGGATGTCTGGCTGAATTCTGTTGAGGTTAACGGCAATATTTTCAGTAATTTTGCCTTTGTCGATCGCGCTGACATCGTTTATAACGACCCCTATACTGGTGGTAACACAGGTGCTGCTAGTTCTGATATGGGGCCTCTAGCAACCGTAGGAACATCCCGGGAAGACCCCACCAATGAAGACATTGTGACATCTTTGGGAAATAATAACCTTAACAGCATTATCGATGGAGAAGACCGCGGCAGTTTCGCGATCAATGTTTGGTTTGATCGTCGGGTTGATAACCTGTTTTTGTGGGAACGTGGCATGAACAGTGCTGTAACAGTTCAAGCGATCGACGGAGAAGGCAACAGTTTGGGTAATACCTTTACTGTTGGACGGAACGACTGGGATGATGCCGGGTTCGCAATTACTACACTAGAAATTGCCAATACCAGAAATCCTGTTCAACAAGTCGGTTCTCGGGGAGTGTCCTTGGCTGACTTAGGATTTGACCCCTCAGTAAGGTCTATTGGTGGTATTCGTGTAAGTGCTGCATGGTCTGAGTCGGGTGGTCCTGGCGATGATGCCCTGCGAGCATTTTATAATGGACCAGACTGGAAAGTGGTTGGTGCTGCTGTACCAGAACCAGGTATGATTTTCGGTCTAGGCGCTATTGGTGCTGGCTTTGTCGCTTCCAACCTTCGCAAAAAAGCGAATAAAGCATAGAATTGCAGCGATAGTTAGGTTCAGATTTGATGCTGCATAAACTCTAAACCAAGGCGGGTTGATCAACTTGATTAACCCGCCCTATATTTTGTGATCTATTAATCAGCAAACAGGTTGTTTGGTGACTAACCGACTAATTCCTTAACCTTGGCCATAATACCGTTGGGGTCAATACCCTGATGAGGGAACTGTTCCCACAGACCGCCACAACCTTCCTTGTGAGTAGCAAGATAGGCATATTTGGGAGTATAGCCACGTTCTAGTAACCAGGAACCGAAACGGCTACCGAGTCCAGTGCGACGGTTAAAGGCTTCGACGACCATGACAAAGGGAGCCTTTCCGATTTTGGCTAACATATCTTCATCAACGACATTTAGGGTAGATTTATTAATTAACCCTACATCAATACCTTCTTGTTTGAGGCGTTCGACAGCATCTAAGGAACGGTACAAACTATCGCCAAAGCTGACAATATAGCCAGCAGTACCCTCGCGAATTACCTCATCTTTACCAGGGATGAATTTATAGCTGTCGCCAAAGAAATTATTTCCGTCACTGTTGAGAATATAGGGAACTTTGGAACGGGTAGAGAAGATAAACCGCAGTCCGGGGTCAAAAAATACGGCTTCGACACAGGCTTTCATCTGGTTAGCGTCAGCGGGGAAATACAAACGAGTTTCGTAGCCGTCATCTAAACCGTTGTCGGCGAACATATTATTAATTCCGAAATGGCAGGTATTATCAGCCATGTCGTCAATACCGCTATGGGAGAAGTGACAGAGGACGTTGGAGTAATTCAGGCGCGCCATGGTAATTTCAGAAATGCACATTTCTAGGAAAGCGCTAAAGGTGCCGAAAATCCCCTGTTTGCCTTTTTCCATACCAAAGCCGGCGGCGGCGGAGAAGTTACCGCGCTCCATAATACCGCCTTTGATAAAGATTTCTGGGTAGGCGGTGCGGATTTTTTGTAGACCACAGGACCCTTCTAGGTCGCTATCGACACAAACGACTTTTTCTTGACGATCGCTATCTGTCATGGTAGCGAGAACGGAAACGACGGCATCCCCAAAGACGTTACGGTTGGAACCGAGATCGTCACTAGAACCGATGAAGGTGTAGTTTTGTTTAGGTGCTTGGATACCTTGGAGATATTTAACGGCTTCGGTGCGACCTTTGGCTTCCAAATAAGCGATCGCCGCCTTTACGGAAATCACATCATGACCGTGGGGGGAACCTTCGAGTCCTTCAATTCCCACACACATTTTCCGATGGTTAATCAGCGCCACCGGACCATCTGTATTAATAGCTTGGCAGATCAGACCATAGAGGCTATCAATATCTTCTCCATCTCCCTCTAGGACTTTCAGACCATGACCGATGAGAGTTTGGGCGACGGTATAGCCAGGGATATAATCAGAAGGGTGTCCGGCGATGGTGACATCGTTATCATCAATAATCAGTTTAACGTTAAGCTGTTGGGAGACAGCCAAACGAGCAGCTTCGGCATCATTTCCTTCCTGTTGAGAACCATCGGAACCCAGACAGAAAACGGTTTTGTTGGGGTTAGCCATAGCCACGCCGTTGACGTAAGGCCACATATGACCGAGACGACCAGAGCTAAATTTTACGCCGGGGGTCAGTCCTAATTCTGGGTGTCCGGGTAGTTGGGAATGAGCGGCGCGATAGCTAAGGAGTTGTTCGGCGGGCATAGATCCTTCGAGTACGGACATTAAATATTGGGTAGCCACCCGGTGTCCGGCTTCGTCAAAGAAGATAGGCACGAATTTGTCGGGAGAACCGCGAAATAAGGCATCAAGGATCATTACTTCTGGGGCGGTGTCGTAAGGTCCCCCTGTGTGTCCGCCAACTCCGCGCGCTGCGCCGGTGGCGGTGAAGAAGACGATCGCATCTCTGACCAGTTCAATATTAGCTTTCAGGGCCTTTCGTTGTTCGTCGGTTAGGGTGCTATGGGCTGGGTCAAGTTTCAGGTATTGGTAGGCTCCCAAGTCAATGGGGAAGACGGCTTGAGCAACAGTCATGAGTATTCCAGTTTAGATATGTCAACTTCATGGGCGATCGTGGTTGCTAAGGACTGCGATCGCCTTGATTTGATTGTTTCACATTTCGGCCCCACTTCAGCACTTACTCTCGACATTTGCCAAAAAAGTCCCCAATTATCCCTAACCGAGAAGATGGTCTATCAAAAACTATTCCTCAGACACCTGGCTGCCTAAATATCTCTTGTTCAGTGGAGTTGGTAAATTTTCCAGCACCAATTATCTCTAATTGCCACAGTTGAGGGGCAAAAACACATGACTGATTAATTAATTGTTAATTAAACGGAGACCGATTTTGAAGGCGGAGTCCAATCATGTCTTCCTCAAGACATAAACAGTAGCTTTGTCCTAATTAGGGGGAGATGGGGTGAGGTGGAAAAGGCTATATTTTCTCGAATATGGCGGTAGTTAATTTGAACTGAATAACTATATTGAAGCCCATAATGTGATAATTACTGATATGGTAACAGAATCAAATCAACCTATAAACTGATACCTATGCTCCATATTGACATTCCCACTCAGGCGGATATTGAGGCTTTGCTGCACAGTCGCGGTTCCGCCAGAGTTAGCATTTATCTACCTACCACACCGATCACCATTGAGAACCAAGGCGATCGCATTGCCCTAAAAAACCTAGTGACCGAAGCCACAAACCAACTAGCCGAACACAATAAGGGGGAAGTAGCAGCGATCGAGGAGATGTTATTAGACCTCATTGATGATGATGAATTCTGGAAATATCAGGCTAATAGCTTGGCTATCTTTGCCACACCCGAATATCTGCGTACCTTCCGTCTACCTAACCGTTTAGAACCCATTGTCGAAGTAAGCGATCGCTTTTATCTCAAGCGCCTGTTGCGGGCTGTCACCGTCCCACAATCAGCCTTTGTCCTCGCCCTAGCTCAAAATAGCGTTCGGGTAGTTGAAGTTTCCGCAGATATGCCCGCCTTTGAGGTGAAAGTGGACAGTTTACCAGAGTCCGCCGCCAGCGCCGCCGGGAAAACTTCCATCAAAGACCGTTCCCCCAGTGGTCGCATTCAAGGTTCCGAAGGCATGAAAGTCCGTCTGACCCAGTATGCCAGGAAAATAGATCAAGCACTGCGTGACCTGCTAGGAGGTCGCGAAACTCCCCTAATTATCGCCGCTACCGAACCGTTATTGTCAATATATCGCCAGGTGCAATCCTATCCTCACCTAGCAAACAGCGCCATTACTACCAATCCTGAAGCCATGAGTGATGCCGAATTAGCAACGGCGGCGCGGGAAATTCTCGATGAGTTGTTCCGTCAAGAACTTGCCGATATACAGGCCTTATTCAACCAGCGCACTAATGAAAATCGTACTACTACCGATATCTCCCAGGCGGCGCGCGCTGCTACCTATGGCGCAGTACACAAGTTATTGGTTGATATAGATGACGCTAAACCAGGTACTATTGACGATGACGGCGTTATTAGTTTTGCTGAAGGTCCCTGTGCCATGAGCTACAACATTATTGATGAAATTGCCGGGCGTGCGCTGCTGACAGGGGCGCGAGTTTTGGGTGTGCGCCGGGATGATATACCAGGTGGCGGTAGTTTGGCGGCGATTATGCGCTATCCGTTTTAAACACCTTTAAACATACCGAAAATTAGGGCTATTATCACTAATTTGGGGTGAGGAGGATATCACAGTATTAGCTATAATATTTCCCCTCTTACCTTCAAATATAACCCACCGGACTCTAGTTTTTTGGCAATCTACTGATAATCTATTAGCAGTTGCTCATAGACATCACTGGCGATAATTTGATGGGTGGTGGTGGTGGGGTGTAGGATATCCCAGAATAAATACTGCTCTGGATTATCGACAATGGTTCCTGATACAAATGATATACTACTGTCGGTGACGTTAGTTAATCCAAATTGTTCAGGATTGGCGATCGCATCCTCAAATAAACCACCCACATCAAATAAAGTCACATTAGCACCAAGTAGGTTCTGATTTAATTGGTCTACAGCTTCCCGTAAACCTTGATTATGTTCCCTACTTAGGCGGTTCAATTCCTCAGCATTAAAAGAGTTGAATGGATCAACGGGGTCTAGGGGGTTAAATCTCGCTACTGGTAATTCTCCCAATTGCGGTAAGTTTAACATCAGAAAATCCCGCGCCCCAAACTGATACAGAGAAGTCACAGCTTCAGTTAAATTATTCACCGGAATAGTCACATCAGTTTGTCGTCCGGCTAAGTAATCATTAGCACCCGCCCACAGGGTATATAAGGCATTAGGATTGGCTGTTTGACCCGATGCTAACAAAGGAGCTATGAAAGCCTGTAATTGAGTTTGTAATCCGGGGAATAATCCCGGTGCGGTGGTATTTAAATCGCTAGTATTGGCTCCAAAAAACGCCCAGTTCATCCCATCCTCTGACGGTGATTCTTCGATAAATTTGGCAGGGTTTAAACTGAGTTTTTCTCCTAAATAATCTACCCATAATAAACCATTAGAGGCGCGACCTTCAAAGTAGGGCAATCCCGCCAAAACTTGTCCTTCCGAAGCGATAAAAGCGTTCCCGGTATCGGATAGGCTATCCCCAAAAATATAGATTTCCTCGAAGTTGAGAGCCTCGATAAAGTCATCAATTGTCAAAGAATTAGCGGAGACATTATTGAGGGTGGCTAAGGTTTCACCATTAAACTCAATTACGGTGGATAAATCTGATTGTTGAATATCTAAATCAGAAAAGGTGGCTCCCCTAAACAAGCGCAATTTATCAATACCTGGTTTAAAGTCGGTAATTAGATCCTGATCCTCACTTGACTGGGATAGGATAAATTCATTAATTCCATCTCCACCTGTGAGGGTATCTAAACCGCGATCGCCTGATAAAATGTTATTTCCAGAACCACCAATAATCAAATCATTACCCTCACCACCATAGATAGTGTCATTACCAGAATGACCAATGAGAGTATCATTCCCCTGGTTTCCTAACAAAATTCGTCCCTGGGGGTCATCATTAATTATATAATCATCACCCTCCAAAAGAGCGATCGCCTCCGTCAGAGGAGAAGAGCTAAAACGAGTAAGTTGTTCTGGTGGTAGTTCCGAGATAATGATCACATCGTTACCAGAAGTCCCCAGACCCAGATCTAAGCGATTTTGCGTAATAATATCAGAAAGCATATTCCCTTCCTCTGATGTCAAATCTTACACAGTATAGCAGCATATTTTACCCTAGGGTGAATTTACGGGGTTTCTTAAATACTCTTGATTGGCTAAATAAGTTTCGATATTTATGATAATTTCTCGTAGATAAATTATCACTCTATTTTTGATTTCAAAAAGTTCTATATCTGTGGTATCTTTACCAATATCATTAAAGGACTTTAAACCATGTGCCAAATCATTTCTATGATTTTTTATTAATAATAAATTCTCACCATTTTGGGTTTTTTGAGGAGATGTTTTACTAGAAAAACCATAAGTTTTGGCTACATTTTTGATTTTTTTTAGCGTCTATATTTCCTGAAAAAATATCATCATTATCCCAAGTTTCAATGATAATATCCAGAGATATTTTATCAATTTTATCTATAATTTTTTCAGGCGATCGCTTTTTGATATTCTTTAATACCACTATTTTCAGTTCTCGTCTCAAAACATCAAAATCAACTTGATGACTATCCAGGTAATCAAATATATATTCAATCGCCCTCCTCATAGTCCCCTCCACCAAATTATATAGCAATAAAAAACCATTAGCTTTCAGAGTTTTTTCGATATCAGTATTGAAATAAATCTGGTCATTTTTATCAATTCTTTGATCCGCATTTATATCACCAACATAAAGTTGATAATTATCTATTATCATTGTTTTTTGTTCCAGTCGTTTAAGAAACATAAAGTATTGACTAACTTCTACAGACTGTTTATTAAAATATTCCCATAATGTACTATCCATAGATTAACCCAACACCTGGTTACGAACATAATCAATTCGACCGATAACCTTATTACCAGAACTACTAGCATCACTGCTAGTCAATTTCTTAAAATCTGGTGATTCTAAAAAGTCTGTAGACCTGGGCACTAAATCTTTTTGCTCACGCAAAGCCAAAGCCACGCCTACACATATAGACTCAAATTTGATGCGAGTTATAGGTCTAATTTTATGTTTACCTGTTCGCAAACCATCAGGAAAGTATGTTTCTATTACCGATAGCATTGACATAAATTCATGGCGCAGATGCTCTAATTCTGATTGTGGGTTGTTATGTTTCTTTAATTGTTCATTTTTATCTTTTAAGTAGTTATCTAAAAAATCATGAATATTTCCCGAAAAAGATTGATATTTTTCTAAAAAAGCAAAGAACCTCAAAACATACTCTTGAGGATCACGTTGTTTGATAGCTGTTTCTGAAAAAGCACATAAGCTGATAAATTTTGGTTCCTTTGATAACTGTTCTATCAAATCTAAAAATAATCCTGGCTGACTTCCTCTTCGTTTCTCCATTTGGTTAAGCTCAATGCTTCCTGAGTTAATCCGTTCAAACAAATCTCGGCGGACTTCTTCATCAGCATCTTCAGTTAATTTAATTAATCGAATAGTATTTCTAAGAAATCGTCGCTGACGAGATTTCGACAAATCTTGAAAATGAAACCCGTTTAATTCCGTTAACTTTTTGAGTTCACACAATTGGAGTTGATTATTTATAAATCTAGCTAAGGTTCGTATTCTCTGGGTTCCATCTATAATTTCTAACCGTGAGTCATTTTGATCATCTTCTTCTTGGGAAACATCAGCAATGAAAATATAGGGAATTGGAAGACCGAGAAAAACCGATTCAATAAATTTTGACTGATGCGCCTCATCCCAAGCCATTTCTCTTTGGTAGTCAGGTATAAATATTTCGTTGGTGTTTTCATCAATTCCAGTTAAATATTTATCCACTAAAACCTCAATCGGATATTCAAGGGTATTGTAGTCAATCCTCTTTTGATTTTCCCTAATCTGATTTTCTACAGACTCAACTTTGGCGGTGGTAATAACTTTTGGATTCGACATATTTACAACTAAGATAGGTGTATAATTATCATGATCGTAGAGATAATCAATGATTAGCAACTGAGCAACCAATGCCATGTTTTGGCATTACCTGGTTAAACTGCCACTATGTTTATCAGTAATTTAGGACTGCTTGTTAAACTAGCACATTATGGGTGAATTGTCAATTTATGTAGACTATAGATCCCGCCCAGCTATTTATGAAAATACCTAGATATATCAGATATTATTGAACTGATAAATATCCCAATGGCTTGAGTGTTTTTTATAAGTAATGTAGGATATCGATAAGTAAACCAACAGGTCAGAATCAAATATGTCGTTACACTCATATACAGTCAAACCAGAAAACCCGGAAAATCCCGAAGGTTTAATCATATTCCTGCATGGTTGGGGTGCGAATTGTGAGGATCTGACCTTTTTGGCTCCCATGTTGAAATTACCCGATTATTGGTTTGAGTTCCCAGAAGCTCCCTTTCCTCACCCACAAGTTCCGGGGGGTCGCGCTTGGTACGCTTTAGAAACTCAGGAATATGATGGAATTGAGGAAAGCCGGGAAAAACTAATTGATTGGTTACACTCGATCGCCAAAACCACTGGAATACCGCCACAACGCACGATTTTAGGGGGTTTTTCCCAGGGGGGAGCCATGACTTTTGATGTCGGACGGACAATGGGTTTTGCAGGTCTGATTGTACTCAGTGGCTACTTACACTTTAAACCAGAACCCCAACAGACCCCTCTACCGCCGATTTTAATGGCTCATGGTAAACAAGATATGGTCGTCCCCCTCGGAGCTGCTCACCAGGCGCGGGACAGTTTCCAGAAATTAGGGGCAACGGTGGAATATCATGAGTACAACATGGGTCACGAGATTTGTCCCGATATTTTGGGGTTAATACAAAGTTTTGTGATCAAAACCCTGCCTAATAACCATTAACCCTTTAAGATAAAAGAGGGGGGACATACTTAACCCCAAGGCTCACGGGAAATGCAACTGAACTGGAGGTATTGCAAGATGGAAATGTTGACTCAATCTTCACCCAAGATTTCCGCATTGACAGCAGATGATGTGGCTCAGTTAGCTTCCCGCTTGGAAGTGGATAATTATAGCAACGCATTTGAGGGATTGCAGGATTGGCATTTACTCAGAGCGATCGCTTTCCAGCGTCCAGAATTGGTTGAACCTTATATTCACTTATTGGATTTAGAAGCCTATGACGAAGCCTAAAAAATTCTAGCATAGGCCAAAACCACAATGCGCGCCAGGGTGGCAGTATTATAGCCGGGTTTCTAACTAACCGATTTTCCCAGAAACCCGGTTTCTGCGCGTACTAAATATCACTAACACAGCCATTAGCTTTTATGTCCGACCGGCGACGTATTTTAATTGGGGTAACTGGTGGAATAGCCGCCTACAAAATTTGTGAGGTGGTTTCCACTTTGGCAAAATCGGGGGCTGAAGTCCGTACTATCGTCACCGACTCGGCTCAACAATTTATTACCCCCCTAACTTTAGCTACCTTATCGCGCGATCGCAGTTATACCGATCGCGACTTTTGGCAGCCTACCCACGGTCGCCCCCTTCATATTCAGTTAGCACAATGGGCTGATATTTTCGTCATTGCACCCCTAACCGCCAATACCCTCAGTAAACTAGCCACCGGAATGGCGGATAACTTGCTCACTAATACGGTTTTGGCTTCCACCTGTCCGATCTTATTGCTTCCAGCTATGAACCGGGAAATGTGGAAACAGCCAGCGGTGGCGCGAAATTGGCAACTACTTTTAACAGATAGTCGCTTTCACAGCATTACTCCCATTCCTGGTATTCTCGCCTGCGATATCCCCAATAATACCGACAGCCAATCAGTTGAGGTTTTAGCAGCCGGACGTATGGCAGAACCTCAACAAATATTAGCTCATATTTATTCCCTACTGCATACCCAAGGCGATCGAGATCTCGCTAATAAACAGGTGCTAATTTCCGCCGGGGGAACTCGCGAACATTTCGACCCGGTGCGGTTTATTGGTAATCCTGCTACTGGTAAAATGGGAATAGCGATCGCTCAAGCCGCAGTCCACCGAGGCGCACGGGTGACAATGGTACATGGTCCCATGAATGTGGAGATGGTGGAGACTCTATCAGAGGTGACGTTAGTTAGTGTTACTACCGCCCAGCAAATGTCTGACGCAATGTTATCATTATTTCCCGCCGCCAACCTGACCATTATGGCGGCGGCGGTGGCTGATGTCCGACCTACCGCTTATCACCCGGAAAAGTTACCTAAGCGATCGCTTCCTCAACAACTAGACTTGGAAACAGTACCCGATATTGTCGCTCAATTGGCACAAAAAAAACGCCCCGACCAGCATTTAGTTGGCTTTGCGGCGCAAACAGGAGATATTTTAGCCCCGGCTTGGGAAAAATTGCAGCGCAAAAACTTAGATGCGATCGTTGCTAACCCCATTGACCAACCTGGAGCCGGTTTTGGTAGCGACACCAACCAAGCCATCTTACTCGATCGCCACGGCAAAAAACAGAATATCAGCGGATGCACTAAATTACAATTAGCTCATCACCTGTTAGATTTCATTGATTTTTCACCAATAACCTTGTAGGGGCGGGTTCTGCGATCGCCTTTATATAACTCCAGAATCCTTATAACCCGCCCTAGGGGCCGGTTCTGCGATCGCCTTTGATATAAGTCCAGAATCTTTATAACCCGCCCTTACAACACCATAGGCGGTCAGATATGTAATATGTAGGGGCGGGTTCTGCGATCGCCTTTGATATAAGTCCAGAATCTTTATAACCCGCCCTAGGGGGCCGGTTCTGCGATCGCCTTTGATATAAGTCCAGAATCTTTATAACCCGCCCTAGGGGCCGGATTCTGCGATCGCCTTTGATATAAGTCCAGAATCTTTATAACCCGCCCTAGGGGCCGGATTCTGCGATCGCCTTTGATATAAGTCCAGAATCTTTATAACCCGCCCTAGGGGGCCGGTTCTGCGATCGCCTTTGATATAAGTCCAGAATCTTTATAACCCGCCCTAGGGGCCGGATTCTGCGATCGCCTTTGATATAAGTCCAAAATCTTTATAACCCGCCCTTACTTACAACACCATAGGCGGTCAGATATGTAATATGTAGGGGCGGGTTCTGCGATCGCCTTTGATATAAGTCCAGAATCTTTATAACCCGCCCTAGGGGCCGGATTCTGCGATCGCCTTTGATATAAGTCCAGAATCTTTATAACCCGCCCTAGGGGCCGGATTCTGCGATCGCCTTTATATAAGTCCAGAATCTTTATAACCCGCCCTTACAACACCATAGGCGGTCAGATATGTAATATGTAGGGGCGGGTTCTGCGATCGCCTTTGATATAAGTCCAGAATCTTTATAACCCGCCCTAGGGGCCGGATTCTGCGATCGCCTTTGATATAAGTCCAGAATCCTTATAACCCGCCCTAGGGGCGGGTTCTGCGATCGCCTTTGATATAAGTCCAGAATCTTTATAACCCGCCCTAGGGGCCGGATTCTGCGATCGCCTTTATATAACTCCAGAATCTTTATAACCCGCCCTAGGGGCCGGTTCTGCGATCGCCTTTGATATAAGTCCAGAATCCTTATAACCCGCCCTAGGGGCCGGTTCTGCGATCGCCTTTGATATAAGTCCAGAATCCTTATAACCCGCCCTAGGGGCCGGTTCTGCGATCGCCTTTGATATAAGTCCAGAATCCTTATAACCCGCCCTAGGGGCCGGTTCTGCGATCGCCTTTGATATAAGTCCAGAATCTTTATAACCCGCCCTAGGGGCCGGATTCTGCGATCGCCTTTGATATAAGTCCAAAATCTTTATAACCCGCCCTTACTTACAACACCATAGGCGGTCAGATATGTAATATGTAGGGGCGGGTTCTGCGATCGCCTTTGATATAAGTCCAGAATCTTTATAACCCGCCCTAGGGGCCGGATTCTGCGATCGCCTTTATATAAATCCAGAATCTTTATAACCCGCCCTTACTTACAACACCATAGGCGGTCAGATATGTAATATGTAGGGGCGGGTTCTGCGATCGCCTTTGATATAAGTCCAGAATCTTTATAACCCGCCCTTACTTACAACACCATAGGCGGTCAGTTATTTAACTAAAAGAGAGCCCCGTCTCTTGAGAGCGGGGCGCTAACTTTCTGGTTAAACTAGGGCGCTAGGGCGTGACCCCGTAGCAGACTACCCAGAGTTTTGGCTGTGATCTTCATTTGTACTAACGGGTTAGCCGGAACAACTGTCTTATACAGATAGCTGTCAAACGTCATCCGTTGTACATCGAGATCAGAACACATTTCTACAAACGCTTCCCGACTTGCATCAGAACGGTAGAATACCCGTTGCAGGACATCCAGCACTAAGTAGGTCATGCCATACTGTTTATCCCAGCGTTTCAGATACAGTTTCAAATCATCTTCAGTGGGGATACGCTGACCCGCGTTGGAAGTTTCCACAATCGTTTCAGCACACATACGACCAGACTTAGCCGCAAAGTAGATACCTTCACCAGAAGACTTAGTTACCGTTCCGGCTGCATCTCCCACTAGGGCTACCCTACCCACAACCCGACGGGGACGGGGATGTTCTGGAATCGGGTGAGCTTCTACTTTAATGATTTTACCACCTTCAATCCGATGGGCTGCACGGGCGCGGATTCCGGCTTGCAGCTTTTTGATCATCGCTTGGTTAACCTTCATGGTTCCGGTTCCCACCGCCACGTGATCATATTTCGGGAACACCCAGGCGTAAAAGTCCGGGGAAACATCATTCCCTACATACATTTCCGCCCGATCTTCGTAATAAGCCATTTTATCAGCCGGGATGCGAATCCGCTCTTGGAAGGCGATCGCATAATTATAATCCCCAGCGTCAATAGCCTTCGCTACACGGGAGTTAGCCCCATCAGCACCAATGACGAGATCTACTTTCAGGGTTTTGGCAGTTCCTACCGCATCACCACTAGAATGGTCATTGTAGTGGATCGTGTAAGGTTCGCCACTGCTGGCGGGGATTTCTAACTTGTGAACAGTACCGTTGATTAGGTTAGCACCCAAGGACGCGGCACGGTCACGCATGAAACCGTCGAGGACCTCCCGACGACACATTCCGATATATTCGTTTTCATTTTCTAAATTGATATCCACCTCACGGTTAGAGGGGGAAATCATTTTCATTTTTCTAACCCGCCGATCAATGATTTCGGGTGGCAGGTCGAATTCACTTACCATACACAGAGGAATAGCACCACCACAGGGTTTGGCGTTATCCAGTTTGCGCTCGAATAAATAGGTTTCAATTCCAGCTTTTACTAGCGTTTCGGCTGCGGATGAACCCGCAGGACCAGATCCGACAACAGCAACCCGTAGAGTCAAAGGTCTTCTCCCAAAAATTTATCTCGTCAGTTACTAAGCCAAAATCCTAACACGAACTTTCAGCCTAGGGGGAGGTTTCTGTTCAGACTTGTGACGTATTGCAACACACCTTAACATAACTTTACAAAACTCAAACTTCATTCTCAATTATGGGTTTGATACCTCATACCCAAGATCAATAGTTAATTATACTTATTTCCTCCCCCAACCTTACCCACAAACATCGCGGGAATTAATGATTGACAGGATAACCCGCCCCTAGGGTAGGATTGATCATGCCATACTAGATGATTATCCATTCCTAATGAAACCGTAAATCAGCCCAAACTATGCCTTGGAATAATCAGCAAAACTCAACCACAACCCCTACTCAACTAATTAATCAAATCTTAACTTCCGGGAAACTGACCTATGTGCAATATCTGGGATTAATGTCACTCATATTGTCCGATACTCAGATTACTGATTTAGAACGCCATCAAATTAATCGCATTTTTGATTATGTTCAAAATGGTCGCCTGACTCTGATTACCTCAAATTAATTTTGGTTATGAATACCCCCAGTCACGGAATTATAAATCTGGCTTTATTGGCAAATTCCAGCCACCCCGATGCTAATTTATTCATTGTTTTAGGAGGTATTTTACCAGATATTCCCATCTTTATATTCTACGGTTGTGCAAAATTTATCGCCAAAATGCCAGAATCTCAAATCTGGTCGGAGGCTTATCACTCACCAGCTATAAGCAAAATTGTTGCCATTTTCCATTCTATACCGCTGGGGATTTTAGGATTGGCGATCGCCTTTAAAGTCGGAGGTTATATACCTCAAGTTTTTTGCCTAAGTCTAATTGGGCATAACTTATTAGATTTGCCAGTCCATAACGATGATGCCCATCGCCATTTTTTCCCCTTCAGTAACTACCGTTTTATCAGTCCTATTTCTTACTGGGATCCCCGACATTATGGCTCCCTAGTGTCCCTGATAGAATTGCTGTTAGTATTATGGGCAAGCTATACAGTATTTTCCCAAGTGCGATCGCCCCTAGGTCAAACTCTAATCCTATTAGTCAACCTCTTCTATGCAGGCGGCTATAGCTACCATATCCTTAAACATACCAGAAAGCAGACTCACCACCCCATAAACCGAATCAAAACAGCTATACTTGAGAAGATAGCCCCATAACTGACAGCTTAAATTTTCAGATGAAAGCACAAGAGCTAATCCCCCTCAGCTTATTGATAATAACTGCGATCGCCCCCGTTTCCGCCCAAACCACCGAAACCACCGACAACAGCCGTGAGTCCCTCAGTCCAGTTAATCCCGTTGTAGTGAACCAACCAAAAGCGATCGCCCAAATTGACCAAGCGACATTAAGGAACGCTTGTTCTAGCAAAAACTTTGACCTATTACCAATTCCCTTTTCTGATGTATCCCCCGACCATTGGGCTTTTGAGGCAATAATGAACCTATACTACTGCCTCTGTCCCTCAGTGAAATTATAAAGCCCTGGTAAAATTGAGCATATCCTGATATTTGCACTTTTGTATTAGTTCCCGATCCGTTAACATAGATAAGTAATTTGTTTAACAGAAACTGGTTATTGATTGTGCTAAAGACCCTTCGAGCCGACTTTCGCATTATCTTCGATCGCGACCCCGCCGCTCGGAACTGGCTAGAAGTCATGTTCTGCTACCCCGGTCTGCAAGCGTTGCTATTTCACCGTCTCGCTCACTGGTTGTACTGTATCGGTTTACCCCTAATTCCCCGTCTGATATCTCACCTGTCCCGATTTATTACCGGCATTGAAATCCACCCCGGGGCTACCATAGGTCAAGGCGTGTTCATAGATCATGGTATGGGTGTAGTCATTGGAGAAACAGCCATTGTCGGAGACTTCTGCTTAATTTACCAAGGCGTAACCCTCGGCGGTACAGGTAAAGAAAGCGGTAAACGTCACCCCACCCTAGGGGAAAATGTAGTCGTCGGAGCCGGAGCCAAAGTTCTCGGTAATCTCCAAATTGGTAATAATGTCCGCATTGGTGCGGGTTCCGTAGTCTTGCGCGATGTTCCCTCTAACTGCACAGTAGTAGGGGTTCCCGGTCGCATTCTTTACCGCTCCGGTGTCAAAGTTAACCCCCTTGAACATGGTAGTTTACCTGACTCGGAAGCCGTAGTGATTCGGACTCTGCTAGATCGCATTGAAACCCTCGAACAGCAAATGGAATCCTTACAGCAGGAAAGGGTACTCATGGTTGAACAAATCCCTGTAGCAGCAGGTTCCTCAACCTCTAAAGGACAATATCAAACCTTAACTACCCAAGAAGGTAATAACCTAAGCTGTCGGATTAAAAATAGAGCCATCCAAGAATTTTTAGACGGTTCTGGTATTTAAGGATTGACCGCCCTCCCCTTACTCGTGCCATGACCTTGAATCTCATAAATGGTCCGATTCTGGGGCTCACCACGCAATTGTAAATGATCCACCCGCTCCGGTGTTAGCAGCAAAACTGAAAAGTTGGGGGGTGGCTGTTGGGAAATGGGGTCGGGAGGGTCAAAATTAGCGTTTGGCGATCGCTTTTCACCAGGGTCTGGCCAGAAAAATTGACTTTTGGCTGCCTCTGATAACTCTTGCCAACTCTGATAACATAGATGCTCTGTATACTCTACTATGGTTAACTGACCAGAGATACGGAACTGTTCCCTGGTTTTGGGAAAATACCAGCAAGCCTCACCCCAAGGATTTTGGGCAATTTCTATCACCTTTTGGCTACGTTGGTCTGTCACAAATTTCAGGCGATCGCCCTTAGTCATAAACCCCCTAAATACTACCGTCCGATTAGCCGGTCGTCCGTCCAGGCGAACCGTCGCTAACTGTAAATAACGGGAATAGGAAAGGCTACGGTTTCGGTGCATAGCCGCCACCAACGCTAATCTCCAGACAGGAGTTTTCATGATTGCCATGTTTGATTTCAAACCCATTACTCTATCTACCCCCCACAATGGTTATCACTGGGAAGGCGGCGATCGCCGTTTTTTTGAGGGCTGGTATTATCGTGTCACTCTCCCCGAACCCCGTCAAACCTTCGCCTTCATGTACTCCATTGAAGACCCCAGCGGCGGACAACCTCACAGTGGCGGTGCCGCCCAAATTTTAGGACCAGATGACCAGTACCTCTGTCGGACTTTCCCTGATGTCAATAAATTCTGGGCATCTACCGACACCCTAGCCCTAGGTCATTGGGGAGACACTGACCTAAAATCTGCCCCTGGATATCTCGACTCTCAACTATTCGATCGCCATATTCATCAAGGATATCAGGGAACTGATACCCACCATCAAGGTAGCCTTAAAGATGGAACCCGTAACTGTAGTTGGGAATATACTATCACTCCCGTTTATGGGTGGGGAAAACAACAGTCAACCGCCGGCTGGCTATCATTTCTGCCTATTTTTGAACCGGGATGGCAAATATTAATGGCTCACGGTTGGGCTACGGGCTCGATTGACTGGAATGGCACACTCTATCAGTTTACTAACGCCCCCGCTTACGGTGAGAAAAACTGGGGCGGCGCATTTCCTCGAAAGTGGTTTTGGGTTAACTGCAACTGTTTTGACCATATTCCTGATTTGGCTCTCACAGCAGGCGGCGGAAAGCGATCGGTATTGTGGTGGATCGAGTCCGTCGCTATGGTCGGTATTCACTATCGCGGTCAATTTTATGAGTTTGTCCCCTGGAATGCTCAAGTTCACTGGCAAATTGCACCCTGGGGAGATTGGCACATTCAAGCTGACAACGGACAGTTTCAAGTTTCCCTCCAGGCTACCACTACCTACCCCGGTACTCCTCTACGCGCCCCTACTCATCATGGCTTGCAATTCTGCTGTCGCGATACTATGAAAGGTGAAGTAACCCTACAACTCCGACAACAGCGACGCTTAATTCTGGAAGCCCATAGTTCCCTCTGTGGTCTGGAAACTGGAGGCGGTCCCTGGGATGAAACCTGGGTTCATTGATAGTTATGTTAAGTTTTGTAACAAAAAATTAAGCAATGTTAAAAAAAATCATTTTTTTGGGGAGGGGGTAGCTTTTTTGCTTGACTCATGCTACTATTGTAAAATAATGGGAATATTGACAGCTTTTTTGTTTTGGCAAATATCAAATTATTTAAGAGTATGTCAATATCATACCAGAAATCCCCGGCTTTTGTCAACCCCTTGGGGCTAACTTGGCGGGCAAATTTTTTAAAATTGTCTAAAAAATCAACATATAAGCACGAGAATCTGTTACCATAGAGTAAATGACTGGGGCTGTGGCTCAGATGGATAGAGCAAGCGCCTCCTGAAGAATCGGGCACCATGTGGGGAAACCCCTTGTGTGAATGTGGTCAAACTCAAGGAAGCCTAAGTTTATGTGAACCATGAATAAGGTAATCTTGAGCCAAGCTCTAACCCCTACGGTTGGAGAAGGTGCAGAGACTGGTTTTGGGAGTTGGATTAAACGACTTCTTGAACATAACGGCCACCACCTAAGAGCATTCTATGAGTGCTTATGGTGAAGGGATAGTCCAGAGAGTGGGGAAACTCACACAAATCTGAAGCGCTAGGTCGCCGGTTCGAGTCCGGCCAGTCCCGTTGCCTTTAAACCCTTATCCTAACGGCGATAGCCGGGAAACACTCAACCCGATAGTCGTACCTAATTACTCAGATATTACTCACAATCTAGTCCTAGCATAGGAAAATAATTCTGTCAATAGGATGATTACTCAGTCAACAAGCACAACTTAATCAATCTGTCAAATATCCATATCACCCCCTAACCAAACACAGATAGGGTAACTCTCTCGTGATAGCAGTCAATAGCAAGCCTACCGGTTCCTACGTCACC
This sequence comes from Limnospira platensis NIES-39, assembly GCF_026000695.1. Lineage (GTDB taxonomy): Bacteria > Cyanobacteriota > Cyanobacteriia > Cyanobacteriales > Microcoleaceae > Limnospira > Limnospira platensis. The sequence goes on from NZ_AP026945.1 coordinate 2,463,554, forward strand.
ATTGACTGCTATCACATCGTTCGTTTCCCCAATAGTGCTTGTTTCGGTTAGGGGGAGGGTATGGCTCAAATTTCAAAACCCATAGGGAACCCACTAGGGGAGTCAATACACCCATAGGGGTAGTCAGATTATTGGGGGTTTGAATATTGGGGAAATTTCTCTGAGCATTTAGAACCCACTACCAACAAAACGCGATCGCATAATCACGACTAACCTGGCTATGACATACTGAAGCGATACCCCCAAACAACTTTTCAACTGGTGACTTGTTTCGTCATCTCTCGCTGATACCTACATAATCCTCAGCAAGTCTCCAATTTATAGGGGTATTCATTTCGTTCAAAACCCAGTACCCCTAATAAACACCCTAAGCCAAAATCTTAGCCGTAGGTTGTAGGTAAAGCTATCTGTTAGGGGTAAAGTAGTTCTGGGTATTATCTGGACATGATAGGGTAAGCATTCATATAAATTTTTAACAGTCCGTTGCAACAGTCCGTTAGCCAAAAAATAAATAGACACCCCCATAGTCAGAAACCATAGGGGACCATTTAAGTTATTGGGGTAGCTGTTAGGTGTTAGCTGTTAGGTGTTAGGGTTTACGCCAACCATCATCATCAATATCATCTCTGTTGATTGGGAGATGGGGTGATTGCTTTTTATCTTCTAACTGTTTTTTACCAACTATCTGAACTAACTAATTTTTCAAAAACTCAAATAATATGTCTAACTTTTTATTGTTTAAATCTAGTTTAGACTCAATTATTTTATTGCCTATCAATGAATCAATGCCCAAATAAACAATAACAGTGATCAATAACAGAACCTCTAGTATTATTATACTCATTGCATTAATCTCCAAAAATAAAGGGTAAACCATTTAATCCTCTCCCAGGGTTCAAATATTGAGTAAAAATTACTATATGGTGGTGATTCAATTATTTGATATTCATTTAGCCAAATAGTTTCACGTTTAACCATCATATTCTGCTTCACATCATTGTATGTGTAAAATTTTAACCATCCTGCCATTTTCAAATAAATAGAAACCTGGTCTGCATCAAATAATATCCTCACAAATTTACTACCTGATATATCTGGCAATTGTTTACTTCCGTGTGGGGTATCATCCTCTTTGATAAAGTATTGGTTGTAAGCTAAAAACCAATTAGTTTCAGATATATCATATTTGTTAGACATTATCTCACCTGCTTGATTACATTATCGTTATCCGTGTCACACCATAAATCACCTACACTTAAACCTGTAGGGCTTGTCGGTAAATTACTGATATTAACATTTGTAGATGCTGTTGATTTACTTAGTGCCTCTAATTTTGGGGATAATTATTGAATCCCTGCCACTAATAAAGGAACTAATGTTTCATAAAGAATCGTCAGATAATCTATGTTTTTGTCGTCAACTTCAGGGCTATATGTGTGGTCATTTTTAACCAATTAAACTGCATCAGGATAAGACTGTTGAACCTCTTGTGCGATTAAACCTATTTTTGTTTATTGTGTAGAAAATCCATGGCTGCCAACTCATTATATTGAAATTCAATTACATTTAATTTTTTAAGTAAATTTAAGCCATTAATACTCTGAGCACAAACTGTTTTAAGTCTAATATACGAAGAACCTTTAACATAATCTCCACTATCGTTAATCAAAGATACGTTTGTGTGTTCTACTCTAAATCTAGTATGTACTCCAGATGATGAAAGAGTTGAGCTCTTTATAAAATATGTCTGCCCGTTATATAATTGTATTGAATATCTATCGCTAGGAGCAGTTCGCCAAACATCGCTTTGATGAAAATTAATACCATGATATATAAATACTCTAGGATTAGCATCTGCTTCTAATTCTATAGAATAATTCCCTTGATGAGAAAACGCCCAGCTATTTGCTCCAACTCTACTATTTAGTACTAAAGCCGTAATTGGATTATCTCCTATCCGGCGGATGTCAAACCCCCTCCAAACATTAAAATCAATAAGCATATTTCCATCAGGAAAACTTTCATTAGTTGCAAAAGTTACTGGATTATTTGTTATGTTAAATGTTTTAATTCCTGTTAAAGTTTGATTACCTGTAGTTCTAACTACAGTTGAATCTACATTAATTGTTCTATTAGCTGCTAAAGTTCCTCCTCCTGATCAACCATCTCCTGCTGTTAATGTAATATTTGAATGTGTGTGCGTTGTGGGAGTCCTAGCGTCAGATAATCTACTATCATTACCTTGACAGGCTGTGCCTGCTTGCCGTAAGCAACTGCCCATGTTGTTGCAGCACTCCCATTAAAATTATTTCCAGTTAATCCCGTACCATTTGTTAATGTATTAGGAGTATTGGCAGTTATTGTTATATTGGCACTACCATTAAACGAAGTCCCATTAATTGTTCTAGCAGTTTGAAGCGTGGTTGCAGTTGCTGCATTACCTGTAATATTAGAGCTTGTAAAAGCTAATTGTTGCCAGCTACTCCAGACTGCATTTACACGATTTCTTTGATAAATATCTTCTCCTCCAAAAGGTATCATTGTTTGAGAAATCGCAGAATTCTTATGTCTTTGTACAGTACAAAAACGCCATGAACTTCCCGGACTTTGATTTAAAAGAGAACTCCCTTGAGCAAAACCTGTTGTTAACACATCATTCCAATCTCCTGTTACAGTTATTGAAAGATTTGGTAAAGCACCAATTTCTGCTAAACTCCAACTTACATTTCCAGAGCCGTTTACTGATTTGCCTGTAGAACCAATTGTTAAAGTCCGAGCAGTTCCCCAGTTTACAGTAGTAATATTTGCTGTTCCATTAAAACTTGTTCCATTGATTGTTCTTGCTGTTTGAAGTGCTGTTGCTGTTCCGGCGTTTCCACTTATTGACCCGGTAATTAATGAATTAAATGTTTTAACTCCTGTCCATGTCTGATTCCCAGTTGTAATTATCCCTGAATTAGTTGCACTAGCTGTAGGTAAAGTAACATTAGTTCCTGTTGATGATGTAACTACAGGACCTGCTGTTGTTCCTGCTGTTACTCCTAAATTAGTTGCTACATTTACTTGTGCGCCTGCGGCTATTCCATTCAATTTATATTTATCAGCAGAAGTTAATAAACCGGCGATGCTCGTCGTAGCTGCTGGAATAGTAGCGTTAGTTCCGGTACTGCTTGTTACCGTCCCTTGGGCTGCCCCGGTAGTGTAGCTTAGGTTGGTGGAAAGGCGGCTATCATCACCACGACAAAATGTATTTGCCGTGCTACCGAAAGTACCGGTAGTAACAGCGCCTAATGTGGTGGTAATTAACGGTAAATTAGCCGTAGAACCTATAGTTCCGGTATTGCTAATGTTACCGTGTGTATGGCTAGTTGGCGTTCTAGCATTTGATAATCTGACATCGTTACCTTCGGTTACAGTTCCAGTAGTTGTTCCGAAGTTTTTATGAAATGCTGTATTTTTGGTAAAAGTAGGCTCTTTACCGTCTAATGCACCTTGAAGTCCTGTAACATTTGCAATAGTATGTGTATGTTCTGATGGAGTAAACGTTGTCGGTTTACTTGTAACTTCAGACCAAGTAGGTAACCGTGTTGCGGTAGCAGGCGCACTACTGATGTCGCCCCATAGATGACCGTGACCGGATGGCGCGAACGTAGACGGTTTGGACGTTATTTCAGTCCAGCTATGGGAATGAGTAGATGTGGGGAAAGTGCCAGGTTTATTAGTAATATTATTCCAAGTTAACTGAGTTAATTTGACTAAATTAGTATTGGAGTCAATAACTGCTTGTATCCGTTCATTAGTTAAATACAGATTAACTTCACCTTCTGGCAAGTCATCGGTTGATTGCCCAAATTTACTAGAGTAAATGTTGAAATTAGTCATAACTGCCTCTATATTCATCTTAGGGGGGATTCCCCCTAATTATTATTAACCTACAGTAACAAATTCAATTAAAGTTATTGATACGTTAGCGCTAGATTCCGCGATAGCTTGTAAATCGCTACCACCAATTGTTAGCATAACTGTATCACCTGGTTTAACCGAAAATGCAGCGTCTGACACGCTATCGCCGGTAGGGTCTAAAATCAAATGAACGGGTATATTAGACGGGTTTTTGATAAATACATTACGCCAGTTTGTGTTAGCATTTTCTGCTACTCATTCGGCAACTGTATTAGCCGTTAAACTAATAGTGCTTGTAACGGGAGTACCTGGTATCTTAGCAGTAATATTGAGAGTGTCTAAATTTAAAACACTGCTATAAACTGAGAAACTCATAATCACCTACCTCTTAAATAATTCTATTGTAGTCGGTTAGTAAGTGATTGTCTGCTCTAACCCGACAATCTGCGAAACACTATCCTCTGTCATTCCATAGATGCTGGCAGTAGATTTTAACTCGTCATCCTATGCAGTATTAGGGGGTAGCCATAAACATTGACCTGGTATGCAATTGCTGATGTGTCCATGACTAAACCAAACCCCAACGCTACCCGTATTCTGCAAGTGTAAGCGATATCTGTAAGTATTGGCGGCGCGGATAAGTGTAGGGGTATTACCTACGGAAATACCAAAATTTCGGGTTGAGTTAATGATGGTGTTTTTGGTAAGGTATCAAGTTGGTATTCTGCCATACCAAAAATATTAATTTAATCATTATTGTGCAATTGATTTAAACATCTAGCTTTTCATACAGAATGTGAATCTATAGCTAATCCTTCTGTCTGATTGGTAATCAACTCAATCAATAGGTTTTCTGTGTGAATCCCCCCAGAATAAGGGAGTTTTACGATACCTAGATTTAACCTGTTTTCTGTTGCTAGGTTCCCATAAAATACCGGTAAGCTGATAGAACCTTGTCACACATCTTGTTTCTTTTCCCATCTTTGATAATAACTATATTCTGGATAAATTTTGGGTATTTTTGATTGATTGAGACTAGGGATATAGCACCTAGCATTCAAGCTAGAGACATAAGCGTAAGCGGTAATATCATAACGACATCTGTCAGTTATCAAGCCTTCTAAAATCGCGCCATTAAATAACTCTACGGCGTTATGCCAATTGCTGGCATTAATTTCCGTAGCCATATTTTTAATTCCCCTCATGGATAGTCCTCAATTATTTTGTAATATTATATAATATTTCTAATTTATTAATAGCCTTCAATAATTATTCAGCATGGTTAGAGACACTCTAAAAATTAGAGACACTCTAAAAATTAAAGATACTATTAGGTCAAGCACACCCAGGAATATTGGTAGGTCAGGAGGAGTAAGTTCAGGTTTAGCAGGAGATTTAGGCGACCAAACATCTTCAACAATGGACTTTGGTAGGGGTTTACCGTATGCAAGGGAAAGAGATAGAGGAGGTGTTCCCGGATTAGTAAATCCTTGGGACCCAATCACCAGAGTGCCGCGTGGAATTAACCCAGAAGACCATGGTAGGTGGAAAAGGGAAGATGATGCGCGGCGAGTAGACGAGGAACCACCAAAGAGAGATGAACCAAAGGGAGGTAAAAAACCACGCGGCGGCAGAAGTGGCGGTGGTGGTAGCGGGAGAAGTTTTGGGGGTCCTAATTCAGGTGACAAAATTGATGATGATAAAGGAAGGCGACCAGGCGATAGTTCAGATGATGATTCAGATGATGATTCAGACAATGGAAATGGCGGAAATGGCAATATCGGTTGTACCATAAAAGCTGATGAAAAGTACAGCGTTGAAGAGTTCGACAGACAAATGGGTAGCGGGGGATGCCGTAATCCTCCACCAAGTAGAAGTAGCATCACTTTTGTTAGTCACATGGGTGGGAATCCGAGGTGGGGGGAAACTCCTCAACCAACAGGAAGTGAGAGGTTTTTTATAGGCAAGGACGGTGGGAGTCTGAGTGGGCATACGGCGACCCTGATTTAATGTATGAAAGTGTAGGTGCATTTTGTGATTCGTGGATGGAATGCACAGAATTTGATTATGTAATTCCCAACTTTTCCGCGAGCACAAAAGATATCCCGCCAGGCATCGGAGGAGGAGAACCTGAAAATAAAAAAGAACCTGAAAATATACGAACGATAACAATACCAGATATGAACGAAGAGTGTTGTTGCGGAATGATTAGAAGGATTTACGAGTTGCTAGACCCTGAATCCTTTCCGGCTGAAATGCCTGAAAAAATAACGGTTAATGCTAATAATCCAGAGAACATAATTCAACGAATAAACACATTACCAGAATGGCTAATGTACAGATTTGACATCGATGATGAAAGATGGGGTGAATTTGAAGTTAAAGTAGAGATTGATGATGTCAATCTAATGATAAAAGCAGAAGAAAAAGCCGAAATAAAATTACCTAACTTAGCTGAATCAATTGCTGAAATATTTGGTATGGTAATGGAAATTTTTATCTCTCATCAGGTTACAGAAAACGCTGTTTTAACGGCGTTATATGAAGCAGGTTTGGCTCACGCGGCAGCCTTTAAAGCTGGTAGTGAAGTATCTAAAATAATTGATTATTTAGAATTTACTAATGAGAAAAAATACGCAAAAATTAAAACAGCCTTTACTCCAGAAGCTGATAATTTTGAGGAACTACTAGAACCCAATAAAAGCCAGGTTAAGATTACCAACCAGAAGGATGCGAAAGAAACATGACAAACAACATTAAATCAAATTAAAGAAATATTTGCTTACGTGCTCAAGGTACTTTACAGGTGAACAGTAATGACCCAGCCAAAGACATATTAGCCGATTTAACGCGGTTATATGATTCAATGAAAAAACAAGACGATATCAGAGAACAGGAAACCAAGAAAGTACAAGAATTATTGAAAAAAGACTTTCCTGATATCAAGATAGAAACCGAATTGATTGACGGCGATAACCCACTAAGAGGGACTTTGTAATGGTTGCCAGAAGTGCAAGAATGCTAAGGAGTACTCGTAGCTTGTCTAGCCGTCAAACCCGTAGCAGTATAGGTAGGAATGGCGTTAGACAAGTTAATTTAGCCCAGAGAACATCTACTCAAGAGATGGGTTGGTTTGGCACATTATGGGCAAAAGTTACTGGTAAAGTTGTTGAATGGGGCAAAAGTTTTGGAGGTTGGCTATGGGAAGGAATTACTAAGTTTTTATCTAACTTTAGCTTTGAGAAAGTAGCGACATTTATTACCTCTAATTGGGACAGCTTTTGGAATTTTAATTGGAATATTAGCGATAGTGATATTGATAGAAACATCCAAAATATTGCCGGACAATTTATAACCACCACGGCTGGGTTTTTAGGTAATATGGCTGGGAAATTAGTATGTGGTGTTTTACCAGTAGCAGGTCTTGCATTTCTCAATAAAGCGGCCGCTATGCATGTAGCATTAAGCAAGGGGCATGAAATGCTTATGGAAGTATCTACAGCTGTCGGTTCATACGTTAAACAGTCATTTAACATGGCTATGAAAGCAATAGCATGGACGTTATTTAAACACGGTAGACGGGTTGTTAAAATGTTTTTAGATAAAAGTCCTTCAACACTTGCAACGGCTATTGTTTCAATGGTTACTGCTGGTAAAGGAACGATTGAAAAGTGGGGTGACGAAAAAGGTGAAGAATGGAGTTTCGGTAAACAGAGAAGGGAAGCTAGGGAGAAATTACCAGAAAGCTATGACGGAAATATTAACACTATTTGGAACCAAGACAGTTCCGAGGAATTCGGGGATGAGTTTAGCGAGAACTGTAAAGAGGCTATTGTGTTAGTCGCTCAAGGTTTAGATGAATATATGGCATTACAAAGAATAGAAGAAAATAGACAACAACAATTAGTTAACGCGGTTATAGAAAACAATGGATAAAGATTTAGACTAGTGTCAAGCCTGCGTAATTTACCGGAAAACGTAACTAATGCTTGGGCTCAAACTGAAATACTAGGAAATAGAGATATAGGGCAATTTGTAGGGTCAGGTGATTTTCCGGAAATCAGTACGTCAGCTAATCTTAAAATACAGTTAACTTTGGTTTTGTACAACTACGAAAAACCTCCATATTGGACTAAAAATAGGCAGTCAACACTGCAAAAAACTCAAATAGAGTTACCGTCGGTTAGTAGGGATAAAATTACATGGGATAGGTTACAAAGGATATTTACTCAACCCAGTCAGCATTTACTAAAGAAAATATTAAAGTTAATTGCACTATAAATAATGGTAGAAAGTTTGCGTTTTTTATTAATGAATTTAGTAAAAATGAGGCAGAAAATATCTGTAAACAATTAGTTGATTTAACTGACGCTAAAATCGTGTATCCTATTACCTTCGAGGAAAGGAAAGGTTTTGGCGGTAGGGAAAATGCGAAAAGAATCAAAGAGAGCAAAATGTATATCAGTGAAGTGAAAATACTTAACTGGGAATTAATTGATAAATTTGAACAAGCTAAAATCGACTTAGGTGAAAGTAGTGCCTTGGCGATGTATCAAGACCCTAGAAAAACCCAAGTCAAAATTCCTCTACATTTCCAGAGAAAACCTAGTTGGGTTGATAATGCCATACGGAAAGCTACGAGGACATCGTTAGAGTTAAAAACTGGAAATCAACCCCCAACTACAACCTAATCATTGAGTCATATCAGTCACTAACTATCATCCACGATGAAAGAGATTACGAACATACTTAGACATGGTTAAACTGGTAGTTAGCGTAATGTTGGTATTGGTAGCGTACCGTCGCGTTTAACTCAAAAGCTGCTACATATATGTAGCTTCTGTTGAAAGAACCATAGCAGCCACAATCAGCAAATACACTGCTATAGTCTAGGTATTGAATAAAATCAAGGTGAGATTATAGCTACTAAGAAAACGCTAGGTGCTGCGACACTGGAAAACCAATTACTTGAAATTATTGAGCCAACCCAACGAATGCAATCGACTGCAAGTAATAATCCTGATGGTGCAACCGTAGTCACTGCTTATACCCGAAATATGGCTACAGGTCTCGTAACTGTTTCATTGTCAATTCCAACAGACGATGTTTTAGACCCTACTGACGGCAGTATTGATGTAATAGCTACAGAGCTATTTGTTGATTAATAGATATCGGGTAGGCACTAATATCATCGTTTTACCTACCCTGACTTAAATCATGTAGAACAAGAGAGTTATTATGCCTTTAAGCGACGCATTTAACAGAGACAAAGAAGACTGGGTAGAAAAGTTAGCCACAGCCAAAGGCTCACATTTAGGTCGTAGTCTAGTAGTTGAAGTTCCAGTAGATGCAACTTCAAAAATAGGCGTACCTATGCCTATGCTTTGACTCCACGTTTTAAGTGGAGGGTCAGTATCTAATGAACCAACGGCCGTCAGGAACTTAACCATTTGGACACCACCTGTTAGGAATACTTCCACGCCTAATACTAACAGACGTAATATCATAAAAGGCAGTCGGGTAAGAGCATACAAGAAGGCTGAATACACTCGTTTCTTTGTTGAGGCCCCGGTTAATCCTGGCTATTGGCGTAAATACACCCAAACACGGGTAGGCGAAAAAATACTGAGATTTATCAGTATTAAAGCACCTCCTATCGTTTCTGTTAGTGGCTTGTTATATGTATTTGCTCACTATTTTACTATCAAGCCAGCATCATTAAGAACCTATAACAGTATGTTCAGAATTCCTAGCAGCGATGGGCTGGCCCTAGCTAACCTGGGTGAATTAACTGTTGAGAGAAGTGAAGCACCAAACCAAGTACAGGGTGATCTTCCTGCTAATGCTCCTGTTAAGTCACCTGGCAGTAAGAGTAAGAAAAAATAAACCGCCAAAAAGTAGACAAAGAGAATTGACCACTATATAAAAAAATAGTGGTCTTTTGTTTGAGTTGTATGTGGCGATAATTTAAACATTTCACAATTATGGTATAAAGTCAATAATTCTTTTATTTTTTGGGCTTATATATTTCTGATTTATTTATAAGTATTAATTAGGTTAAAAATAATAATCATAAACAACCAAAAATATCAAAAACAGTGATTTCCAACTCAATAACTCAATCGTATTTTTTAAAAATGATTTTGTCAATGAGTTGAAAATAACTGACAGATGCGTAAAAACCAAAATACATTAGTAGACCAAAATACCGCTATTTACCAGATTGACAAAGACAGCGTAAAAACCAAGGATACACATGGACTCTCACCTAGTGAATATCTGGCAATCTTAAAAAGGTTCAGCAACTTTGCCGGATTTCTTGACCAGGTAGTTCCTTATCTGCCATATCCCAAAACATCACCTATCTACACATTAAAAGAAAAGTTAGTGTTTGCATCTGTAACGGACGAAAAGGACTTTAATCTGGAATTAACCTACTCTGAGATTATCGCGTTAAAGAATAGCATTAAAGCTATTCTAACTCTGATTAAACTTGGTGGTGGTGTCAAGATGCCACGTAAAGTTTCTGGTGCTATTGCTGACGATATCGCTGCCTTGGAGGGTCACTTTTTTAATCTCTCCGATAATCATGTTGGCCCGGATATCCCTGAGTTATCAACCGACCCTGACCCATTTTCAGTCTGGCTTCAGGGTTAATCCCTAACAGTCTAATTACAGCAGTCTAATTGGGAAATAGAAAAGGCTACCCGTAAAAAGGTAGCCAATACACCAAACATCGAGGACTATCACCATGATATCAAAGCACTGGAAAGAAGTGCGGTTAAATCTCAGGAATATTAAACTTGACCCGTTGATGTATATGGGAATGTCGTTTGCTATAAAGGTTCCTAACTATGCAGGAAGAGGAAAACTTCAATGGCAATTAACAGCCGTTAAATTTTACCATGAATTTCTGGCTTATTATGTGGGAAAAATGATGAAAAAAATTAATCCCATTACGCCCAGATAAAATTGAGGAAATTCTCAATAAAGCACTTGAATATTGCCGGGAAGAATGGAGGATTTATCAAGCTGAATCTGGTGGCGATAAAGAGGAGGTAAATAATGATGATTAACAAGTATCACGCCAAAGGACAATATGATGAGGGGCATTACTTTGCATCAACGCTAGAGAGCAAGGTGTATCACCTACTCAAAAAGTATGATGACAACCTATCAATACACCCCCGATTAACTTTGGTTGATCACTGTAATGATTGGAAGTCAATTACATGGAAGCCAGACTTTTATAGTCCAGTTTTCAACCAATACATCGAAGTAAAGGGAACGCTAACAACCGAGTTTAAACTCAAGATGCAATTGCTTAATTACCTTAATCCCGGAATGATTGAAGATATTTGGTTTGTCACTCGGAACAGGTCTTATCGTTGGCCAGGTATTTATTTAATGAATATCGATGAGTTCCAACGACATCTGAAAGCACAATAATTTAAGTTAATAGGAGAACAGCAACCGTGATAAATCTACACTATAAAGGCATATTTAGCCTCAATGGTGAACTTGTGCAAAGCCATTATAACCCCCATAAATTTGACCAAAATACAATCATTGTGGCTTATCAAGTCTTGACACATATTGAGGAACACAAAACACCTGAAGTCAAGAATATTACCTATCAGGTAATGGGTAGTTACAGACCACGTGGTGATTATCAAGGCTCTGCAATTATTAAGCTAACTAAACAATCACAGTTTAGAGTTCAGCTATCCGGTAAGGTAATCCAATGTTTTGGTATGGTTGTCGCCAAATTGCAGCCAGAATCAAATCACCTAACACAATCAACAATCAACAATTAACTAAGGAAGAGTAATCATGAGTATTGGATATTACGGTAAAAGAGATGACGATAAATTCGCGTTTTGTAGTGCAGTTAAATCTGGAGAATCAGGCACATTCCTGGAAATTACTAGCGCTATGTTTCTCGTACAGCAACCTCACCTATGGCTCGTTGGTGTCGGATTAAGCGGTGATTTTCAGAACTTTAATGACAGAAGCTGGAAATTTGAGGAACAATTAATTGCTGTACGTTTCTGCATTGAAGAATATTCAAGCGAGTATCAAGGGAAAAACGGAAGTACAAGCCAACCTCAGTAGAATTAGCACTACTTCACCTAGTCGAAGGTGACAAGCTGCTAACTAACGGCACGATGATGTTTACCGGAACTGTAAATCTAGGACAATCAGCCACACGGGTAGCCGAGCGACTCCTTGAATTAGATAATACCACTGATTCAAATGATTTTGATTCAGCCAAGAATAAGCACGATTTAGCGGAATTTATTCTTGAATACAGTACAGCGTTAGATACCTTTGAATCTACTATTTCTGGCTACACTCTACAAGAAGCCATTGATTTTGTTGAGTTAAAGTCTGGCAAAAAAAATGGTGGCTTTGGTGGTAAACCCAAATCCAAAACCTGGGAATAACGAGTATATTTTACTGCTAAAATCCTTGACTATGAACATGATTTTGACAGCTTATACAACAAGGTTCAAAAATTAGACCCTGATACCCTAATCGCGTTAATTGAGCTGATGAAACTCAGCTAATTAACATAAAATATCCCCCCAATATTGGCGGGATAACTACCAGACAGCAAGCCAACACACTAAGAGGTTACTACCATGTCTGAGGACTATGTTGATTATAGACTAATACGCGATTCAATGGCAGATGAGTTAGAGGAAATAATTGTTGACGGTACATTAGGGACACAAGTTGAGTCAATATGTAGGGCTTGTGCTATCCTACCCTATCCGGATGTTCAATTCCCAATTATTACTAGCTTTATTTGCTCACCTGTTACGCTAATGTCAACCGCTGGGTGTCTGTTTCTTTGGGGGTCTAGTGGAACGGGTAAAAGCCAGATAGCTACTATTGCGGCTTCACTGTATCGCACCGACACAGTGTTAGCTAACAGCACATTTGCTTCACTGAGAAACAAGCAAGATACAGCCAGAAAGATATTGATATTACGACCCGTTACAAAGGGAGTTTGAACGTAATTTTTTATTGGTTTGGGAGGATATCACCCCCCAATTTATTAATTGAAAATGAAAATATGCTTTCACTGTTTAAAGTCTTAAACAGGAAAAATAGTCGAATAACAATTAGCAGCCAAACACCCGGTCACAACATGATTTTTAATGCTTTCGCTTTAAAAGTAATTAACTCAATACATCCTTTATGGACGTTTTGGGAACTTAACGAACTTAAAATAAGGATGTTTACTATGTGGTTTAAAAAGAGACAATCAATGACAAGTTAAGAATCTGCAGGGAATCAATTTGAATTGTCAGAACTTTCGGATATTGAGGATATAAATCTTGGTAATATATCATCTCGCTTAGAAATGTTTTGGAGAGATATGAATAATTGCACTAATTACGCTAAAACCAAAAGAGGACTACAAAAAAGGAAACAAGATATAGCTAACTACAGATTATCCATTGATGTAATTGCTACTCATTCAATGATATACAAAACATCAATAGATAATTAAATCAAAGCATTTAACCGTTACTGGGAATTAGCAGAAACCAAAATATTCGCAGTATCTAGCGGAACAGAACAATTCTTAGACCATTTTATCGCTCCAAGTATTGAGAGCAAAACTAAGCAAAATAAGCAAGCCACAAAAGCAGGTTTTCCTGAATTAATCGAACCAGTTACAGACATTGATCCTAAGACTCTGAAGATGGCCATAGAAAAAGCCAAAAATGATGGTTATTTAGATTCAAGGGTTACTGTTAATGAATTAACCAATTTCATGAAAAACAGAGGATATCACATGATTAATGTCAACGGTAAAAACCTGTGGAAGCAAATCATTTGACTTCCAATTAGTTCATTGACCTAGGAGAATAACACAATGATGGCAGATATCAACAATCAGATGTTTGTGAAGTTTAATACTATGGTAGACAGTTTAGTTTACAACATTAATAAAGAAGATGGTTTGGCAACATTAAAGTCAATACTAGATGATTGCGAAAAAGAATTAACCATTACTGAACTTAAAAAGCAATTGCTGATTAAGGAACTGAATTACACAAAGCACTTAATAGATAAAGTCCAGTAAATACCCGTCCGCGATGACGGTAAACTACGGCAAACAACACACTAATAGGATAAAACCATGACAATTGACTTGGGTAAACTACTTAACCCAAATACCTATCTTAGTGATAGGTTAAGCAGCAAGCTAGTCTCTATATTGGACGCTGTAGAACTTGCCGATTGTCCTACACAATTTGATGAATGTCGTCTGTTGGAGCTTGAAAGCACTTTTCTGGTTATGCACAATTCCTTGATTACAGCAATCAATTAATTGTTGGACTAAAAAATCAAGCAATACGAAGAAGAAAATGACGATGAGTTTTAATCATGCCATAAATCCTCAAGTAAGTTAAATAATTTCGTCAAAACAGGAAACACAAAACCATGAACTAAGAACAAGCAAGCTTAATGGTTATCGCGGAATTAGCACGTGATATTTACGCCCAAATTATGTCACGAGATATCCCCTACGCTAACCAAGATACCAGGGTGAAATTAGCCGAAATAGCTCATAACGCCGCTGTTGATTTTATGACGGTATAGAAAAAATGGGTATCGTCTCAAGAGACAGTTATTGAACCAGTATCATTTATGTCCGACTTTAGTGGCAATGGTTACAGTAGCGATATCTTTATGGGGGGTGACTTCAATGCCTAAGTTATTACCAGTAATCAGCCTACATACTGGAAATTTCAGCAATTTTCTACAGGGCCCCGGTGGAACTTGTGTAGAACTAGATACACCCGAATGGTTTGACTACCTGAGAAAAAACAAGTCATTCTCTGTTGAGTTAAACGGCAAAAGGTTTACGGCTTGCAAAAAAACATCTATCAACAATTTCGCGTACTGGAACCTGAAGGGCTGGGACGGTAAAATCAACCATCACATCTATATCGGAAAATCTGACCAGACTACCAACGAAAAGATTCAACAAGCTGCTATAGCTATGTTTTATCGGTGTAACCCTAAACAAGCGTAAACCCTAACAGCTAACAGCTAACAGCTAACCCAATAACTTAAATGGCCCCCTATGGTTTCTAACTGCAGGGGGTGTCTATGTATTTTTATTAGGGGTCGAGATAGACCTCACGGTCTACCCCTCCCATTCAGCAGCAGAACCGTACATGAGACTTTCACCTCATACGGCTCCTAGTTTGACCGTCTCCTTGTTAAGAGTACAGCATCATCTCTTCATCAAGAGCTGTTTTATCGTCGTGACAATGGCGGTGTAATAATTGAAGATTCTTGTAGTCATCCTTTCCGCCTTGGCTTCTAGGTACAATGTGGTCTATTTCAATTAAATCTGATGGGGTAAAGAATTCCCCACACCAGGTACATCTACCTTTTGGTTTTTTGAGTAGTTTTGCTACCCTAATTGGCGTGTCGATTGCTTGTCCTTTCCTGGTTGCCCAGTAAGTCCAATTTCCGTCATAAAGTGTTGCGTCAGGACGTATTAAGGTATGTCTGACAATTGGAGTCCAGTTGTGTTTGAACAGATGTAACCCATCTTTGGTTTGGAACAGCCAATTTTCGTGTCTTTCTTTCCCATTGCTAAGTTTAATTGTTCTATGTCTGAAATAATTTCTTAGCTTTTCGTAACTTGACTTTCCGCATCTTGATACTGTCCATGCCCTTAACATTTGCCAAACTGTGTTGTCTAGCTTATTGAAGGTCTCTGTTGAGACTACCCCTGAATAATAGTTTGACCATCCCCTAATAATTGGGTTTAGTTTGTTAATCAGGGCTGACTGAGGTGCTGTTTTATGTTGTTTAATTACACCTTTTATCACTTCTGTGTGGGCAACTGCTTTTTGGCTGGGTTTTATGTGAATTTTGTGTCCTAATAGTTTCCCATGTGGAATTTTCCCAGTTCTATATTTTCCTACAGGATATTGCCTAATATTGAAACCTAAGAAATCAAATCCGGGTTCCTCTGCTTTGCCGTTATACTCAATAGATTTGAGTGTATGGCAGATTCGAGTTTTTTCAGGTTTAATCTCTAATCCAACAGGCTTTAGCCATTCAGAAATAGCAGTTTTGCACTGTTCAATGATTCCTAAGTCTTTGGATATGACTACAAAATCATCGGCATATCGTATGACCGTGGCAAATGGTTTGTTGTTGGTATTTTGGGGATACATTTTTCCTATTAACCTACCCATCCCCAACAGTGCGATGTTGGCGAGTATTGGACTTATTACCCCTCCCTGGGGTGTCCCTGTTTCTGTATCCTCGAATACACCGTTGTCTAGCACTCCCGCTTTGAGCCATTGTTTCAGGTCTCTTTTTAGGCGGCTTGGACAATGAATTTTGGACAGTAGGTAATCATGGTTCACGGTAAGAGCATTTTGCTATATCAGCATCAAGAACATAATATTGTCCCTTATTTATGGCAATATAAATTCTGCTGATTGCGTCATGGGCTGACCGTCCTGGACGGAACCCGTAGCTTGTGCCTTCAAATCTCGATTCCCATTCAGGTTCGAGAGCCGACTTAACCAAGGCTTGCCTTGCTCTATCTTGGATTGTGGGTATTCCTATTCCAGCTTTTTTCATCCCTACCAGGTTTTGGAATCCAAACCCGTCGCAGTGGTTTTGCTTTGAGGTTTCCCTTAATGTTCTTGACCAGTTCAAACCTTTGTCTCGGAGAGATTACTCTTACTCTATCAACCCCGGCTGTCTTCTTGCCTTGACCCGCTTGGGGGGCGGGTTTATTAAGCTGACTGTTGGGAAGCATGGCTGACCGTGGAACCCGCCCCTACAGTCTCACTGCTAGGAGCCGGGCATAATATGATTTCACCAATAGACGTTGCCACCTTCGTGCCTTAGCATTTTGTCCCGATTTAGCTGCTCGAAATATACTCTTTTGGAGCTTGAAAACTTTCCGTTGAACCTTAGTCCATGGGATGGCCTTCCATGCGTTGCTCGTAGTCTTGATTGGTTTTGGTTTCCCAAACCCTTTCTTTAAACTCGCTATCGCCATTTGTACACCTACTAGGCTCTATTTCTTTACAATCAAACCGTGACCTGTTAGCATATCCCTGTCATTACAACCGGGCTTTGGCTTTTGGTCACATCTCACCCCCTAATAGGCTTGCGCTTACACTTTTTACTACTGACTTTCTCGACCAGATTGTCAGAGCCTAGAAGGGGTTAAAAACGTTCCGCTTATATGGGCATTCCATCTTGAGATTTGTCCTTTCCACCGGGGTACTTCTAAAGGTCTGTGTAGGTATTATGAAGAAACTCCTACTTTTCCCCATACTCTTTTGAGCGCAGCGTATCAACCTGTTTCGCTACCTGATAATTACGATGGTTCAAGCCGGACATTCGGTTTCCCTAATCATGGATGGTTGGCAGTGGTCGCGTATGGTAGTAGGTTCTACTTCACGCCTTCCGTTCCCCGCTTCAATCCTGGGGTTGTGATTCCTGAAATTGGGGGTGGCTATCGCCGTTACCCTGATTTCCTAACTTTTACTTATCCATTTCTGGGCTTCCTATGAGGAATTTGTATAAGTTAGTTCATTTTGACCTTGGGTTCCCTGCCTTGTTTGGTATATCTCTATACCGAACGTTGGGACATATAAACAGTTATAGAGATGGTCAGGAGTGCGTTCCTTATATTCACCCAGGGGCTTGAAGTCTCTACCAGGCGGTTATTTCAGGTATCTCAACCCTATTTCATGCCTGAACGTATCGCACTCATTTACATAATGTAAATACATTATGTAACTTCTAAAATATGAATGCCTACCCTATCATGTCCAGATATTACCCAGAACTAAGTTACCCCCAACAGATAGCTTTACCTACAACCTACGGCTAAGATTTTGGGGGTGAACTGATTATGTTGGTATCGGTTTCTGCTCGGTAATTGTCACCAGTTGAAAAGTTGTTTAGGGGTATCGGGTTGGTTCCGGTAGGAGATAGTTTAGATTAGGCGATCGCACTTTTAATATCAGCCAGATGATAGCCCATAGTTTCCCCTCACCGAGGATTATGAATCAGACCCATAGATAACCCGATAGGCGATCGCTCATAGGTTTACCTATAGGTCTAGTCCACGGAAAGGCGGTCTGATATCTTTGTACATTGATAGGGGTATCTTTGTACGTTGATAGCTTGGGGAATTATCTTCTGCTGTTGTCGTGGTTGATTTGGAAACATATCCTCCCCCCAACCGGAACAAACACTCTTGGGGGTGCGACCGACGTGATAGCAGTCAATGGTGAGGAACGAACCGATAGGCTTGCTATTGACTGCTATCACAAGGGAGTTACCCTATCGGTGTTTGGTTGGGGGGTGGTATGGGTATTTGACAGATTGATTAAGTTGTGTTTATTGATTAACCCGTCAATAATTAAGATTTGTTGCTAAAGGATATGCACCAATCGTCCCGTATACTAAGACTGAATGGAGTGCATATTGAGTGTGACGATACGACTATCGGGTTAAGTGTTTCCCAGTTATCGCCGTTAGGATAAGGCACAGCTAAAAACGGGACTGACGGGGCTCGAACCCGCAACTTCCGCCGTGACAGGGCGGTGCTCTAACCAATTGAACTACAGTCCCTTATTTAAGACTCTGATTTTCGAGTCTATCGTTGTTAGTGCTTCGTTTTAAGCACAAAATCTATTTTCAACCATTATCCTGGTTTTGTCAACCCCTGAAGTCAAAAAATTTTCCCAACCACTCCCAAAGCCTTTGAACAGAGGGTTTGGCGCTATCTGATAACTCTGGCGCGATCGCCCAAGCTATGATCTGGGTTGGTAGTAGGGGGTGAAAATTGTTGTCGCTGACCATAATTAGCGATCGCCTTCCGTCTGGTAAAATCGGCCCAAAAGTCATCCCCTCCAGATTATCCCAGATTACCTCAGCCTGTATCTCTGGGGGAATCAAGACCGGAGTTTTCCTCACTGGGGTAATTCCCTCTAATTGGTTGTGGAGGCTATCTACAGACCCAATATCCGTCGCTTCGGTCAAAGATACCTCAAACAGGCGGATCACAAATCCCCTATCCAGGGAAAAAGACCTTTCCAAAGCCAGTAACCGCCTCTCACTCACAGCCAGCAACTCCACCAGTCCGTTAAGCTGTAACGTCTCAGACAGCAGGGAACTACCGGCGATCGCTTCTGTCATATACAGAAACTGACCATCTGCTAAACCTGTCTGCAAATTATAGCGGATCATCCGGCTAGGACTCCCTTGGTTAACCGTGGCGGCGGGTCCGTCTTGAATTAAAGCATTTTCCGTAGCTGTAAATAGGGTTTTCCCGTCCGGGGTCAGGGTCAGGCTTTCCGTCGCCAGATTATTTCTCACCCCTATATTAGGATTATCCCTCGAAAACAATTGTTCTGGGATGGGTAATTGAGTTAATTGGCGACCCGACTCTAGGGAAAACTCCTTGATAAACGGAGGATAACCCGCCGCCATATTTCCCTCTGAAGAAATCCACACCGTTTCTCCCGTGAAAGCAATGCCTTCCGGGTCTAAACTATACAATGGGAAGGCTTCCCCGTTGGGGTCTAATATGGGCGTGACTCCTATTACTTCCACTGCTTCTAATCGGAAAGCTTCGTCTTTCCAGTGCAATTTCAGCGTGTAAAATCTCGCGTAACCGCGATCGCCTTGGGAGTCCGACACCGCATAATATACATCTTTTTGCGGGTTATAGGTTATCCCCGACAGTCCCCCAACTTCTGTTTCCTCAAATACCAAACCTGTGGGAATTCTTGCCGCACCCAAAAAGGATGTTAATTCCTTAATGCGATCGGGCGACGGTGGCGTAATTCCTACTTCGATTAATCCCACCGTTACCGTCAGCGGTAATATTGTCATTATGGAAAACTTCTGCAACCACATCAATCTCGTCCGTGGGGTGATAGGGGGAACTCCCTAGGATTCCTGCTAGATATTTCCTGCATATTCCTGAGCATTTCGACCCTCACAATTTGCTCATTTTCTCCTGGGATTTTAACCTACCATATTAGGCGAGATTTGTCAAGGGTTCCGCGAGGGAAAATTCCCCCGTTGGGAAGGTTTCCATAACTCACCGATATGGCTGGGGGGAGACCATCATTTTTTCCTTACTCCAGGGCGGCTAAGTTATTCACAATATCCACCGTTTCCAAGCTAACTGTAATCACCTGACCAATTAACCTAACAATATATTCTTCATCGTCTAAGCGGTTGGGGTCATTTTCAATGCCGCTGCGTTTATCTATTTTAACTTGATAGCGGTCAATAATCCAATCTAAAGCTGATCGGTTTCCCAGGCGATATTCAAACACTTTCGGGGGAATACCCGCCAAGGTCAGAAACTCGTTATAAATTAACTGGGTTTTATCTTGACTCAGTTTCATCTTTTCCACCCGCCAATTTAACGGGACCTCATCATTTTCGATGAATTTTAGGGGATATTCCGGTTGTTGTTCATAGTTTATATGAATTTCCGCCAGACGTTTTCCGGCTTTGGCGAAACTCTCAAAATCGGGCGCGTAGGGAATGCGAGGTATCTCCCTTTTCAGGTTGTCGGCGTATTTCTCCCTATAGGTGGGATGGTGTAACAGCCCATATATATAATAGAAAATATCCCATTTACTGATAGCCGGGTTTTGGTATTCTTCCCGAAAGGCATCTACAGCCCAGTCGGTGATATTTTCTTGGCGGTTGCTTCCGTCTTTATCGTAGGTGTAGAAGGGGAAACATTGAGTTTGTCGTCCGCCATAATGAAGACAAGGAATATAGTTGGTGATTTGTGATGAAAATGGTATTTGAGCTTCATTCACCACACAAATTACCCGATTCTCTTTCTCTGTCTCCGGGGTGGGGAATATGTAAGGGAATTGACCGCAACGGTCATTTAAATAAGCATCAAAATAAAGCCTAGATTTGGTGAAAGGACGATACAGAGACTGTCTGATATGATTCTGGTCATATTCTACTATAACCCCTTGCTGCAAATATTTTTTAAGCGTTGACGACCAGCTAATTTTAGCATCATCATAGGTCACAAAATCATCCACGTTAGCCGATTTGTCGGGACAATCAAGCCATTTCCTGGTTTGTTCGTTATAGGTGGCGATTATCCTTTGAATATTGGCGGCTAATTCATCAGGATTAAAGTTATACGCCCAAGCATCGCGATTAGTTTTTACCCCATTGCTATAAATCTTAAAAATAGCCCCCGTTGCTTCTCCTTTGGCGGCTTTGCTTTCCTTGCTTCCCATGGGGATAAAGGTTTCAAAATCCGCCTGCAACCCTGCGGTTAACCAGGTATGTTTTTTGTCCGGTTTCATCTCTTCCCAGTCAACCCCACCCCAATGCTGAGATTTTTGTAAATAGGCGTATTTTTCCTCTTTTCGCAAAAATTCACCCACGGCTGCATAGTAAATCTGACCTTGAGATTTGTTACCTTCCTTCCTTTTAATCAACAGGTTAATACTCACCCCTACTTTGATATCAAAAACATTATAAATCGCTTGATTGCTAGTATTCTTTCTGATATTACCTCCCAAGTCTAAAACATAAATTGCATCAAAATCTTGGGCTAAATGCTGCCGCATTCCATCAAAAGCAATGCCATCAATAAAACTGTTATTGCTGACAAATGCCACAATTCCCTCATCTTCAATTCTATCAGCCGCCCAGCGAAACGCCTTAACGTAGGGGTCATATAGAGAGTTTTTTAAAGTCGCTTTCGAGTCTTTCGCATAAGTTTCCGCCACCCGTTTATCGACCCCTCCCCTTTGGCTATATTTGCGGTTTTTGTTATTGTCGTTCTCATTTTGCTGCCACGCATTATAGGGGGGGTTGCCAATGACCACAAAAATGGGGGAACTTTGCTGCTGCTTGACTCGTTGGGTATTTTCGGGAGTGAATAAATCCAGTTGTAATGATTCTTGAACCGAGAAAGTATCCACCAAACAAATCCCGTCAAAAGGCTGATATTGTCCGGTTGCCGTCAAATATTCATGCTCAATATTCATCGAAGCGATATAATAGGGTAATAGCATCACCTCGTTGCAGTGTAACTCCTGCTGATACTTATGGGATAAGGCAGTTTTTCTAATCTCCCGCATTATCCGCATAATAAAGTTACCCGTCCCCACAAACGGGTCAAGAATATGCACCCCTTTATCACTCAGAGATTTATTAAACTCGGTGCGGAGAATCTCATCCACACTTTTCACCATAAAATCCACAATACTCTGAGGCGTGTAAACAATCCCATGGGTATCGGCGACCTTGAGCGAAAAGCCTTGGAAAAACCTTTCATAAACCGTGTTTAAAAAATGCTGTTTTTCGCTATACTCAGTAATAGTCGCCGCCGCCTCTTCCAAGGCGCGATAAAAATAATCAACATCTCCCAGAAAATGAGCCCGACTAAAGGACTTGGAGGTTAAAGTCTCAATCACCTTCTCAATTTCCACGGCGATAATATTGCGCCGGGTAAAATCGGGGTTATTAAAAATCTGTCGAAAAATCCTTTCCGTGAGTAAATGCTGAATCAGCATCTCTTCCACAGCCGCATCAGAAATATTAGGATTAATCGACTGACGGCACAGGTTAATAAACCCTTCAAAAGCATCAATAAACTTGGGATTAGTTTGGCGTTCACTCTCGATTAAATCAACGAGTTTTTCCCCCAAGCCGCGCACTTTCTCCCCAAATTCCGCCGCTGCTTTCTCCCAATTTTCTATCTGTGGTGGTCGATATTCAAAAAACAGCTTGAGACTTTCGACCAGTGCTTCTGGTTTGGTGATATCCTGGTCATAGACTTGTTTTCCCCCTTGCCAAATAATCACCCGCTCAGGAGACTGAAAAATAATGTTATCTTTGGGGTAGCCTTTGGCAAATTTCTTTTGTACTTCCTTGGGGAGGTCGTCGGCGGTGTCTTTAGCTTCCCAAATCCCATGTTTGAGGGTATCATCTCTCACCAATAACCCATCAACTTGGATGCGTTTTTTCTCGGTTAACTTGAGGCTATTTTCCTGTACCAACAGCCAATTAAACTGCTGACAACAGGAAGTTAATAAATCGGCAAAAGCCACCTTAACCGCCCCTTCATTGGCGGCTCCGAATTTAGTAAAGTTTTGTAATGTTTGGTAATAGGACTTTACTGCTTTGTGGGAAGGTTTCAGATTCAGAGTAGCCATAAGCAATTAATAATTAATAATTAACAATTCTTCATGATTGCCGGGGGCAAGTGCGGTCCTAGGAGAACCCGCGTCCACCATTCTCAATGGAATAATTAATAATTAATAATTAACAATTCTTCATGATTGCCGGGGGCAAGTGATGGGGTATTACCCAGAGGGAGGAGGTGAAGCCCTAGGAGAACCCGCGTCCACCATTATCAATTGTCCATTATACATTATCCACCACGATGGATTGAGTTAATTCACTATTTATGCTATCCTAACGAGAGCGTAGACAGTAATGTTGCCCTTACCCTCCTCAATCCCATTATTATTGAGTTGTATGAGGACATTAAAAAATTTAAGCGATCGTCGGGAGGCCAAGCGGCTTCATGCAAGGCTCTTTAAATGAAATCGATATCCGCAGTATATTGCAGTTGGTCGAAGTCGGTCAACGCACAGGTCAGTTAATGGTGGAAGCCTATAGCCCCGCCGCCTCGGTAGTTTCGGAAAAATATAGCGATCGCTTTAAGGGTAACTGCTGGCTAGTTTTTTGCTCCAACGGTAGAATTGTCTATGCTGGGGAAAGCGAGGGTAGCCTGAAAAGACTGCGGGACTACCTGCACCGCTACAAGTTAACAGAAGTCCTCAATGAGTTAGAAGTGCCGTCAATTACGGCAGTTAACGCGCCCGAATACGGCTATTTGTGGGTGCTACTAGAACAAAACGCGATTACCCCCACCCAGGGGCGCAGCATTCTCCATGGGATGATTTCCGAAACTCTATTCGACCTTCTCAGCCTTCACCACGGGGCTTTTAACTTTGAAATGGGTTCACCCCTAGCACCGCAATTAATGACTTTACAAATCAACACGGTGTTACCTAAAATTATGAAACAGGTGCAGGAGTGGAAAACTTTTCACCCCCATATCCAATCCCCCAGTCAGTGCCCCCTCATTTTAGACCCAGACAAACTTAGACAAGTAGTGCGTCCCAATGTCTTTGAAACTTTAACCCGTTGGGCGGACGGAAAAACCACTTTCCGGCAAATTTCCCGTTATTTGAACCGAGATATTGTCGCAGTCACCAAGGCGATCTATCCTTTTGTACAACAGGGTTTTGTGCAACTGCGCTTTCCCCCGACCGAACCAAGTCCGTACCCCCGTTCTCAGTTCGAGAGTAAGATTCCCCGCATTGTCTGTATTGATGATGATCGCGTAATTCGGGAGACAGTGGAGTTAATCTTAACCCAGCATGGCTACGAGGCGACGGCTATAGGTCATCCCCTGAAGGCATTAAGTCAAGTTTTCCAACTGAAACCAGATCTGATTTTATGCGATATCGCCATGCCGGAACTAAATGGATATGAAATTTGCGCGATGTTGCGAAGTTCTAGTGCTTTTCGGGAAACTCCGATTATCATGCTAACAGGCATTGATGGATTTATCGATCGCCTCAAAGCCCGAATGGTGAGAGCGACCAATTATCTGACCAAACCGTTTAGCAAGGGGGAGTTACTTACCCTAGTAGAAAACTATATTGGTACAGCGGACGGCCATTCCCTGAAGCTAGAAAGTCAACTCGCAGAAGCTTTTTCCCATAAGTGGCCTTCTCTTGACTCGGAAGAGCATGATTTAATCTCAAATTAGGTTAACATTTTAGGGCAATATGGTATAATAAGCGAGAAGAGTTGAGGATAAACCTATTGCCAGATATGTCAAACCCAAGGAAGCGGCCCAAATCCTTGGAGTCCATGAAAGAACACTCCGCAGATGGGACGAAAATGGCTCAATCGAGACCATCATAACCCCCGCTGGGCAACGACGATACAACGTTGAGTCATATTCTGATGCCATCACGCAGTGACAAACGCAAAGTCGTTATCTATGCCAGAGTTAGTAGCCGCGCCCAGCAGTCCGACCTCAACCGACAGGTGGCCGCACTGTCCAACCTCTACCCCGAAGCAGAAGTCGTCTCCGAAATCGGAGGCGGGCTCAACTTCAAGGGAAAGAAAATGCTGGCCTGACTGGGACAAGTCTTGTCAGGAGATGTCCGCATGGTTGTCGTTGCCCACCCAGACCGATTGGCCAGATTTGGATGGGACTTGTTTCGATGGCTCTGTGAGCAAAACAGGTGCTCACTCATGGTTCTCAACGAGACAAGTCTCAGTCGAGAACCAGAAATGGTTGAGGACATTCTCGCCATCCTCCACTGCTTCAGTTCCCGATTATACGGACGGAGTCAATATAAAACTCAGGTCAAAGAAGATCCGGATTTACCCCAGCCTAGAGCTAAATCAAGTCTGGCGCAAATGGCTGGCTGCTTGTCGGTATTGCTACAACCAAGCAATTGCATTATCCCGGAGTGGTAAACGACTAAGCAAACTGAAATTACGCAACGAAGTGATGCAGAGCGACTTACCCGAATGGGTCAAAGAAACACCCGGCCACATTCGGCAAAATGCCATCTTTGATGCCGATCAGGCTTTGACCGCCAGTCCTGATGCAAGGTTTAGAAGTTGTCGTGACAGCTCTCAAGGGATTAAGTTCAATAATACTAATTTCTCTTCAGGGAGTTGGTATCCAAGACTCACGAAAGGATTAACTTTCATGGTTTCCTAAGCTATCCCTAAAACTTGCGGGCAAGGGACTCAGTTGGTGTTTACCAAAGGTCGATGGTTGGCGATTTTCCCTGAACCAGTTGCCGTTACCCGAACTGAAGCGAATGGCGTAATTGCATTAGACCCAGGCGTCCGAACTTTTATGACCGGGTTTGATGGCTCTCGGTTTCTGGAATTGGGCTCCGGAGATATAGGACGCATTACTAGGTTATGTCAACATTTGGATGATTTGATGAGCCGAATCGCCAAGGAACTTAATCGTTCACGGCGACGCCGGATGAGGCAAGCGGCTCAACGAATGAGAACTAAAATCCGGAATTTAGTGGATGAGGCCCACAAGCAAATTGCTCATTACTTGACTAATGACTACAGCATAATTTTTCGGCCCACCTTCGAGACTTCCAACATGGTTGCCCAAGCCAAGCGGAAAATCAAATCCAAGACTGCCCGAGCCATGCTGACATGGGCGCATTATCGATTCAAACTAACCCTGAGACATCAAGGGGAAATAACTGGAACCACAGTTGTAGATGTGACGGAAGAATACACCAGCAAAACCTGTACTCACTGTGGTCATGTCCATTCCCAGCTAGGTGGCTCAAAAGTGTTCTGATGTCCTGAGTGTGGGTTCACTCTACCCAGGGACTGGAACGGTGCTTTTGGAATCTTTCTAAAAGCTTTGCGGGATACCGCCTCTGTTACCTTAACGGGTAATAGTGCTATCGTCGCATTGTCAGGCAATAGCCGGATAAATGTCGCGTAAATGTATCAGTCTCATTCGGTCTAGCCAAAGTGTAATCAATCCGTAGCGAACTTAGGTATACTTGAGATGAAATCCATTCGCATTAAGGATTTGAGCAACTCAACTCTGCGGGTGGAATATCGCGGTTGCAATCAAGCCAGTGGCCTCTAACTGGAATGTCTCGGAGCTGAGGGTTGGCCGAATTATATTGGAAATGCCCCAGTCCCTCCGCGCCCTGCCTCAGTTAACTTAGAACCCAGCAACTCAGCAAGATAGTATGAATACAATTATGGTTGTAGAAGACAGTGTGACACAACGGGAGATGATCTCAAATCTCCTGAGAGAAAGTGGCTTAAAAGTCGCGGTAGCAAGCGACGGTGTAGAGGCACTAGAACAAGTTCAACAAATCTCTCCCGATCTAGTGGTGTTGGATATTGTAATGCCTCGCATGAATGGCTATGAACTGTGTCGCCGTCTCAAGTCTGATCCGAAAACTCAAAAAATTGCCATTGTGATGTGTTCTTCCAAGGGAGAGGAGTTCGATCGATATTGGGGCATGAAACAGGGGGCAGATGCTTATATCGCCAAACCATTTCAGCCGACTGAACTGGTAGGGACGGTTAAACAGCTATTAAGGGGGTAGGTGAGGGGTAATGGTTGGAAGTCCCGATTTTCTCACGGGTCAAGGTGCAGACGGCTCCGAGTTTCAGGAGCTAGAAACCCCAGAGGGTGAGTTGCATCTGCGTTTTTTTGTGGCATCGGGTGCCGAATTTGCCTTGCCCGCTATGGGTATCAAAGAAGTCCTATCTCAATCAATTGACCGCATTACTCCCATTCCCAATGTATCATCCCTACTGTTGGGGACTCTCAACTTGAGGGGACGAGTGGTTTGGGTGGCTGATCTAGGACAGTTTTTGGGAGATACAATGCAATTAAACACCGATCGCACGGAAATTCCCGTAATTGCCGTAGAAGACCAAGATACTATGTTGGGTTTAGCAGTAGAGTCGATAAACAATCTGACGGCTATGGACTGGCTACCCATAGAAAAAATGAGAACGCCAGTTCAGGTTCCCGATAGCATGGCTCCCTATATAAAAGGGGAGTGGGTTCTGGAGGATTCACCAGATAAACCTTTGCGCCTGTTAGACCAAATTGCCGTTTTGCGATCGGCTCGGTGGGCAGTATAAATAAGCTATATAAAGGCACTAGAACCCAGAGCCCATATCTGAATAAGTCCAAGATAACTACTTTTTTCCCAGGATGATTACAATTGAGGAGGTTGTGATCATCATATTGCCTTCATTTACCCGAGAAGCAGTAATCAAGATACTAACTAAGCTAATACAGTTGTTTGAAGTTTTAAATGTAATTTTTGCGGTAACTTTATAGAGTCGTAAGGGGAATGGCCAATGACAGCAAGTGCAGAATATCTGCAGGAGTACCAAAAAACTGAGGCAGCCTACACAGATGGAAAATTGGACGAGGCGGCTACTTTAGTCTATAAATTAGTGGAAGACTACCCGGAAGACCCATTCGCTCGCCTCCTGTGTGGTCACATTTACTACGGTTTACAACAATACGATGTGGCACGGGAACAATATGAGGTGGTCCTCGGCCTTACGGATGACCCGGAATTGGTACAACAGGCGGAAGACTACTTGACAGAAGCTAGTCAATTCTGCGAGGACTCGGAGACCGGTTCGTCTTTGGGAGATATTAGCTTGGATGATGAGTTTGATGATGCTCAAGAAACTATCCTAGAGGATTTGAGCTCGGTAGGTGATGATGCTAATGGTTCCCTCGATCTTGATTTGGAAGAAGAACTAGATCTAAATGCGATCGATGAACAATTAGATGAGTTGGAAGAATTAACGGCAGCATCCCAACAACTAGGGAAATATCCCCAAAAACCCTCGGCAACTATAGAAACCCTGGATGATGCTCTGGATTTGTATGATGACGAAGATATGGGCATGGAAGAAATAGATATATCGTCAGCCTTGGATGATTTAGATGAACTAAGTAACCTCGAATTTGAGGAAGGAACAGAGGAAAACTTAGAGGCGATCGACGATGTTCTGGGTGATTTTGATATATCTGCAGATGAACTAGAGCCGGAAAACTTGAATGGTAAAGCCAGTGTAGGGGGTGAAGAACTAAATGACTCTCTAGAAGATGAATTTGCCTTAGAAGAAGATAACTTTAATCCCCTAGAATTAGAAGCTAATCCCCTGGTAGATGATTCCAACTTCGACCTAGATGATGAGGTAGACCCGGACCTAACCAACCCGTTAAATAACCCCTTTGCTCAGGGGCAAGAAACTGACGAGGAAGAAGAAGACCCTGACTTGAATTTTGACCTAGAAACATCAGATCCCTTTGTGATGGACGAAGAGGATGAACTGGTGTTGACGGAAGGATTAGATCCAGAAGACCCCATGAGTGGCTCCCTTGAACAACTACCAGAAGAACTGTTTGAGGAAGATTTAATCGATGCTCCCCATAAAGACTCCCCCGCGACAAATACCCCTGGGGTGACTCAAGAACATCAAGACAGTTGGGATGATTTGGGTGACGATTTCAGCCTGACAGATCTACCTTTAACTGATGAGCCGATAACTAATGAAACGATAGTTGATCATGTTGCCCTTGAAATTAAACCGCCGGATTTGGGCGATGTGCAGGATGAACTGGATATCGGAGAACTGGAACTAGAGGAGGATGATATTTTTTCTCCCCTAGAAGATATGGCTGATGCTAGGCATCAAACTGTGGCAGAAACTAACGGTAATGGTAACGGAAAAGGATTGGTGAAACCTGATCAGATCAGCCTGAATAAGACCCCAAATAATAATTTAGATGAGGAAGAAGAAAATTTCTCTGATTTAAATCTGGATGAGTTTGACCAGGTTGATGATTCAGTATCTGATGAGTTTGAACTGGATGATATCCCGGATACGTTTGACCTCGATAGCCTGGAAGAGTCAACTGTAAGCAATGGGACGGCTAATGGTGCGATCGCCCACAACAAGACAAATCAAACCTCTGGTTCTCAAGTCAACGAATTTTTAGAGGATTTTGAAGAGTTTGATGATGTAGAGGGTTTTGGGATTCCAGATGCGGCGGGATATGCTTTTATGCCCGATAGCGCTGACTTGGATGATGATGACCTCGATAGTAATTTCCTGGGAAGGTCTAGCAGTATCCCAGATAACGATAGCTCGGCGATCTACGAGGATGATGTGTTCAATACTCCCACAGAAAGGGAGGCGATCACGGCATTTTCTAACCTATCAGAAGACTCGGTTGATACTAATATTTCGGTAGAACAGGGCTCATTTGCCTTCCTGGAAAATAAGCCGCTCAGATCTAAGTCTTTTTATATAGCATTGGGGAGTGGGTTAGTAACTTTGATTGCTGTGGCTGTGGCTACTAATATTGCTACTAAGGTTGCTGCTAGTAGTTATCAAGGGGAAGTGGTTAACTATCTACGCCGCTCAGGTTGGTTGATGACTATTGTGGCTGGGGCTAGTAGTTTTGGGACGGCTTTTGCTATGGGCCGTATTACCAGCCAACAGCTAGAGAAGGCGACTGGCGACCTGCAAAAACAGTTTGATGCGATCGCACGAGGAAACCTTAATGCCCGTGTGAATGTCTACGCGGAAGATGAACTGGGGCAAATGTGCGCTAAATTTAACTACATGGCTCAGTTCATTGAAAGCACCACCAGGGAAGCTCAACGGAAGGCGGAAGAACAGGAGGAGGCTAAGGAAAACCTCCAGCGCCAAGTGATTAGACTCCTAGATGATGTGGAAGGGGCGGCGCGAGGAGATTTGACTGTGAGCGCTGAGGTGACTGCAGACGTGCTGGGGGCGGTAGCAGACTCGTTTAACCTGACAATTCAGAACCTGCGGGAAATTGTGGTTCAGGTGAAACAAGCGGCTCGTCAGGTGAGTCGTGGAGCGACGGATAGTGCGAGTTTTGCCAAAGATGTGGCTGGGGATGCTTTGCGACAAGCGGAGGAATTGGCCGCGACTCTTAATTCGGTGCAACTGCTGACTGATGCTATTCAACGGGTAGCAGATAGCGCCAAGGAAGCTGAGGAAGTAGCCAGGACGGCGGCGGCTGTAGCAACTAAGGGTGGTGAAGCGGTAGAAATGACTGTGGCTGGTATCTTGAAAATTAGGGAAACAGTGGCAGAAACGACGCGAGATGTTAAGCGTTTGGCTGAATCTTCTCAGGAAATCTCGAAAATTGTCGCAATCATTTCTAATATTGCTTCGCGGACTAACTTACTGGCTTTGAATGCTAGTATTGAGGCGGCTAGGGCGGGAGAAGCAGGCCGTGGTTTTGCTATTGTGGCTGATGAGGTGCGACAACTGGCGGATAAGTCGGCTAAGTCCCTCAAGGAAATTGAACAAATTGTAATGCAGATCCAAAGCCAAACCAGTTCTGTAATGATGGCAATGGAGGAAGGAAACCAGCAAGTAATTGAGGGGACCCGTCTGGCGGAACAAGCGAAGCGATCGCTTGATGATATCATCCAAGTAACCAATCGTATTGATGTTTTGGTGCGATCAATTACGGCTGATACGGTTGAGCAAAACGAAACAGCTAGGGCGGTGGCTGAAGTAATGCAGGCGGTAGAACTAAGCGCCCAAGATACATCCCAAGAAGCCCAAAGGGTCGCCAGCGCCCTCAGTAACCTGGTAGGAGTAGCACGAGATCTGCTAACTTCGGTGGAAAGGTTCCGAGTAGATCCTTCGGAACGTTAATAGCCAAAGTTCCTAGTCAAAGATTAATGAACCCTCGTAAAATGTGATTTTCTGAGTAAGTGTCTGAGTTTTAAAAAAATAATATTGTCCATTTATTTATACTATTAAAAAGCCATGGAACCAGAACAACAACAACGGATAATGGGTTACTTTATTGAGGAGGCGAGAGACCACCTCAATACCATAGAACAGGGCTTGCTGAATCTGCAAAGTACCATTGAAGACCGAGAACTATTATATGAGGTGTATCGGGCGGCTCACTCGGTGAAAGGGGGAGCAGCTATGCTCGGTCTTCATAGTATCCAAAAAAGTGCCCATCGCCTGGAAGATAACTTTAAAGCGTTGGAAAAAATAACGGAACAATCTCATATTGAGGTTGATCAACAACTAGAATCGCTATTTTTACGAGTATTTGATACCCTGCAAGCTTTAATAGATAATCTGTCGGGTCCCTATGGACTGACAGAGGAAACTTCCCAAAGCCTGTTAACGGAAGTTG
Source organism: Limnospira platensis NIES-39 (assembly GCF_026000695.1). Lineage (GTDB taxonomy): Bacteria > Cyanobacteriota > Cyanobacteriia > Cyanobacteriales > Microcoleaceae > Limnospira > Limnospira platensis. The sequence goes on from NZ_AP026945.1 coordinate 2,495,316, forward strand.
AGCCGGTTTTTGAAGCACTAAACTATAATTTAAAAAACCTATCGGAACTAAATGGTGTAGTGGCGGAAGGTGCTACTAGCGTCCCGAAAACAGCCCCGGCTCAGGCTCCTGTGGCGGTGAAGGTTGCTCCGAAAGTGACAGTTAAGGCGATCAATAGTGCGGAAGAACTTTTCTTTTGTGGTGATGTAACTTCACGGTTGCGGGAAATGCTGGATTTGTTTAAAAAGTCGGATAATACCGCCAATAGAAACCGCTTAATTGAAATTTGTCGGGAATTGGCTAGGGGTGGAGAAACTTTTGATAAAATGCACTGGGTGCAATTTTTAGACACTGTAGAAAAGGCGATCGCTTATGGGGCAAATAGCTATAAAACTCTGGCTCCTGTGGTGATTACTGGCATGAAACAGGCTCAGTATTTAGTGCTAAGTAATAGAGAAAGTGAAATAGTTGTAGATTCGGAGTTATCAAAATTACTGCCTCCTGTAGATAATGGGAATGGGAATGGTAAGGGAATTTTAACGGCTGATGATGAATTTTGGTCGGAATTAGATTTAACTACGAACTCGGAAGTAGAAGAAACTGATGAGATTGATTTGGAACCGGAGAAGACATCAGAATCAATACTAGATGATTTCCCATTGGTTGATTCTGTGGAGATGGAAAAAGAACACAGCGGCCACCCCCCAGGGCCGCAAATGCAACCGGAAGAGTTGAAAAGTTTGGCGGATCTGTTTGAGGTGGTTGATCGTCATGGGGGCGGTATTGAAGATGCTTGGGAAGAGGAAAGGCTGCTCGAAGAAGCTGATAAACTTTCCGACTTGAACAGTGATACAGAAGATTTTGACAGCTTTTTTAGCAATGAACCGCCGTCTAATGAAAGCAACTTTAAGCCGGTTTCTGATGATGATGACGATTTAACTAGCCTCCTGTTAGAAGAACTAGAATCAAGCGATCGACCGACCCCAGAAAATTCTCCAGCCGATTCTAAACCTGTCAAGAAAAGTAGTAATGATGACCCGGATAATTTTATCCAACAGTTGTTGGAACTTGATGATGAGGAACAGGAAACAACTGTCGCGCCTGAAAGTTCAACAGGGATTGGTCAATCATTAGATACCCCGGATCCTTGGGAGAGTGATAATCAAGATGGGGGGACTGATGAGGATCTTGATTGGTTTGAGGTGTTAGCCCGTGAGGATAACAACAATGGCAAATTAACCTCTAGTGTAGACACTATTGCTGAGGACAAACAGGTTCAAACGCCACCTGAGTCGAAGTGGGATGATAGAACTGCAGATTTGTTTGATTTTGATGATTTGTTTGGTAGTAGCGACACGGAGGAAACCGTAGAGTGCGTTAGCTTGGGTAGCAAAAAAAACACTGGGAAAACCGACCAACTGGGTAACGCACCGAAAACTGAAAGCACACCATTACCAGCCCCGTCGCAGACAACTGACAACATAACCACGACTCCAGATGTGGGGTTAGATAGTGATTGGGAAGATGATTTGAGTCTCCTGGATGATTTGCTAGGGTCTACGGATGATCAAAATACGACTGATGATGATAATGCTGATGATGGGGTGCTATCTGATCTCGATCGCCTTTTGGGTGAAACAGCACCGAGCCGGGCGCAATCGAGTACCTGGGAAGAACAGAGGGATCGCTACTGTGAGGATGATGAGTTCAAGGAGTTGGCTGAACTGCTGGAAGAACCCATAGCCGCCCAATATAGCCCGTCTTATCAAAAATCTCAAACTACTAAGTTTGATCCGATCGCTAAAGTTCCGGTGAAAGAATTGGATAATCTCAGTAACCTGATTGGGGAACTGGTGGTTAACCGCAATAGCCTGGAACAAGACCAAGAAAGGATGCGACAGTTTTTAGATAACCTGCTGGATCAGGTGTCGCTGCTAAGTGATGTGGGTCAGCGGATGCAGGATTTCTATGAGCGATCACTGCTGGAAATTTCCCTATTGTCTAATCGGCAAAAATCAGCTTCTTTCCACGGAAGTTATCATGGCGGTGGTGATGAACACCCGACTAGATCAGATCCTAACACTTTTGACTCCACAGAACTCGATCGCTTTACCCCCTTCCACACACTCTCTCAAGAAATTATTGAGTTGGTGGTGCGGGTGCGAGAGTCGGCCGCTGATATTGAATTCTTGGTGGAAGAAGCAGATCAGGTGAGTCGCCAACTGCGCCAAGTAACTAATCAGTTACAGGAAGGCTTGAATAAAGCGAGAATGGAACAGTTCGCCGGGGCAACCGATGGCCTGAAACGTCCGGTGCGGGATCTGTCGATTAAGTGTGGTAAACAGGCGGAATTGGTGGTGGAAGGTCGAGATACCCTCATAGATAAAATGCTTTTGGGTAAATTGCGCGACCCTCTCACTCACTTGGTAAATAATGCGATCGCTCACGGTATCGAATCCCCAGAAGTCCGTAAGGCGGCGGGTAAGTCGCCCACGGGTCAGATTACCATTAAGGTTTTCCACCAAGGCAACCAAACGGTGTTATCGGTTTCTGATGATGGGGCGGGAATTAATGTGAATCGGGTTAAGGAAAAAGCTATACAGAAGGGTTTATTGACCCTGGAATCCGCTTCAAATCTGCCAGACCATGATACATACAATTTGCTTTTCCTGCCGGGTTTTACTACCCAGGATCAGGCGGGTGATATTGCAGGTAGAGGGGTTGGTATGGATGTGGTGCGGACGAATTTGGCGGAAATTCGAGGCAATATTACTACCGATTCGGTATTGGGAGAGGGAACTACCTTTACGATCCGCCTCCCACTCAATATGAGTATCTCCCGGGCGCTTTGTTGTATTAGCGATCGGGCTCGGATTGCTTTCCCTATGGATGGGGTGGAGGATATGATCGATGTGCCTCGTGAGCAAATTAAAACAGGATCAGACGGTAAACAGACCCTAGAATGGCGGGGTTCGGTGCTGCCTTTCCGCCACCTGCGGGAATTACTTACCTATAAACGCCATTTGGGTCGCGGCGGTGTTTATGGTGCGAATATCGAAGAGGATATGATTTCTGTGATTGTACTACGGGCGGCGCTTAATTATCTGGCTGTTCAAGTTGATCAGGTTTTGGTAGAACAGGAAATCGTAATTAAACAGCTTGAAGGTCCGGTACCTAAACCTATTGGTATCGCCGGGGCGACTGTTTTGGGGGATGGTCAAATTGTGGCGATCGCCGATGTTTTAGAATTAATTGACCTGGCTACTGATCGGGTACGCCGAACTGATAATACCATGATAGGGGATGATAATCTCCCCAGTGAACCCATAGATGCTCCCGCCTCTAAAACTGAGCCGACTGTGCTGATTGTTGATGATTCGATTACAGTGCGATCGTTGTTGTCTATGACCTTTGAAAAATCCGGCTATCGGGTTGAAGAAGCCCGCGACGGTAAGGAAGCCTGGGAAAAACTTAAATCTGGCTTACCCTGTGATATCGTCTTCTGCGATATTGAAATGCCCCGTATGGACGGCTTGGAACTTCTCTCCGGAATGCAGAAAGACCCACAACTCGAAGGTCTACCTATTGCTATGTTAACTTCTAGGGGCGCTGACAGACACCGCCAGATGGCTTATCAATTAGGCGCGAGAGGCTATTTTACTAAGCCTTACCTAGAAGAACAATTACTCGAAGCGGCGGGGCGAATGTTACGCGGTGAAATTGTCGGGAAACCAGCAGGCGCTAAAGTGAAGCTGGGGGCGGGCGATCAGACTCGAGCTGTGTGCTAGTCGTGCTGGTGTTTGGGTCCTATGGTCTGTGTGCGAGTGGTGCTGGTGTTTCCGATAGCGGATCTTGCACCCGCCCCTACAAGCACCCGCCCCTACCAGTCTTGTAGCCGTACCGTGCAAAGGGCAGAGCTGTGTGCGAGTGGTGCTGGTGTTTGGGTCCTATGGGGCGGGTGTATATAGTTGGCTGGAATTAATAATTAATAATTAATAATTAATAATTGGTGTATGGGGTTGGCTGGTTTTTCCTCTGTTCGCTGGGTCTCTGGGCGTTTCGCTGCCAAGGCATGGTCTGTGTGCGAGTGGTGCTGGTGTTTCCGATGGCTGATCGCGCACCCTGGGGGCGAGTGTATATAGTTGGCTGGAATTAATAATTAATAATTAATAATTAATAATTGGTGTATGGGGTTGGCTGGTTTTTCCTCTGTTCGCTGGGTCTCTGGGCGTTTCGCTGCCAAGGCATGGTCTGTGTGCGAGTGGTGCTGGTGTTTCCGATGGCTGATCGCGCACCCTGGGGGCGAGTGTATATAGTTGGCTGGAATTAATAATTAATAATTAATAATTAATAATTGGTGTATGGGGTTGGCTGGTTTTTCCTCTGTTCGCTGGGTCTCTGGGCGTTTCGCTGCCAAGGCATGGTCTGTGTGCGAGTGGTGCTGGTGTTTCCGATGGCTGATCGCGCACCCTGGGGGCGAGTGTATATAGTTGGCTGGAATTAATAATTAATAATTAATAATTAATAATTGGTGTATGGGGTTGGCTGGTTTTTCCTCTGTTCGCTGGGTCTCTGGGCGTTTCGCTGCCAAGGCATGGTCTGTGTGCGAGTGGTGCTGGTGTTTCCGATGGCTGATCGCGCACCCTGGGGGCGAGTGTATATAGTTGGCTGGAATTAATAATTAATAATTAATAATTAATAATTGGTGTATGGGGTTGGCTGGTTTTTCCTCTGTTCGCTGGGTCTCTGGGCGTTTCGCTGCCAAGGCATGGTCTGTGTGCGAGTGGTGCTGGTGTTTCCGATGGCTGATCGCGCACCCGCGGGCGGGTGTATATAGTTGGCTGGTTTTTCCCGTGGCTGATCGCGCACCCGCGGGCGGGTGTATATAGTTGGCTGGTTTTTCCCGTGGCTGATCGCGCACCCGCGGGCGGGTGTATATAGTTGGCTGGTTTTTCCCGTGGCTGATCGCGCACCCGCGGGCGGGTGTATATAGTTGGCTGGTTTTTCCCGTGGCTGATCGCGCACCCGCGGGCGGGTGTATATAGTTGGCTGGTTTTTCCCGTGGCTGATCGCGCACCCGCGGGCGGGTGTATATAGTTGGCTGGTTTTTCCCGTGGCTGATCGCGCACCCGCGGGCGGGTGTATATAGTTGGCTGGTTTTTCCCGTGGCTGATCGCGCACCCGCGGGCGGGTGTATATAGTTGGCTGGTTTTTCCCGTGGCTGATCGCGCACCCGCGGGCGGGTGTATATAGTTGGCTGGTTTTTCCCGTGGCTGATCGCGCACCCGCGGGCGGGTGTATATAGTTGGCTGGTTTTTCCCGTGGCTGATCGCGCACCCGCCCCTACTCAGCTTGCCTTGGGGTTCTCGAAGATTAGAAAACCAGACAACCGCACTTCCCACCGGACAATAGCCTCTAAAAGACGACTAACTAAACGGGGATGCGATCGCCTAAGTATCCAAAAACCAGACAACTGCGTTTCCCACAGCCAACCAACCCCAAACTACGACTCGCTCAAACGCGACACCTACCACCACTAAAGCGATCGTCAGCCATGCATATGCTGTTTCCTCTGTGTGAGCCTGTCGCCTTCCTTCCCAACTGCAAATAGTTGCACTTTAGGAAACAGAGGACTGTATTGACATCCGCCTATCCGTCCCGGCGTGCGCTAACGGGGATTCCATCTATTTCAACAAATCAAAGATTGACAATTGTTGAAATGCTGGACGGGTTGACGCTTCATTGAGATGTGCTTTCTTTACAGAAAGTATGACCCTCTCTCCACATCCGTTTAAAGTCTCCAAATGCCCTCCGGCGACCTTAATATTAATCGCAGCGTTAACATCTCTATCGTGAGATGTGCCACAATTTAAACAAGTCCACTCTCTCATATTTAATTCTTTTTTACCACCGCGAAAACCGCAGCCAGAACCGGTTTGATAAGTGGGAATCCATCTATCAATGACACGAAAATCACGCCCGTACATAACAGATTTAACTTCTAGCATTGTTCTCAAACTGCGCCAACCCAAATCCGAAATAGCACGGGATAGTTTTCGGTTTTTCATCATCCCTGAAACCTTTAAATCTTCCAAGACTATCGTTTGGTTTTCACGAATAATCCGAGTTGACAATTTCTGAAGAAAATCGTTTCTGGTATCAGAAATCTTGGCGTGAAGTTTAGCTAATTTCTTTCTAGCAACTTCCCTTCTTTGACTGCCTTTCTGTTTCCTCGACCAATTACGTTGTCATCTTCTTAAACGCTTTAGTTGTTTCTTTAAAGGATTAGGAGATTTAACTTTCTCACCATTGCTTAATGTGGAAAAATAAGTGATTCCTAAATCAATTCCTACAGAATTTTGGTTTTCCGGTAAGGGTTGAGGATTAAACTCAACAACAAAACTGACAAAATACCTATCAGCACTGTCTTTGATTAAGGTAGCACTAGAAGGTTTTGTGGGTAACTCTCTACTCCAGACTACTTTAATATCACCAATTTTAGCGATGTAAATGTAATCGGAATTAAGGTGTTTAAAACCATGATCCATAAATCTAGCGGATTGCTTAGATTTACGCTTTTTAAACTTGGGAGGTTTAACTTTCTTACCTTTTCTTTGTCCTTTACAGGATTTTAAAAAGTTAGAGTAAGCCTGCTCTAAATCTCTTAAAGACTGTTGTAAGGGAATAGAAGAAACTTCTCCCAACCAGATTTTCTCCTCGGTTTTTTTGAGTTCTGTAAGTCTTTGAGAAAGTTCCTTTAACTTAGGCTTTTTGTTACCCGCACGCTATTGTTATTGACAATATGCTAAGGCATCGTTAAATATTACCCGACAGCGTCCGAACAATTGAGACATCAATCTCTTTTGTTGGTCTGTTGGGTAAATTCGATATCGATATCTTAGCTTCATACTGTCAAATTGTATTGGTCTGTATTAACTAGAGCTAGGAGTCTGGTAGATGTCAACCCTTTGACGAAAAGAGCGTCTGTTTCGGATTTAAAGATTCATTTGGTCTGTGTGACTAAGTATCGTCGCCAAATCTTGACAGTGGAGAGCCGGATGTTAATCCTGAAGTCTTTTAGAGAAGTGGCTGAAAAAATGAATTTTCAAGTGCTGGAATTTAATGGGGAGTCAGACCATATTCATACCTTAGTTGAATACCCTCCTCAACTCTCTATTTCTGTCATAGTAAATGCTTTAAAAGGAGTTGACAGTCGTAGATATGGGCAAGCCAGATTCCCTAAACCCTACGGAAAAGAATCTTTATGGTCGCCTAGTTATTTTGTATCTTCAATCGGTGGCGCACCATTAGAGGTTCTGAAGTCTTACATTAAAAACCAAGAAAAGCCGTCGTAGAACGACGGGGTTTTAAACCCAAAATTTTCGATAAAATATTCAAACCTATAGAGTCCAACCCTACCAATTCCCAGTCAGGGGACGGAAACATTACTGCGTACCAGGTTTTAGTGGTCTGTCCTCATTGCGTCCAATTTAGCGCTTAGCGAGTTCTGGCGTACGGGCGACCCGCCGCTTGTGCAGTTCTTTAAGCAGAGGATTAGGGCAATTTATAAATTGCCCCAAAGCGTAGGTTGAACTAAACTGTACGTTGCTGGCTTAAAGCTTCATAAGAAGCTTGGAAATCATCAACAGTAATCTTGATCGCAGCAGTATCTGTTTCACCTTGAGACCTAAAACGGCGAATTGCTCCTACAGCGGCTTGATTGCAGAGTAATACTAAATCTGCACCATTCCAACCTTCTGTTATCTTAGCCCAATGTTCCAAGTCCACATTTAACAGAGGTCTGCCCTGATTGTAAACTTGTAAAATCTTGAACCGACTATCTAAATTTGGTAAATCTACCTTCAATTGTAAATCTAACCGTCCTGCACGTAACAAAGCAGGGTCTATGGCATCAGGACGATTGGTAGCCCCAATTACCAAAATGTTAGACCCCGATTCTAAACCATCTAACTCCGTCAGTAATTGCCCCACTACCCTGTTACTTACCCCAGAATCACCAGTGTAAGTTCCCCGTGCTGGAGCTAATGTATCCAGTTCATCGATAAATATTACACAGGGATCTGCTTGTCGGGCTTTAGCAAATAATTCTCTTACCGCCTGTTCACTGGCTCCCACCCAACGGCTGAGTAAATCTGGTCCATTAATACCAATAAAGTTAGCTCGGGCTTGAGAAGCCACAGCCTTGGCTAATAATGTTTTACCAGTACCGGGAGGACCCCACAACAGTATTCCTTTGGGCGCTCTGGCTTTTGTTTCTTTGTAGAGTTCTGGGTACAACAAAGCCCCTTCCACAGATTCCCGCAAGGTCTGTTTTATGGTTTCCAAGCCGCCAATATCTTCCCATTCCACATGAGGAACTTCAACTTCCATGCTACGAAGTACTGCTGGTTTGATTTCCTTGAGAGCCTGCAAGAAATCGGATTGCTCTACCGCGATATCTTCTGGAATTTGCATATCAATGGAAGGAACCTGACGGCGTAAAGCTGTGTATGCGGCTTTTTGACAGACAGCTTTTAAGTCAGCCCCCACAAATCCCACGGTGCGATCGGCAATAAACTCCAGATCAACTGAATCATCTAAGGGCATAGTACGAGTCAGCACTTGCAGAATTTCTTTGCGCCCATTGATATCTGGAACTCGAAACTGAATTTCTCTGTCGAATCGTCCAGGACGGCGTAGAGCTGGGTCAAGATGATCAGGGCGATTAGTAGCTCCGAGTAAAATCACGCCTTTGTTCTGGGAGAAACCATCCATGAGGCTCAATAGTTGGGCAACTAAACGCTTTTCTACTTCCCCTTCTACTGCACTACGGTCTGGGGCCAAGCTATCAATTTCGTCAATAAAGATAATACAGGGAGCATTTTTGGCAGCTTTTTCAAAAATAGCCCGCAGTTTTTGCTCTGCTTCACCATAATATTTGGTGATGACTTCAGGCCCAACAAGGGCAATGTAGTTAACCCCGAGTTCTTCAGCTAACGCACGAGCTGTGAGTGTTTTGCCAGTACCGGGGGGACCAACTAATAACACCCCATGTGTAGGTTCGAGTCCTAACTTAACTAGCAGGTCAGGGCGTTTTAAAGGAATAGCAATCAGTTCTTTGAGTTCTTTGAGTTCTTGGTTCAATCCCCCAATATCTTTGAGGGTTATACCTAAATTACCTTCAGGTTGTACATTTGGGTCAGATGCACCTGTATCACGTGCTGGGGAAGATGGGGTACGAATGGAAGTAGTACCAACATTACTAGTTGTATTATTATTAGTACGGGGAATGTTACCCGTTCTGGGAATACTGCTTAATGAGCGTGAGTTAAACTGAATATCAGTTTTAATTTCTCCATTTTCAACTTTTTCCTCTAGAGCTTTTACTAACTCTAGCAACTGCTCAAATCCCTTGAATAAATCACTCATAAAGTCCCTCAAAAGTAAATTAATAAAATACATTATAGCAGTCTTGACTGATATCTCCCTGTCTAATGATACGGTTGAACACAATTCCCGCATAGTGCATATTAAGGTGCGAGACGTTCAGGCATGAAATAGGGTTGCAATACCCGAAATAACTGCCTGATGGCGATTTCATCCCCTTGGCTGAATACAAGAGGCTCGCCTCTGACCATCCCCATAACTGCTTATATGTCCCAACGATTTGTATCAATAAGATACCAAATCAAGGCAGGAAACCCAAGGTCAATATACTCTGTAACAATTCGTAACCATCCTTAACATAACGAGAAATTACGAAACAGAGTTGAGGGTAACGGCGATAGCCACCCCCAGTTTTGGGAATCACAAACCCAGGACTGAAGCGGGGAACGGAAGGCTCCGAGGTGTAACCCAACACCAGAAACGAGACCACTGCCAACCATCCATGATTAGGGAAACCGAATGTCCGGCTTGAACCATCGTAAGAATTAAGTAGCGAAAGAGGTTGACACGCTGCGCTCAAAAGAGCAAGGGGAAAAGTAGGATAATCTTAGCACTACCTACACAGACCTTTAAAGTACCCCGGTGGATAGGACAAATCTAAAGATGGAATGCCCATATAAACGGAACGTTTTAAGTCCTCCTAGACTCTGATTATCTGGTCGAGATATCAGTAGGGATAAGTGTAACCGCAAGTCTTTGAGGATGCGAGATGTGACCAGAAGCCAACGCCCAACTGTAATGGTAGGGATATGCTAACGGGTCACGGTTTGATTGTAAAGAAATAGAGTCAAGTAGGTGTACAAATGGCGATAGCGAGTTTAAAGAAAGGATTTGGGAAATCAAAACCAATCAAGACTACGAACAACGCATGGAAGGCAATCCCATGGACTAAGGTTCAACGGAAAGTTTTCAAGCTCCAAAAGAGTATATTTCAAGCAGCTAAATCGGGACAAGATGCAAAAGCCAGAAGGTGGCAACGTCTATTGGTGAAATCATACTATGCTCGGCTCTTAGCAGTGCGACTGTAGGGGCGGGTTCCACGGTCAGCCATGCTTCCCAACAGTCAGCTTAATAAACCCGCCCCCCCAAGCGGGTCAAGGCAAGAAAACAGCCGGAGTTGATGGAGTAAGAGCAATCTCTTCAAGACAAAGGTTTGAGCTTGTTAAGAACATTAAGGGAAACCTCAAAGCAAAACCACTGCGACGGGTTTGGATTCCAAAACCTGGTAGGGATGAAAAAAGCTGGAATAGGAATACCCACAATCCAAGATAGAGCAAGGCAAGCCTTGGTTAAATCGGCTCTCGAACCTGAATGGGAATCGAGATTTGAAGGCACAAGCTATGGGTTCCGTCCAGGACGGTCAGCCCATGACGCAATTAGCAGAATTTATACTGCCATAAATCAAGGACAGTACTATGTTCTTGACGCGGATATAGCAAAATGCTCTTACCGTGAACCATGAATACCTACTGTCCAAAATTCATTGTCCAAGCCGCCTAAAAAGAGACCTGAAACAATGGCTCAAAGCGGGAGTGCTAGATAACGGTGTATTCGAGAATACAGAAGCAGGGACACCTCAAGGAGGGGTAATAAGTCCAATACTCGCCAACATCGCACTGTTGGGTATGATTAGGTTAATTGAAAAACTGTATCCTAGGAAATCAGACAATCGCCCTTTTGCGAGAGTCATAAGATACGCTGATGATTTCGTGGTCATCTCAAAAGACTTAGAAATCATTGAACAGTGCCAAACTGCTATTTCCAAATGGCTAAAGCCTATTGGATTAGAGATTAAACCTGAAAAAACTCGAATCTGCCACACGCTCAATCACATTGAGTATAACGGCAAAGCAGAGGAACCCGGATTTGATTTCTTAGGTTTCAATATTAGGCAATATCCTGTAGGAAAATATAAAACTGGGAAAACTCCACATGGAAAACCATTAGGACACAAAACTCACATAAAACCCAGCCATAAAGCAGTTAAAGCCCATACAGAAGTGATTAAAGGTGTAATCAAACAACATAAGACAGCACCCCAATCAACCCTGATTAGTAGACTAAACCCAATCATAAGAGGATGGGCAAACTATTATTCAGCGGTAGTCTCAAAAGAGACCTTCACTAAGCTAGACAAAATAATCTGGCAAATGTTACGGGCATGGACAGCATCAAGATGCGGAAAGGCAAGTTACGAAAAGCTAAGTAATTATTTCAGACATGGAACAATTAAACTTAGCAATGGGAAAGAAAGACACGAAAATTGGCTATTCCAAACCAAAGATGGGATACATCTATTCAAACACAACTGGACTCCAATTGTCAGACACACCCTAATACGCCCCGACGCAACACTTTATGACGGAAATTGGACTTACTGGGCAACCAGGAAAGGACAAGCAATCGACACGCCAATTAGGGTAGCAAAACTACTCAAAAAACCAAAAGGTAGATGTACCTGGTGTGGGCAATTCTTTACCCCATCAGATTTAATTGAAGTAGACCACATTGTACCTAGAAGCCAAGGCGGAAAGGATGACTACAAGAATCTTCAATTATTACACCGACATTGTCACGACGATAAAACAGCTCTTGATGAAGAGATGATGCTGTACTCTTAACAAGGAGACGGTCAAACTAGGAGCCGTATGAGGTGAAAGTCTCATGTACGGTTCTGCTGCTGAATGGGAGGGGTAGACCGTGAGGTCTATCTCGACCCCTAATAATTTTTAAATTATCTAAAAATCTCTCAGTTTCTGCTAGAGACATTGGTTCAGCTTAGATTCCAGTGACTATCGGAAATGCGATCGCGTAGCGTGTGCGTAGCACGTATCGCCTTACGGAAATGCGATCGCGTAGCGTGTGCGTAGCACGTATCGCCTTACCTTTAACCCAAGTAGGGGTCGAGAACGGAGTCGCCTCCATCCCCTCCCATTCAAAACCGTGCTTGCGAGTTTCCCAGCACACGGCTCCTGATGTAGATGCCCATTGTCATTGTCACAGAGTTACTACCCCCTGCTTTGTCCTTCTTTGTTCAGAGCTATATGCAGCACGTAGTCTTTCAACTCGCTCTCGCCGTAATACTCCTACTTATTACAGGATTTACATCTACACCGTGGCACGTCTGCTTATCCTTATTATTACATAAGGCATTTGCTTCTTGCAACATCTCTATCCCTCTAGGGGTAGGGGTCGAAAGGGAAGTCGCCTTCCCCAACTCCCATTCAAAACCGTGCTTGATAGTTTCCCATCACACGGCTCCTGATGTGGATACCCTATTTGTCAAAGGAACAGAGTTACTACCCCCTGCTTTGTCCTTCTTTGTTCAGAGCTATATGCAACACGTAGTCTTTCAACTCGCTCTCGCCATTATACTCCTAATAATCGCAGTATCTATATCCACACCGTGACCTCTGGGCATATCCCAACCATTACAGTTGGGCATTGGCTTCTGGTCACATCCTTCACCCTCTAAGGGTAGGGGTCGAGAGTGAAGTCGCCTTCCCCAACTCCCATTCAAAACCGTGCTTGATAGTTTCCCATCACACGGCTCCTGATGTGGATACCCTATTTGTCAAAGGAACAGAGTTACTACCCCCTGCTTTGTCCTTCTTTGTTCAGAGCTATATGCAACACGTAGTCTTTCAACTCGCTCTCGCCATTATATTCCTAATAATCGCAGTATCTATATCCACACCGTGACCTCTGGGCATATCCCAACCATTACAGTTGGGCATTGGCTTTTGGTCACATCCTTCACCCTCTAAGGGTAGGGGTCGAGAGTGAAGTCACCTTCGCGAACTCCCATTCAAAACCGTGCTTGATAGCTTCCCATCACACGGCTCCTGATGTGGACACCCTATTGTTATAGGAATAGGGCTACTACCCCCTGCTTTCGCACTTCCTCCTTCAGAGCTGTATACAACCACGTAGTCTTTCAACTCGCTCTCGTCATAATACTCCTACTGGGCTTAGTATCTATATCCACACCGTGACCTGTGGGCATATCCCCACCATGACAATTGGGCTTTAACTTCTGGTCACATCCTTCACTCTCTAACCATGCGCTTACATTTTTCACTACTGCCTTGTGAATAGCATTACTCACTTGTTTATAGGCAGAGCATTAGAGGGGTTACAACGTTCCGTTTATACGGGCATTCCATCTTTAGATTTGTCCTGTCCACCGGGGTACTTTAAAGGTCTGTGTAGGTAGGTAAAGAAGCCTCCTACTTTTCCCCTTGTTCTTTTGAACGTAGCGTGTCAACCTATTTCGCTACTAGAGAGTTACGATGGTTCAAGCCAGACATTCGGTTTCCCTAATCATGGATGGTTGGCAGTGGTCGCGTCTTGGTAGTAGGTTCTACCTCACGCCTTCCGTTCCCCGCTTCAATCTGACGGGTTATGATTCCTCAAACTGGGGGTGGCTATCGCCGTTACTCTCTACTCATTGTTATGATGGGGTCATAACTTCCCATTCAAAACAGTTTTTTTTATAGCACCAGACAGGAAAGTTAGGACGTATAATGGAGAGGACGAGATGACTAAGAAGACCAAAAATGCCAGCCCCCTATAGTTACGACCTCAGACAAAAAGTTATTGATGCAATTGAACTAGACGGTATGCCCAAAACAGAAGCCAGTCAAGTTTTCCATGTCAGCCGGAACACCATTAATCTCTGGCTGCAAAGAAAAGCACAGACCGGAGACTTCCTCCCTAAACCTAATCACCGACCTGGCAATAACCACAAAATTACCGACTGGCAAAAATTCAAGGCTTTTGCCCAAGAGCATGGCGATCAAACCTCCGCTCCAATGGCTGAACTTTGGGATGACGACATCTCTCCTGGCACCATATCCAGAGCCTTGAAGAAAATTGGCTTCACCGGAAAAAAAAACTTACGGCTACCAAGAACGTGATCAGCAACAGCGAGAGGAGTTTATTGCTCAGATTGAACATATGGAGCCACAAGAAGTGGTCTACCTCGATGAAGCTGGCATGAATAGTCAAGACTCGGATTATCCTTATGGTTACTGCCAGGAAGGACAACGCTTCGATGCCCTCAAATCAGGGAAGAGGCAGGGCAGGGTGAGCTATATGGCCCCATGGTGTCATCAACAACTCTTAGCCCCCGATCGCTTTGAGGGTTGTTGTAATCGGACAGTGTTTGAGTTGTGGTTGGAGTTCATCTTAATTCCAACACTGAAGCCAGGTCAGACTCTAGTGCTAGACAATGCAACGTTTCATAAAGGGGGACGGATTCCTGAGCTAGTGGAGGCGGCTCAATGCCGTTTGCTCTATCTACCACCTTATTCGCCAGACCTCAACAAGATAGAGAAATGTTGGTCGTGGTTGAAAGCCCGCATTCGCCATTGCACGTGAGCAGTTTGATTCTCTCGATGATGCCATGGATTCCGTTATAAAAGCTGCGTCCTAACCACCTTGACCAATGCTATATGACCTTGAGTTCCCTGCCTTGTTTGGGGGTTCAATCCAAACGTTGGGACGTATAAACAGTTATGGAGAATGGTTCGAGGCTCCGACCTCTTATCCAGACTCGGGGCTGGCTTCCCCACTAGGAGGTGATTTCAGGCATAACAGCCTTATTTGGTCTCCTCAACATTTCGCACTCTCTACTCATTGTTATCATGGGGTCATAACTTCCGATTCAAAACAGTTTGTTTGATGACCTTGAGTTCCCTGCCTTGTTTGGGGGTTCAATCCAAACGTTGGGACGTATAAACAGTTATGGGGAATGGTTCGAGGCTCCGACCTCTTATCCAGACTCGGGGCTGGCTTCCCCACTAGGAGGTGATTTCAGGCATAACAGCCTTATTTGGTCTCCTCAACATTTCGCACTCTCTACTCATTGTTATCATGGGGTCATAACTTCCCATTCAAAACAGTTTGTTTTATGACCTTGAGTTCCCTGCCTTGTTTGGAGAGGTTGAGTTCCAAACGTCGGGACATATAAACAGTTATGGGGATGGTCAGAGACGAGCCTCTTATATCCAGACTCGGGGCTGGATTCCCCACAGGGTGGTTATTTCAGGCATCTCAGCCTTATTTCATACCCGAATCGTCCGATACGAGGCAGCAAGACGTATAGCCTTACCTTTCCACCCCATGAAGGGAAAGCCATCGCTTAATCCAAAGATTGGCTGACTGTTCTCAAACAGGGGAAACAACAACCCAACAACAAACCGCCCACCCTGTAGGGGCGGGTGCTGAGATACGCCGCGCAAAAAACCAGCCAACTTTTTCTGTGATATTGAAATGCCTCGTATGGACGGCTTGGAACTTCTCTCCGGAATGCAGAAAGACCCACAACTCGAAGGTCTACCTATTGCTATGTTAACTTCTAGGGGGGGGGCTGACAGACACCGCCAGATGGCTTATCAATTAGGCGCGAGAGGCTATTTTACTAAGCCTGCGCCTGTACGATGAACTGGAGCCGCGGGGCGAATGTTACGCGCGTACTTTGTGGGAAACCGGCGATCGCTAAAGCATAATTTAGGGGCGGGTTGCCGTAAGTTTCTCATGATTATGGAATAATCACAACCCGGTTGCGTCCGTCTGCTTTGGCGCGGTAGAGAGCAGCATCAGCCGCCTGGATTAGGTCTATACCTATACTACCATGCTTGGGAAAGGCTGCCACACCGAAGGAGGCGGTGATACTGCCTAAATGTTGACCACCACTGGCTACTACAAGGGAGGCGATCGCCTCTCTAATTTGTTCAGCCCTCATGGAAGTATTTTCTAGGGAAGACCCCGGCAAAATTAGGGTCATTTCTTCACCCCCATAGCGACAAGCAACATCATATTCTCGCACCTTCTGTTTCAGCAGTTCTCCCACTTTTTGTAATACATAATCCCCCGCATCATGACCGAATGTATCATTAAAATGCTTAAAATTGTCTATATCCATCATGATGACCCCAATGGGGTGCTTTTGCCGTTGGGCTCGGGCTATTTCCTGACTCAAATATTCCTCTAAATAGCGACGATTAAAAAGTCCGGTGAGAGGGTCACGGATGCTCTGATGTTCCAGAGTGGCGCGGAGGTTTAAATTGGCGATCGCCATCCCTATCTGTTCCGCCACCGTACTCGCCGCCTGCTGTTTTGCCTCAGATAAAGCCGTCGCCGAATCTGTACTTAGATAAAACAAACCCAAAGTCTCTCCCTGAGCCATCATCGGAACACACAATGTGCAAGAGAGGGTAGAACTTACCTGAATATGTCGGCAAGAAATACCCCCTTTTTCATGATTACATAAATGTACCCTTCCCCGGCGCAAAGCCCAACAATCTTTCGGCACAAAAACCGAGACTGAGGTGCATTCTTTTCCCCAAGAAGAAATCATTTCCAGCGAGTCCCGGGAAGCCGCCATCAAAAAAATTCCGCCAGCACATTCTGGGAAAAGGGGTTCTAGCAAATAGCTAATCGCTTCACAGGCTTCTTGTACAGTCAAAGCCGCCTGCATAAAGTCGCTAATTTCACTCAAAAGCAACATTTCTGCATGGCGTTGATCTAGTTCATTGATCCGATTATTCAATTGTTCGTTTGCTAGACTTAGGGCTTTTTCCGATTGTTTAATTCCGGTGATATCACGGAAAGTCACCGCGAAACCATCCCCTAATTTGACCGAAATATTTTCAAACCAAAAGTCAATGCCATACTGGTTATAATAAAACTCTTTTTTCACGGATTTTTCCGATTCTACCACTTCCACATAGTGTTCAAATAAGCCACTTTCTTGATACTCTGGCAATTCCTCCAGTAACCTTTTCCCAATTAACTCATCTGCTGATTTACCGACTACTTTACCAGCGCTAGGATTCACCAATAACCATTCAAAATCAATAATCTTACCCTGTTCATTCCGAACCGAACGAAACGCCATAATCCCATATTCGGAACTATTCAGAATCCCACTAAGCTGCATTTCCGAAGTTTTTAAGGCTTCTTGAATACTCACCAGTTGACTAATATCAGTTAATAAGCTAATAGCCCCCACAAAGTTACCTTGGTTATCTAACTGATGCGTAGTAGAAACGATCGCCCACAAAGCCGTCCCATCTCGGCGTTGAAATTTACAGGTATGCTGTTCCTGGATACCTTGCTTTCTCCTTTCGAGGTAGTTTTGGGTTTGAAGTTGCTCTGAGGAGTTCAAGAAGTCTATCAACCCCATACCTATCATTTCCGATGGAGTATAACCCAGCATATCTGCCATTCGTTGATTCACAAAGGTAGTTTTAGCATCCCCATCAATTATCCATACCCCCTCTAGGGTAGTTTCAATAATGCGGCGATAACGCGCCTCGCTTTCTTGTAGTGCAATTTCCGACTTTTTGCGATCGCTAATATCAATATGACAGCCTACCATCCTCATAGCATTACCATCATCGTCCCACTCAATCACCTGTCCAGAACACACCACCCAAACCGTCGAACCATTTTTGTGGCGATATCGAACTTCGTTGTAGTAGGGGATTTTACCACGACTTTTTATATGTTTTTCAAAACAGTCTAATACTCCCGGCAAATCTTCTGGAAAAAGCAGGTTTTGCCAACTTTCGGGGGAGTTGGGCAGTTCGTGATCCTCATAGCCAAACATACGCTTAAAGCCCGGACTAAGGTATTCTGTATTGCCGGAAATATCCCAATCCCAATATCCGGCTAGGATGATATCTAAAATATTATCTAATAGTTTCACTTCTCGGCTAATAGATTCAGCCTGTTGTCGCATATCTTCCGCGCGGATATGTTCCTGTTCTAATTTTTTTTGTAGGGTGATATCTTGGATAGTTCCATCAGAACAAATTGGCTGATTATTCTCGTCATAAAGGGTATCGCAATATTCTTGTGCATACTTAATTCTACCATCATTTAGTAAAATGCGGTAACTAATACTATAGGACTGGCGATCGCATAGATGTTGGTTATACATATCATTTACTAAATCGCGATCTTCTGGATGTACAAAGCTGAGAAATTCATCGTGGGTATAGCTAAAATTTTCTGGTTCAATTTCAAAGAACGCAAACACCTCGTCTGACCATAATAATCTCTGGGTTTTGTGATCAAGTTGCCAAGTACCAAGTCCCGCTATTTTTTGGGCTTTCCGCAGTTTCGTTTCCGTGGTTCTTAATTCTGCCTCTATCCGGGTTTTTTCCTGTAATTCAATCTGTAACTGTTGATGGTTAGTGGCTTGTTGAAGCTCGATAGCTAATTGTACAGATAAGGCTCGTAGTAGTTCGATTTCTTCGGCTTTCCATTGCCGTGGATGTTCACTTTCAGTTACATTAAGCAGCCCCCAAAGTTGTTCACCACACAGCAGAGGTAGTATAATTTTAGCGCGGGTATGAAGCCGGATCAGCATCTCTCGGTGACAGTCCGTCATTTCTGTAGTATAAATATCCGAAACTACCCTAATCTTTCCTTGGCGATAAATCTCCGCCTGGCTTTGCTTAAAACAGGTATCTGCGATGCGTTCTCCTATCAAAGAAACCGGCGAATTAGTAGACTCTGCTACCACTACCGTTTCCCAATCATCGCCAAACCGCCAAATATTAACGCGATCGCATTTTAGCACCTGTCGCACTTCCTCAACCGTAGTATCTAAAATCGTCTGTAAATCTAGGGAGGAGCGAATTTTAGTAGCCAATTCTGAGATTAACTTTTCCCCTTCAGCCCGCTTCCTTAATTCAGCAGTCCGCTGTTTAACCTGTGATTCTAATTCAGCCGCCCGATTTTCTAGGAGTTTGAATTTTTCCGATTCTAGCCGCGAGACTTTCTCCTCTAGCACCTCCGCCAATTTGTATAATTCCAACGGATTAAAACATTGCAGTAAACTGGTTTGCGTGACAATTCCTAATAGTTCCCCCCTTTCTCCCGTGACTATCCCCCGGCCGATTCGGCGTTGTTCCATTAGTTGCTGAACTTCCCATAAATTCTCCTTTGGTCTAATGGTAAATAAAGGGGAACTCATCATATTGGCAGCCCGGATATTTTCCCAGTTTAAACCCAAGGATTGAAACTGCAATAAATCTCTCTCCGTCAAAATTCCGAGGGGAATTTGCATAGCATGATCAGCATCACCCTGAGTTTCCACAATGACCACACAACTAACCCGTCTTTCCGACATTAAGCGGGCTATTTCTAACATGGTCTGATCACAGTTAGCAGATACAACATTGCGGGTCATGACTTCCGAGACTAACCGCAACCGCAATAAGTCAATGGGGCGCATCAATTTTCGCAGACTCTGATGGGTAACCAATCCCACTAAGCGATCGCTATCATCAACTATAGGTAAATGTCGAATCCGGTGCTTTTGTAGTAAGTTAATGATAGTGAGTGAATCCGTAAGTTCTGATTCCCGTAAAGTAATGACAGATGGAGTCATTACCTCCTCAATTAGTAACTGTCCCAGATTTTGCTGTTGAGCAGCTAGACCCACAATATCGCGCTGTGTAAGGATACCAACCACCATTAGGTCTTGCAACACTATCACACAGGTTGATCGGGCTTCTAGGTCCGGTTCTGACTCGGATATTGATATATTATCAGTCATCTGACACTGAAGGCGGACACCACTCATAAAGGCGATCGCTTCCATGACAGTTAAATCACCTGATACTATCAAAGGATCTCGAATTATGGCTGATTTTACTTCTGGTTGCATAGCTGATATCAATAAAATTTCACTGGTGAATATATTTTTATCTAATCAAGACACAAACCTGACGAGAGTTGGGCTTATCCGATTATATAATATTTAGGGGTAGATTGCCATCAGCATTTATAAGCAACCCATAACCAGAGCAATTTACCTTGAGTTTCTAGCTTTTTCATCCCCAGCCGCCCAAGCCGCCGCCGCTGTTTCCGCCGTAATACTAACTACCCTATAAAAGGCGATCGTCCCCAATAAAATACCTGGTGCAATTGAAGATTCTAATAATCCTAAAACCGTAGCTTCAAACACTCCCAAACCTCCGGGAGCCCCCGGAACCACCAACCCCAATAACCAGGCCAAACTAAAAGCACCAAAAACCCTCGGCACTTCCAGCCAATTAAAATAACCCATAGCCAGCAGAGTTAGAATAAACCCAATTCCCCGTAATCCCACAAATACCAACTCTCCTAAAAACGGCTTAATCGGATAGCGTTGTAGTTGTATAGTATCCGTGTATTTATCTTTAAAATCACTAAAATTTTCCGACCTTAATTTAACTCTACCCAACCACCCTAAAACCGGATTTAAAAGCCGAGGATGAACAGCAGCCAAAACCACAATTAAACATAAAATCTGCAACCATAAATGAGCAGATTCGAGAGTGATTAAAGCTATAAACAAAGCTGCTGCCGCCATCAATAAAGGCTCCAACAAAACACTTAAAGTAGCTATACCTAAAGCTATTCCCGCATTTTTAGTAGCTACAATACGCCCATAAAAATGCCAAATATTACCAGGAATATACTTAGCGATGTTAGTCTTTAAATAAATCTGGATACCCCGGCGAAAATCAATCCCTTTATCCCCCCCATATTTCAACTCTGTTAAAATCCATAACCACACCCAGGCAGACCATATATGAGCCAGAAAAGTGACCACCCAAGCCACAGCTAAATATCCCCAACTTTTGCCAGTAATTTGCAGTGCTGCCACCTCTCGCCAGTGGTTTTTAATAGCCGTAGCCAGGAAAAATAAAGTAATGCCCAAAATCAGCCAACGTAACCAAGGTTTACACCGAGATATATAGGATTTCAAAACTTAACCCTCAGTCGATTAAACCTGCCAAAAGCATCAAAAGGATAGCTAGAGACTACCCGACCGGCACCGATAAAATGTTCCGCATAATATTTACTAACGGGATTATTGGCGTGCCACAAATCATCATAACCAATACCATTATTACCATGTTCTGGCCCCGAACTATGTATATATTTACCATCACCCAAATAAAGGCCGACATGAGTAGTTTTAGATGATGTCCCAAAAAAAACTAAATCCCCTGGCTTCATTTCCCAGATAACTGGTGGTATAGGTTGAACAAACCCCTGTTGTTGATAAGCGTCTCGCGGTAGCCAAATACCCTGCCCAGAAAAAGCAGCTTGTATCAAACCCGAACAATCATAATTTGGCCCTAGCGTCCCTCCCCATAGGTAAGTATTACCAATTTTGGCAGCTTCGTGACAAAATGCGATCGCCTTATTTATACCCTGGTTAATCTTTTGGGGTGATATAATTGTCCGGGGTAATGGTGATGGTGACTTTAGCAAATGTTCAACATCCCCCGCCGCCAACCAACCTGGGTAATCATCCTCCCACAGTTGCACAGGTATAGCTAACATATCCTCAGCGGTGTTAACCTCAAATAGGCGCAGGTGTCGTCCAGTCGCCGCCTGAGTTGCCAGAGTCCTACACTCAGGAGAATCATAAATATTCAGATCACCTTGGCATTTATACTCAACTGGGAGTAGCTTTAATGGCACTGTATTAGGGGAAAGCTGCCCCAAAATATCCGATAATCCGTCAATGACCATATTTGTCACCAATATTTAAAACTAATTTCCTGTTATGGCATTTTTCCATCCAGACCCAAAGATACAAACTCTTGGCACAGGTATTATAGAGGCAACCCGGAGTAAATTTCCAGCACTAAGCGCCAATCAAATAGCCATGACCTGGGTAATTTATGACCCCCCAGTTTCTGTAAATACCGGAGGCGCACTTACACCCGAAGAATTTTGGAAATATCCCGTTAGGGGGTTTGCATATCGGGGAATTGAACGCATTTATCCAGCCAGTGTAGTTAAATTATTTTACTTGGTCGCTGTATACGAGTGGGTGGAAAAGAGGATGTTGCAAATCTCTCCAGAGTTAGAACGTGCCATTAAAGACATGATTGCACATTCTAGCAATGATGCTACCAGTTTAGTCGTGGATGTGTTAACTGGAACCACCAGCGGCCCCGAATTATCACCTGGTCCCTTCGAGACTTGGAAATATCAACGAAATATCATTAATCGCTATTTTCAATCCCTGAATTGGCCGGAACTTGAATCAATTAATGTTAACCAAAAAACCTGGGGTGATGGTGCTTATGGTAGAGAAAGGGCTTTTTTAGGGGAACTGATGGAAAACCGTAATATGCTGACAACTAATGCCACCGCTAGGCTAATACATAGCATTGTCGGAGGCGTAGCAGCATCTTCGGAAGCATCTCAAACAATGATGCAATTGATGCACAGAAATCTTGACCCGGTAGCCTTAGCAGAAGACCCCGAAAATCAGGTTACGGAATTTTTCGGGGAGGGACTACCTGAGAATGCTAAGTTATGGTCAAAAGCCGGCTGGACTTCTCAAGTTAGACATGATGCAGCTTATATTGAAATTCCCGATTTGCCACCTTATTTATTAGTAGTTTTTACCGAGGGCAAATCCCAAAGTAAAAACCCGGAGATTTTACCCTATATTTCTCAATTGGTGGTAGCTGCTATGAGAGACAGTATAGGCGACTTCCTACCGCCAGCCTGAATTTAACCATAGGGTGCGTCAAACCCACCAGTGGTGCGTCAGGCCTCAACATCTCAGGTTAAAATTATGATTTATCTATCTGACGCACCCTACCTGACGTACCATTTCCCAAAGCACATCAAACCGTAGGGTGCGTCAGACCGGCAAATATTATCACCCAAAGGAAGCATATAGCCACCTGACGCACCATTTCCCACAGCACATCAAACCGTAGGGTGCGTCAGACCGGCAAATATTATCACCCAAAGGAAGCATATAGCCACCTGACGCACCATTTCCCACAGCACATCAAACCGTAGGGTGCGTCAGACCGGCAAATATTATCACCCAAAGGAAGCATATAGCCACCTGACGCACCATTTCCCACAGCACATCAAACCGTAGGGTGCGTCAGACCGGCAAATATTATCACCCAAAGGAAGCATATAGCCACCTGACGCACCATTTCCCAAAGCACATCAAACCGTAGGGTGCGTCAGACCGGCAAATATTATCACCCAAAGGAAGCATATAGCCACCTGACGCACCATTTCCCAAAGCATACCAAACCGTAGGGTGCGTCAGACCTCAACATCTCAGGTTAAAATCATGATTTATCTATCTGACGCACCCTACCTGACGCACCATTTCCCACAGCGTCAAACCCACCTCTGGTGCGTCAGACCTCAACATCTCAGGTGACAATCTATGATTTATCTATCTGACGCACCCTACCTGACGCACCATTTCCCAAAGCATACCAAACCGTAGGGTGCGTCAGACCGGCAAATATTATCACCCAAAGGAAGCATATAGCCACCTGACGCACCATTTCCCAAAGCATACCAAACCGTAGGGTGCGTCAGACCGGCAAATATTATCACCCAAAGGAAGCATATAGCCACCTGACGCACCATTTCCCAAAGCATACCAAACCGTAGGGTGCGTCAGACCGGCAAATATTATCACCCAAAGGAAGCATATAGCCACCTGACGCACCATTTCCCAAAGCATACCAAACCGTAGGGTGCGTCAGACCTCAACATCTCAGGTTAAAATTATGATTTATCTATCTGACGCACCCTACCTGACGCACCATTTCCCAAAGCATACCAAACCGTAGGGTGCGTCAGACCTCAACATCTCAGGTTAAAATTATGATTTATCTATCTGACGCACCTTACCTGACGCACCATTTCCCACAGCGTCAAACCCACCTCTGGTGCGTCAGACCTCAACATCTCAGGTGACAATCTATGATTTATCTATCTGACGCACCCTACCTGACGCACCATTTCCCAAAGCACATCAAACCGTAGGGTGCGTCAGACCTCAACATCTCAGGTGACAATCTATGATTTATCTATCTGACGCACCCTACCTGACGCACCATTTCCCAAAGCATACCAAACCGTAGGGTGCGTCAGACCGGCAAATATTATCACCCAAAGGAAGCATATAGCCACCTGACGCACCATTTCCCAAAGCATACCAAACCGTAGGGTGCGTCAGACCGGCAAATATTATCACCCAAAGGAAGCATATAGCCACCTGACGCACCATTTCCCAAAGCATACCAAACCGTAGGGTGCGTCAGACCTCAACATCTCAGGTTAAAATTATGATTTATCTATCTGACGCACCCTACCTGACGCACCATTTCCCACAGCGTCAAACCCACCTCTGGTGCGTCAGACCTCAACATCTCAGGTGACAATCTATGACTTATCTATCTGACGCACCCTACCCATCAGGTTAAAATTATGACTTATCTATCTGACGCACCCTACCCATCAGGTTAAAATTATGACTTATCTATCTGACGCACCCTACCCATCAGGTTAAAATTATGACTTATCTATCTGACGCACCCTACCCATCAGGTTAAAATTATGACTTATCTATCTGACGCACCCTACCCATCAGGTTAAAATTATGACTTATCTATCTGACGCACCCTACCCATCAGGTTAAAATTATGACTTATCTATCTGACGCACCCTACCCATCAGGTTAAAATTATGATTTATCTATCTGACGCATCCTAACTCTACACCCCAATCAAGCCATGTCTAATTATCGTCGATTATTTGTTCCAGGCGCAACCTACTTTTTTACCCAAGTCACCTATAAAAGGAACCCTTGGCTATGTACTGAAATTGGACGGGAAGGTTTACGAACAGGATTCCAAAGATTGCAAAAAATATATCCTTTTTCTTTAGATGCGATCGCTCTATTACCTGATCACTTTCATTGTATTTGGACACTACCAGAAGGTGATAAAAATTATCCGATGCGATGGCGATATTTAAAAAGTTTTGTGACGCGCAGCTGTAGCCATAAACTCAAACTAAGCACGGAAGTAACTCTCTCTCGTCACAAGCGGAAAGAGAGCAATTTATGGCAAAGGCGATATTGGGAGCATTTAATCAAAGACGAAGAAGATTTTGAGAATTGCTGTGATTACATTGATTATAATCCGGTCAAGCATGGTTTATGTGAATCTCCTAAATATTGGAAATTTTCTAGCTTTCATCGGTTGGTAAAACAAGGTGTATATTCGGTTGATTGGGGTGTCAATGAATTGATTAAGTTTTCAGGATATTTTGGTAAAATGTCAAATTTTGAAAATTGTGAGTCAGACCAATAGACAATATGAAAATGGTGCGTCAGACCTCAACATCTCAGGTGACAATTATGATTTATCTCTCTGACGCACCCTACCCACCAATCATGATTTATCTATAGGATGCACCTTACCCATTTTGGTCTGGGGAATATATAATGGTTGAAATTATCAATTTATCTGTCTGAGGTCTCCTACCAACTGACCCATCAACCCCAAATTAGCAAGTTCTCCATGGTAATATATGATGAAGATTATTAAAACTGCGTTTTATGTAAAAATTGCCCTAGGTATAGTGGCTTCCCTGTTCAGTCAGCAAGTAGCTGATGCGAGTTTACCCAGGACTACAGATACTCAAGAAACCTGTGATATTTTAGTGTTTGGTGGTGGACTAGCAGGCGCAGCCACAGCCTATGAAGCATTATTAGCAGGTCGGACAGTTTGCTTAACTGATATCACGGACTGGGTAGGGGGTCAAATTTCCTCCCAGGGAACCTCTGCTTTAGATGAAAGACAAACTCAAAGATCCTTATTATTTTTCCCGCGAGGATACCTAGAATTGCGCGATCGCATTAAAGAAAAATACGGCATCCTTAACCCTGGTGGTTGTTGGGTAAGCGAGTCTTGTTTCCGACCTTATAACGGTCACGCGATTTTATCATCAATGCTAGAAGATGCGGCAAAACAGGGAAAAGGGACTTTAAAATGGTTTCCTAATACTGTTCCTAAATATGTGGAAATAGCAGATCGAAAAATTCTCAGTGCGATCGCCATTCAACATCAAGCCGCCCCCGGTACACCCCCCCTAAATACCGAACCCCTATCCCAAATTATTGAAGATGCTTACACTTGGGAAGACTCACCCCGTCTCACCAAAACCATTATCGAATTTCTCCCCGCCAACACAGATAAACAAGCCGCTAACTGGTATGTGGTAGAAGCCACAGAAACCGGGGAAATTATCGGCATGACCAATATTCCCCACAACTTGGGTATAGACCCACGCAACCCCCTAGAACCCACCTCCTCCAGCGTCACCGGAGACCCCTATTGCACCCAGGGTTTCACCTATACTTTCGCCATGAAAGCCCTCGCCGAGCCAGAACCCATCGAAAAACCACCATTTTACGAACGCTATGCGCCCTACTACAGCTATGAATTGCAGCGATTAGCCAATTTTACCCTAGTGTTTACTTACCGTCGCATTCACACCGAAAACCCAGAAGGACCTTTTCACCCCGACCCACGCAGGTGGACCATTTATCCTGGGGATATCTCCATGCAAAACTGGACTTGGGGCAATGACTACCGCCCTGGAACCTCTCAGGACAATTTAATCCTAACTCCCCGACAACTAGCCGCCAGCGGGCAGCTAGAACCCGGAAATTGGATGGGCGGACTACGGGTGCAGTCCTTGCAATATGGCGAAGAAAATGCCAAGGGTTTCTTTTATTGGTTAGTGAAAGGGACTACTGATTCTCAATTGGGCGATGGTGTTAAAAATATCTACCCTAATCATCGATTTTTGAGAGGATTTGATCAGCCCATGGGAACCGCCCACGGACTCTCTAAGTTTCCCTATATGCGAGAGGCGCGCCGGATTATTGGTCGCCCTTCCTTCGGTCAACCTCAAGGGTTTATGATTTGGGAAACTGATATTTCTCGTAATGATTTTGCCGGGGATTTTTACCGGGAAAATCTCTCGGCTTCAGAATTTAGGGAGTTATGGATGGCTTTGGCGGGGTTGGAATTACCAGCTTTAGTCGCTAGAAATCAAACGGTTGAACAGACTTCCCGCAGAGGGAGATCTACCATTTATCCTGATACGGTGGGTATTGGACATTATGCGATCGATTTTCACCCCTGTATGACTTTAAGCCCCCACGAAACTCCGGGAAATACTGAAAGAGAGGGAGAACGTCTCGGACAAGGACAGGCTTACCCCTTCCAAATTCCTCTCCGGGCTATGATTCCCCAGGAAATTGATAATTTATTGGTGGTGGGTAAAAGTATTGCTACTAGCCATATTGCGGCGGCGGCTTACCGGGTGCATTCCTTTGAATGGTCTTCTGGTGCGGCGGCGGGAATGACGGCGGTTTTTGCTTTTGAAAATGATGTTTTTCCCTATCAATTAGTGGCGGATTTACCAAGGCGATCGCCTTTACTAGATGAGTTACAATGGTTCATCCAAGAAAATGGTAATCCTATCGCATTTCCCCGCACTTCTCTTTTTAACCGTTCTTGGGAAAATTGGAGATGATTTTTTACAGTAGGTTGAAGACCATGGACAATCTGACTCATTAACTCTATTGCATATTAACGATTTAACCCAATTATGAATCAGAATTCCTCGATCGCATTACCAAAAGTTACTGGGAACCCGGTTCAGAAAAATGCGCCTTGGCTGTATGCTTTCTGGAAATTTTCCCGACCTCATACCATTATCGGAACCAGTCTCAGTGTATTGGGGTTATTTACGATCGCATTTAGTGATCAACTTAATCCTACTACATGGGAAAACGCCCCTTTTCTCCCTACAAATTTAACCATCCTGCTGATTAGTTGGATAGCCTGTCTGTGTGGGAATATCTATATTGTCGGTCTTAATCAATTAGAAGATATCGAAATAGACGTAATTAATAAACCCGACTTACCTTTAGCTTCTGGGGTATATTCTCGCCGCCAGGGTCAAATTATCGTAGCCACTACAGGGATATTGGCGGTCATTTTAGCAGTGGTTGGGGGGCCTTTTTTAGCAGCTACTGTTGGCATTAGTTTAGTCCTCGGAACCGCCTATTCCCTCCCTCCCATACGCTTAAAAAGATTTCCCGTTTGGGCGGCATTATGTATATTTACAGTGCGGGGGGTGATTGTCAACCTGGGGCTATTTTGTCATTTTAGCCAACAGTTATCAACCCCCCAATTATGGAAAATTCCGGTGATACCCCCCAGCGTCTGGGTGTTAACCCTATTTATTTTGGTGTTTACGTTTGCGATTGCCATCTTTAAGGATATCCCCGATATTGAAGGCGATCGCCAATACCATATTACCACCTTTACCATCCGTCTGGGAACCGTAGCCGTATTTAATCTAGCTAGGGGAGTAATCACCATCTGTTATTTAGGAATGATGGCGGCGGCTTTCCTAATTTATGGGAGTTTAAACCCAGTATTTTTAGTGATAACTAATCTGATATTACTAAGTTTTATGTGGTGGAAAAGCACCAGTGTAGACCTAGGGGATAAACAGGCGATCGCCAATTTTTACCAACTCATTTGGAAACTGTTTTTTCTGGAATATATACTATTCCCCATCGCCTGTTTATTGGGTTAATTCCAAAAATTAGTGATTCCATACCCCAACTCTCGAAGCATCAACCGCAGCAGAGGTAAACTCAGACCAATCACATTAGTATGACAGCCATCTAACCTATCAACAAAAGCCCCCCCTTTCCCTTCAATAGCAAAACATCCCGCACAGTTTAAAGGTTCTCCGGTCTCCACATAAGACCGGATTTCCTCCTCATCAACAGTCGCAAAATGCACATCAGTTATGCGAGATAAAACCAAAAGTTTGGGTTTATTCAAATCCAGCAAAGCATGACCAGTATAAAGCTGTCCCACATGACCACTGAGATTTTGCCAACGGGCGATCGCTTCCGCTTTATCAGCCGGTTTACCGTAAATTTCACCCCCCATCACCAACACCGAATCACAGCCCAAAATTAGCGCATTTTTACCGTTGTCTAAATAGCTAGGGGGATGGTCTTTTAACCGTCTCCCCACAGCTTCCGCTTTGGCTTGAGCGAGTTGTTCTACCAATGCAGTCGGATCATCAATCTGAATGCTAGACTCATCAAAATCACTCTTAATTACTACTGGATCAATTCCCACAGTTTTTAAGAGTCTATATCTGGCTGGGGAAGCAGAAGCCAGGACAAAAGTGATAGCTGAGTCCGCCATATCAGAATCTCCGTTAATAAACAGTAAACGATCGCACCACTTGTTCTAACAGAGTTTTGCTTTTTTGCCAACGCTGTTCACTGGTGGATATATTCAAAGTAAACAACTTACCCCGACTGATAGCAATACTAGCGAAATCATGCCGTTTTTGCTGATTAGGAAGAGTGACAGCATATTCGAGTAAATAGTAAGTATTATTGGTGGATTCTCTTTTCCCAGCATTCAACAACTCTGCTGTCCGACCGGACCCCTCTGGGGCGATCGCATTTTTACTGAGGGTATATCCCACCTCTGTGGGAGTGCCAATTTCCTCTAAACTATCACCCCTAGTCACAGAACTAATCACCACACTAACATTTTCGGTGGAGTCGATCATATCGTGAAAAACCACATCCGGTCCATTAGAGACCCTCACCTCTACCCAACCGTTAGGGTAAAGAAACTCATAGCCATCTGCTGTGTCCACAAAACTTTTTAGACCTCCCCCGGTGGCTACACATCCCCCCAGGGTGAGACTAACAACAACTAGGATAATTGATGCAATTCGTTTGAACATTGAAACACATTTCCATTACTGCAAAATCGATGCTTGATCGAGTCTCGATAGACTCTGACAGCGATCGAGAGTATCAATATTGTCCCATTAATCGGCTGTTTAACTCTGGTTAGGTCAAATTTAACTCAACCTGTCGTTGTACATTTATTAAAACTCGATCGCCACGGGTAAGGCTATATTCAGCTTTCCAGACTCCTGGAAGTAGACTAGCGCCAGAATTTCTTTGTCCCACATAGCCCACCCAGGTGAGACTGGGAGATTGAATCCGATCATTATGGTCAACTACCACATTACCTCTGGGGTCAATCATTCTATATTTAACCTCATCCCCCGCTAAAATACCATAGGCTTGTACCCAGAATAATAGGGCGGGAATTTGGGCGGACAATACGGTTTCTGAATGCTTCCCATCCCAAATTTGGTCCATGTCGGGGGGGTCTGTGGAAAATCCCGCCCTAATTAAACCTGTGGGATTATACCCAGAAGGTTGATTCCAAATAGGATCTAAGCTAGTCTGACAACCGGGTGAGGAGGTCGGACCCACAAAAGGATCAACTACCTGTCCATCATGGGTAACGGTGATGTGAACATGGGGAAAGGAGGTTAAACCAGATGTTCCCACCATTCCTAATACTGTTTCAGTATTGACCGGATCGCCTGATTTAACGGCTACACTACCCCGCCGCAGGTGACAATATTGAGTTTCCCAACCTTTTCCGTGGTCAATAACTACCCCATTACCGCATTCTTGACCCTCTACCCTTGACCTTTCCGCTGGATGTCTAATGCGCCGATCTTCGACTCCATCACGGACTCTTAATACCTGACCAGAGGCTGATGCAAATACGGGGACTCCTTCAGCCATCATTCTTTCATCAGGAATCGCAAAATCTGTTCCTTTATGACCATCATAGGTTTGGCGACCACAGCCAAAATCTACGGCTTTGGGACTCGGATCGCGATCGGTGTATAAAATCACTAAACAATCTTTATTTAATTCACATTTAAGGGGTGGAGACAGGCTGACGCTATCTGTGGCGATCGCTACTGTATCCGGTTGGGAATTAAGGCTTAAACTGATTGACGGAGGAACACAACCTATCAGCAGCGATAGTCCTAACCCCAACATAAATAAGCATAGATATCGCAGGTGTTTGAGCATTGGGCAGATGTTGGATATGTCTTATATGTGCCGTTGCTAATTATAGCAAATCCCTAATCGGGTTGGCTGAGGATTACTATTTACGGGGTCTGAGGCTACCAGATGATATGTCGGTAAAAAGTTGCTCGATTTATGGGCGGATGGGTGGCAGCCAAAAATGCGTGGAATCAGGAGAGTTAAACTCCCATAAAATCCCATTATATTCAGTAATATATAATGGTGGAATTGGGGAAAATTCCGGTGCTAATTCAGTTAAGCGATCGCTAGGAATAGCAAAAGCCAGATGTCTCATTTTTTCGCGTAAATCTGGGGGTGGCTGTTCACCATCATCGTAAATATAGGGGTCTCCCCAAAGAGGGTAAGCGTGCATTCCATTAATACCGACTACCTTTCCCCAACGGTCTAACAGGGGGCCGCCGCTCATGCCTTTTTGGATGGGATTAGTATAGCCAATCTGATAACCGTTTTTAAAGGGTTTTTCGGAAAGGAAGGATATTCTACCTCTGGTTAAATTAAATCCTTGATTCCTGGTAGGAGGATATTTTTGATCAGGAAATTTGGCGAGGAATGACTTGGGCTGAAATAGATGATATAATGATGGTTTTGTGTCTCGTAATTTACTATGATTATTGTTAAGGTTAATGGTCTCAATATTATCTCGATCTATCTCCAAATGAAAACCCGCGCCGAAGACTTTATCACCAGGGGAGAGAGTCGCGGAAGGATGGAAAGAGGCGATCGCATAATTGGGGGGAGCCTGAAACTGAATCAGAGCCAAATCTTGTCCTTGTCAGGCATCATTGTTGAGTAAATAGCCTTGATAAATATGACCATCAGGAGTTTGTATTAAATAGGGAGATTCCTCGGTATTGATGACATGATCATTGGTCAAGACTGTATATAAATCACCTTCTCTTTTCAGGATGATTCCCGACCCCCAAGCCGACCCAGAAATAATTTTGACTGTAATAGATTCAGCGATCGCCTGCAATTGTTGAGGGCTACAAGGTCGCCACTCACCCTCAACACAGCCCGCAGTTTTAGAGCCAGTGATGACGGTTAACTGATCAGGGAGAAAAAAGTAATCTAAATGATGCTGCTCAATTCCCCAAAAATTAGCCATTAAAAAAGGCAGTAATAGCATTTAAACTCTCATAAAAAACTGCCATGATTAATTATTCCTGCCTCCGGCTCACGCCACTTACCCATCAACCAAGGAGGCAGAAGCATCAGCCTTTAATCAGAATTAAAAGTGATTTGCTGATCTAGGTATTGCTGAAAATCCAAATATAGACGAGAACCATTTTCTTCTAAAGGACCAGCATTAGCATTAGCTTGTAGAGCAAAAAGCTGTCGGATAGTGCGGCGAGCATCTTGATTAGGTTTGAGAGTAAATAAAACCCCCAAACAGGGACCATCCTTAGCATCAGAAACACAGATAACAGGTTGTCGATTAACGGTTCCTGTAGTCACATAATTAAGCAATCCTCGCTCATAGAACTCTTGAAATTTAGAAGAAACTTGGCGACAGCGAGTTTGTGGTACATAACCAGCCTGATTAAAAACCAAAGAAACCCAACGAATGACGGGAAAAGTCCCGCGAGAGTTTCTGACAAAGGTAGTAGGAACATCATCATCACTACGGCCACAGAAAAACTCTTGTTGAACTACTCTATTAGGTCGCTGTAGTAGCTGATGTCGATGGCGCGGAAACTGTGTAATTTCGGTTTCTTCAGCCACTGTGCCATTAGTAACAAAGAAAGAAGCGATCGCCATGGTTGCTCCCGTGGCTAAATTCAATAGATATTTTGGTTTCATTGTCCTTACAACCAGATAACTGAATAGATCAAAATTCCGAACCAGAATTGTTCCGTTGCTTCCAATTAATCCCTAATCGTTTGAGATAGTCCCATCCCCGCTGAGGCCAAACGTGCTGGCGGCCAGTGCGTTCAGCAATCCACTGGGCTACTTTGGGGCCAGACCACGGTCCCCCATCAGGAGCGGGACCCAGCAAAGCCTGCTTGAGTTCCTGTTGCTGTGATTTAGTCAAAAGCGATCGCGCCACAGGGGGCTGGCGATCGCGACTACGGTTTCTCACCGAAGGTGGGCCTTCGTGGTTATAACGGCGGATAATCTCTTTGGCGTAGTCGTAATTTAACCCCACAACTTCTGCTGCTTGCTTGATCGTCCAACCGCTACCCACCAAATGAAGAAGATGCCACCGACGGGACTCAGTAGTATCTCTAGCTTGTCGGTAACGGTTTTTGAGATCATCAACCGATAAATGGGGTTCAATATGAGCCTTTGGTGGCATACCTCCTCATCTCATCATCCATAACACTGGTTGATCTATCGTCAGGCTGGCAAAATTTCCGGATCAAACAAAAATTTAGCGATCGGGAAGGATCAGGTAGTAGAGTGTTACCAATTTTTCGGTAAACTCAAATATTGGAACTAAAACAGAGGAGACCGCATGGCATCGATCTGCGAGTTGCACCAACAACTGGTAAATAAAGAACGCTCTGCTGTGGAAATCACCACCGAAGCGCTCGATCGCATTAACAAATTAGAACCCACACTCAAAAGTTTTCTGTGTATTACCGCAGATCGAGCCCTACAACAAGCCCGACAGGTTGATGCTAAAATCGCCGCCGGAGACGAAATCGGATTATTAGCAGGCATTCCCATAGCCGTCAAAGACAATATGTGTACGGAAGGGATTACCACCACCTGTGGCTCGAAAATTCTCGCGAACTTCGTGCCTCCCTATGAGTCCACTGTGACCACCAAACTCATAGAAGCCGGAGCAGTTATACTCGGAAAAACTAACCTAGATGAGTTTGCGATGGGAAGTTCCACCGAAAACTCAGCCTTTCAAATCACCGCTAACCCTTGGGATATAACCAGAGTTCCCGGAGGGTCCTCTGGCGGGTCAGCAGCAGCCGTAGCAGCCAATGAGGCAGTAGTTGCCCTTGGTTCGGATACAGGGGGTTCCATTCGTCAACCAGCCTCATTCTGTGGAGTTGTAGGCATGAAACCCACCTATGGGCTAGTATCGCGCTATGGGTTGGTAGCTTATGCTTCTTCGTTGGATCAGATTGGCCCCTTTGGTCGCACGGTCAAAGACGCAGCCATTTTATTAAATGCGATCGCCGGTTACGACCCCAAAGACTCCACCAGCCTTAATGTAGATATCCCCGACTATACCGATTTTTTAAAGCCCTCCCTCAAACCCAGAAGCAAAATCAAAATTGGGGTAATTAAAGAAACCTTCGGGGAAGGCTTAGATCCCGTAGTAGAACAAGCCGTCACTAAAGCGATCGAAGTTCTGCAAAGCCTAGGCGCAGAAATTCAGGTCATCTCCTGTCCTCGGTTCCGCTATGGTCTGCCCACCTACTATATTATCGCCCCCAGCGAGGCTTCCGCTAATCTCGCCCGCTATGACGGGGTTAAATATGGTTTCCGCACTCCTGATGCTGATAACCTGATTGAGATGTACGCCAAAACCCGCGCCGAAGGCTTTGGGGCCGAAGTCAAACGTCGGATCATGATAGGAACCTATACTTTGTCTGCTGGTTACTATGATGCCTATTATCTGAAAGCCCAAAAAGTCCGAACCCTGATTAAACAAGATTTCGATCGCGCTTTTACCCAAGTAGAGGTCTTAGTTTGTCCTACCTCTCCGACTACCGCTTTTCAAGCCGGAGAAAAAACCTCTGACCCCCTGAGTATGTATCTGTCCGATCTGATGACAATTCCCGTCAATTTAGCCGGTTTACCGGCCATCAGCGTTCCCTGTGGATTTGACAGCCAGGGTCTCCCCATAGGAATGCAGTTAATTGGCAAAGTTCTCGGCGAAAGTCGTCTGTTTGAAGTCGCCCATGCTTATGAACAAGCCACCCCTTGGCATAAGCATAACCCAACCATAGGCAGCTAGTAGCTCCCTCTTATTCCCCATGAATGTCTACGGAGGAAGTGCTGTCAATAGTCCACCGGGGAGAATTAGTGGCGGTGTCTGGTGAACTGACCAAAGCCCATAAATCCGATAAATCTGAATCGATTTCCGAGAATAGCAGTTTTATGGTTTTTTCATCCCCCGCCTCCGCCGCTTGACTGAGGGGGGCTAGGGTTTCCGCCACAGCCGTTTGGCGTTCTAACTCCTCAGTGGAGGCGAGAATATTACCCAAGCCGTTGATGATCCTCCGTAAACTATCGCGCAATCTCGGATCTCCTGTCAAATCTTCAATATCTGCGGTCACCTTCTGCATATTTTGCAGGGTGGAACGGGCAGAGTCTAGGGTTTGTTGCAGTAAGATTAAATTATCGGGGTTGTTGACAGTCTTGGAAACATCTCGCAAATTCTCCGAAGCGATCACCGCATTGGCTGATAGGGTTTCCAGATTGGTTAATAGTTCCCCCTGTTCAAACCGGGCTATAACTGGGGTTAGTGTAGCGATCGCTACACTCAATTCCTGGCTGGTTTCATTAATATTATTTAAGGTCGTCAGCAAGGTTGAGCGATTGGTAGCCACCAAGGCATTTACCTCTTGAGTTAAGGCACTGATATCACCTGTTACCCTGTCTAAGGAATTAGCCGACTGCAGTGCCGCTCCGCTGACTTCCTGCATGGAGCGCTCTAGTTGATCGGAAAGCTGAGTCATTTCCGAGGAAAATAAGTTCATGTTTTGATCCACCGAGGCACTAAAATTACCCAACTCCAATTTAGCTATCTCAACTAATTGACCCATTTGGGTGGTCAGTTTCGTGGCTTCGGCGGCGGCGAGGGCGGTATTTTCCACCGCCGCATTTAGATTAGCAAATAATTCCGGGTTGCCATAGAGTTCCCCTAAATCAAGCATAGTCTCCATGAGGCGATCGGGGCTAATACCCGGTAAACCTTGAATAGAACTCTCATGGCACAAAATATCTGATGAGGGACAGGTAGCACTAATGGGGTTAGCCGCCACTAACTCAGGAGTTAAGACTGCATTGGGGATAATATCAACATAGGTTTCATTCAGAAAACCCGTCTGATTGACCAAAACTTGGGAATTTCGTGGCATGACTAAATCCGTAGATTCAATATTTAGCACCACCTCCACCCCATTAGACTGGGGTTGAATTCTGGTAACTCGCCCGACTTTTACCCCCCGATATCGTACAGGTACCCCAATTTGAAGACCAGTAGCACTAGGAAATTCAGCCCGAATTTGGTAACTCTGCTGACCAAGAGTGAGCCCCCGCAGCCAAAAAGCTGTGGCTCCAAATAGCCCCACTCCCAATATAATCAACAAACCGACTGATCCTTCACGGACACTTCGCGATCGCATTATTTATCCTCCCATTTGCCTGTCCCATCTTCCTATGTTAGGTTAACTTAACAATTTTCTGGCTCCCATCAGCTAATTGACCACCTGAATGGGTCCGCTTACACTGCCCGTAAAAAACTGTATCAGCGCTGGATTATCGGACCTGTAAGCCTCCTCAATCGACCCTTGCCATTGAATTTGACCTTTATACAAAAAAATTACCTGGTCTGTGGTTCTGCGGATCGTACTATCTTGGTGTGTCACCATCACATAGGTGCTGCCACCCCCGTCCCGCTTTTGCAGGCTGCGAATCAAATCTTCAATCACCGTTGAAGCGATCGGATCTAAACCCGCCGTTGGTTCGTCATAAAGTATAACTTCAGGGTTATCGCTGGGGTTTTCCGGGTTGGGCATAATTGCTCTGGCAAAACTCACCCGT
Source organism: Limnospira platensis NIES-39 (assembly GCF_026000695.1). GTDB lineage: Bacteria > Cyanobacteriota > Cyanobacteriia > Cyanobacteriales > Microcoleaceae > Limnospira > Limnospira platensis. The sequence goes on from NZ_AP026945.1 coordinate 2,532,319, forward strand.
TTTCGCATTCCTCCAGATAATTCTGCCGGATAGCGATCGCAAATATTAGGCAGACCCACCATTTCTAGCCTTTCCTCAACTAATTGACGAATAGTAGCCTGGGAAAGTCTGCTGTGTTCATACAAACGAAATCCCACATTTTGTTCAACATTCAGAGAGTCAAACAAAGCCGCATTCTGAAACACCATGCCAATACCAATCGGATCACTAAGATCATCCACCCAACCCCGTCGCAGTTGTCCCTTGACATATACTTCTCCAGCATCAGGAGGCAATAACCCGGCTATAATCCGCAAAATCGTTGATTTTCCCGTCCCAGAAGGGCCGATAATTCCCAAGGCTTGACCCTGATAGATGCTTAGATCTACCCCATCTAAAATCACATTGGAACCAAAGGTTTTAGAAATTCCTCGCAGTTCAATTAGTGGCTCAGACATATTAGATTTTGATTCAGTTCCCATTCCCCATTGGCCATAGACTCTTCCCCTATGGACTATCTACATAACTATAAGTTGCGAGATACAGGCTATCATCTCGAATTAGGTTTGCCCAAATTTAACCACAACAGATTTTTATGAGGTCTATTATCAAATGTCGATTATTTCTCTTAGGTTGAAACTGCGTCGCCTGTTCAAACTCCGACTAAATTGGAGTCGCTCAGGCTACCGTTCCTCCCATAGAATAGGACAGTGGTTCAAATGGTTAGCCCCCGGTTTGCTAGTCAAACGGTGGTTACTCATTAGCGCCGGTGGGGTATTGCTGACCAGTTTGGGGTTAGCTATCTGGACAGGAATGACCCCAATTTTCTATATTTTGCAACTGCTCAGGGGATTTTTGGAATGGATTACCCAAATTATCCCTAACTCCGTTTCTGGGCCGTTGCTAATTTTGGCGGGTTTACTATTCATTTTTTGGGGTCAGAGTCGCAGCTTTAACTCTATTACCCAGGTATTCACCCCCGAAGGTGATCAGGAATTGGTCGATCGCCTCATCGCATTGCGCCGCCTCAACCGAGGTCCGAAAATCGTAGTTATTGGCGGCGGAACAGGTCTATCAACCCTGCTGCGGGGTTTGAAAGATTACAGCGCTAATATCACCGCTATTGTTACCGTAGCGGACGATGGTGGCTCCTCTGGGCGCTTGCGCCGCGAAATTGGAGTGTTACCCCCAGGAGATATTCGCAACTGTTTAGCGGCCTTAGCTGACGAGGAAAAGCTATTCACTGAATTATTCCAATACCGATTTCGGGCTGGCGATGGTTTAACAGGTCACAGTTTTGGCAATTTATTCCTCACGGCTATGGGAGAGGTGACCGGAGACCTGGAAAGGGCGATCGCAGCTAGTTCTAAGGTTTTGGCTATTCGCGGTCAAGTCCTACCCGCTACCCTCAGCGATGTTCACCTGTGGGCTAAATTAGAAGATGGCCGTCGTATTCATGGAGAGTCTAGTATTACAGAAGCTAGGGGTAAAATTGTCAAAATTGGTTGCACACCTGCCAACCCCCCAGCCCTTCCTAAAGCTATTAGCGCCATTCAAGAAGCAGATTTGATTATTATCGGACCGGGTAGCCTCTACACTAGCGTTATCCCCAATTTATTGGTCCCAGAAATTACCGAAGCGATCGCTCAAAGCCAAGTCCCCCGCATTTATGTTTGTAATGTCATGACCCAACCAGGGGAAACTGATAACTATAGCGTCGCCGACCACATTCGGGCGATCGATGACGCTTGTGGCCATAAACTATTTGATGCCGTCTTAGTCCAAGGAAAAGTCCCCCCAGCTCAAGCATTAATCCGCTATGCTCAAGAAGACTCTCACCCGGTTTTCATTGACCGGGAAGCCGTCAAGGAATTAGGGCGAAGAATGGTATTAACCAATATCATTGAAGTTGATAGCGACACTGGCTATGTCCGCCACAACTCCAAACGACTCGCCCAAGTCCTATTGCGTTGGTACAGCAGAGTTTAGACCTTGTTACTTCGAGATAAAATGCACCCAAAAACTGCCATCAGGGATACACACCCGCCGAATTAGTTGATAGGAGTAGTGTAAGTAAGCACCACTTAGATCGGTTCGATATCCACTGGAGAACCACTCCCCATAAGGGTCATGGACAATAAACCCATTTTGGTCATAGCCCACCACCACAATAATATGCCCAAAGGAGGTAAAGTATCCGTGGATAACCGCCGGATAACCCGCTGCTACCCAGTCCTGCACATCCTCAATTACCGCATTTTCGGTAAAATAATCCCTAGCACCATAGTCTCGCACAATGCGGGCTAAATCGTAGGGACTGTGGCGACTATAGCCCTTATTGATAGCATAGCGATACAGTTCATCCTCAAATTGACGATATCTCGTATCACGGCGGGGAATATTAAAATATTCCAAACACATAGCCAGGGAAGTCACATTACAAGCCCCTGTGGGGTTATAGAAATTATCTAATTGTGACTTGAAGGGAACATTCAGACGATGGCTTCTCGGTAGGGGTCTGGGGTAGGTTTGGGTTCCTCCCTCGTAAACTTCCGCATGACCACCCCAAATATACAACACAGAATAACCGCCAAAGGACTCATTACGCAAAGCTATCCTTAAATGTGCCCGGATCGGATCATAAGCCAAAACTGAAAATTCCCGTCCCGCTGGAATCGAAAATTTCTCGGAGTTATTCAGTTGAGAAGAGGCGATCGGTTTGACCTTCAAAACTGTATCTCTGGTCACTTTTAACATCGGAGTAGTTACCGGGAGGTCAGAAACCTTAGCTTCAATTAATTTTTTGGCAGTCTCTGACCCAATAAATCCCGGTTCTTCGCATTCCATTAACTGCTGAAAACGATGCAGCGCCGCCGTTGACTTGGGACCGAATATGCCATCTGCTGGCGGGTCTAGCAGCCCTAAATCAATCAGCCGGATTTGAATTTGACGACTCAAACCTGCATCAGCATTAATTTCCTTCACATCATATCGGATATCTGTACCCAGGAAGTTCTGTAGCCTCATATTTCCCTGGCGATTGACACTTTTGGTTTCGATCAGCTTCTTGGCGGTATCCGTTCCCAAAATGCCACTGGGTTCGCTACAGTTCATTAACTCCTGAAAACTCCGAAAAGCTGCCGTTGAATTGGGGCCAAATATGCCATCAACTGGCGGCGCTAGGAGTCCTAAATCAATCAGTCGAGTTTGAATTTGACGACTCAGAGCTTCATTATCATAAATGGCTTTGATATCATATTGAGTATTAGTCCCCACAAAGTCCTGTAGTCTCATGTCTATAGTTCTAATTTTGGTGTTTTGTAGAAGTTGCTCGGCTGGCTATGTACTCCACAACTCCACAGGAGTTATGCAAGTTATTAGGAGTTGGTTAAAGTGGGGTTAAAATTATCTCACCTGGAGATGAAATGCACCCAAAAATTCCCATCAGGAATACACACCCGCCGAATAAGTCGATAGGAGTAGTGTAAGTAAGCACCACTTAAATCGGTTCGATATCCGGTTGAAAACCACTCGCCATAAGGGTCATGGACGATAAACCCATTTTGGTCATAGCCTACCACGACGATAATATGCCCAAAGGAGGTAAAGTATCCGTGGATAACCGCCGGATAACCCGCTGCTACCCAGTCCTGCACGTCCTCAATTACGGCATTTTCGGTAAAATGATCCCTAGCACCATAGTCTCGGACAATGCGAGCTAAATCGTAGGGATTATGGCGACTATAACCCATATTCAGGGCATAGCGATATAGTTCATCCTCAAATTGACGATATCTCAAATCGCGACGCGGAATATTAAAATATTCCAAACACATGGCCAGGGAAGTCACATTACAAGACCCTGTGGGGTTATAGAAATTATCTAATTGTGACTTGAAGGGAACATTCAAACGACGGCTTGTCGGTAGGGGTCGGGGATGGGTTCTGCTCCCTCCCTCGTAAACTTCCACATGGCCACCCCAAATATACAACACAGAATAACCGCCAAAGGACTGATTACGCAAAGCTACCCTTAAATGTGCCCGGATCGGATCATAAGCCAAAACTGAAAATTCCCGTCCGGCTGGTACTGAAAATTTCTCGGAGTTATTCAGTTGAGAAGAGGCGATCGGTCTCACCTTGAAAACTGTATTTCTGATTACTCTTAAAATGGGAGTAGTTACGGGGAGGTCGGAAACCTTAGTTTCAATGAGTTTTTTGGCAGTCTCAGAACCAATAAATCCCGGTTCTTGGCATTCCATTAACTGCTGAAAACGATGCAGCGCGGCGGTTGACTTTGGACCGAATATACCATCTGCTGGCGGGTCTAGCAGTCCTAAATCAATGAGCCGGATTTGAATTTGACGACTCAAACCTGCATCATCATTAATCGCCTTCACATCATAACGGAGATTGGTTCCCAGGAAGTCCTGTAGCCGCATATTTCCCGGCCGACTCACAGTTTTGGTTTCTATGAGTTTTTTGGCGGTATCTGTTCCCAGAATGCCACTGGGTTCGCTACAGTTCATTAACTCCTGAAAATTCCGAAAAGCCGCCCTTGACAAGGGGCCGAATATGCCATCAGCGGGCGGTGCTAGGAGTCCTAAATCAATGAGCCTAATCTGAATTTGACGACTCAGAGCTTCATTATCATAAATGGCTTGGAAGTCATATCGAATATTAGTCCCCACAAAGTCTTGTAGTCTCATATTTTCACGTCGAATAGTTGTGGTGTCTATCAGTTTTTGGGCGGTCTCAGAGTCCAAAACACCAGATTCACTGATGTTGATTAACTCCTGAAATCGTCTGAATGCGGCTCTTGATAAGGGGCCAAAAATACCATCAACGGGCGGCGCTAGGAGTCCTAAATCAATGAGCCGAGTCTGAATTTGACGACTCAGGGCTTCATTATCATCAATGGCTTGGAAGTCATATCGAATATTAGTTCCCAGAAAATCCTCAAGCCTCATGTTCGGGGGCCGCATAGTGGTAGTTTCTAGGAGTTTTTGGGCAGTTTCAGAGGCCAGAATACCAGATTCACTGATGTTCATTAACTCCTGAAATCGTCTGAATGCGGCTGTTGATAAGGGGCCAAAAATACCATCAACGGGCGGATTGAGGAGCCCTAAATCAATGAGCCGAGTCTGAATTTGACGACTCAGAGCCTCGTCATCATAAATCTGTTGTATATCATATCGAGTATTGGTTCCTAGGAAATCTTGTAGTCTCATTTTTGGTGCTAGGTCACAAAATCACTGCAATTGTACATGGTTTGTTGACCCCCTCTACAAAAATTCATTATTTGATACAAAATATCAGAGGGGGTCGAGATTTAGAAGGGGATATCAACTCCCGGTTTCGGTTTCATTAGGGGGTATGAGGTTTCAGGATAACTACCCCATAGGCTTGGGGTAATAAATATTGGCGGATGGCTTGTTGTAACTGTTCTGCATTGAGGGATTGAATTTGGCGGGGATATTCTAAGGCTAGGTTCACATTTCCGACGATCGCCTGATAGTAACCATACAAATTAGCGCGATCGCTTGGTGTTTCATTGCCAAAAATAAACCTGTTCGCCACTTGAGTCCGTACCCTGGTCATTTCGGTGGGGGTGATTAATTCCCTGTGGAGTCGGTTAATATGTTCGGCGATCGCTGCTTCGGCTTCCGCTAAGTGTTCGACCCGCAACCGAGCGGAAATATAAAATACTCCCTGTAGCCTCTGGGTCATATTGCTGCAACTAATCCCAGACACTAAACCCCGCTTTTCTCGTAAATCCTGCACTAAGCGGGAGGTACGACCTTGACCTAAAATTGTAGCTAAAACATCCAAAGCATAGGTTTCTGAGAGTTGATTAAGTCCGGGAACTCGCCACACCATCATTAATCGCGCTTGTTGTAAGCTATCATCTATGATTTCATGGCGGACAATTTCGCTAAATCCTGACTCTGGAATCAGATGATGCAGATCTACTTCTGGGGGAAGTTCTGGATATGTCTGTGCTGGGATAGACTCGGCTACTGTTTCAATTAAAGCCTCTACAGGTAAATTACCCACAACTGCGATCGTGGTTTTTTGGGGACAGTAATGGCTGCGATGAAACTCTCGCATTTGCTGAGGAGTTAACTGTTCAATAGCCGCCGCTGGTCCTAGTACAGACCGACGATAGGGGAGACGCTTAAAGGCTGTTTCCATGGTCCGCTGAAATGAACGACGCGCGGGGTTGTCTTCAGATCGCCGGATTTCTTCTAATACTACTAGCCTCTCGCGCTCAAAAGCATCATCGGGAATACTGGGGCTAAATACTACTTCAAGCTGTAGGGGGGCTAGGGTAGCAAAGTCGCTGGGAGCGCTGGTAACATAATAATGGGTGTAGTCCTGGCTGGTGGCTGCATTGGTTAAAGCGCCTCGTTGTTCGATCAGTCTTTCAAATTCTCCAGCTTTTAGGTTGGGAGTCCCTTTAAACACCATGTGTTCTAAAAAGTGAGCCATCCCGTTGATCGGGTCGGGTTCGACAGCTGATCCAACATCAATCCAAACATTCAAGTTCACGGCTTCAACGGGTAACTGTTCTGCCACAATGGTGAGACCATTTGATAATTTGTAGATGGTGGGAGCGTTTAGTGAGCGGGTGATATTTGATTCAAGTAGGATAGAAGTCATTGGATCTTTAGCCCTGTGGTCTTTTCCCTATCTATCTTAATGGGGTTATAGCAGAGTTACGGGGATTTGGTGATAATTTAGTTAATAGTGCTTGAGTTGATGCGATCGCCCGATCGCATATTACGATGGGTCTAATATCACAATTGTCGAGAATAGCTCCCAACTATGAATATCACCAAACCTCTACACGCCGCCATTTTAGTCTCGGACTTGGCAAAATCTCAGCATTTTTATAGCCAGATATTACAGTTAACTACAGTCGATCGCCCTTTGAATTTCCCAGGAATATGGTATCAGATTGGTGATTGGCAAATTCATCTAATTGAATCTGAACAAGTAATTGGCGATCGCGTCAATGAAGCGAAATGGGGACGCAACCGACATCTAGCTTTCGCGGTGGCTGATTTGGCGATCGCCAAAGCACAACTCACCCGCCATAATTACCCGTTTCAAATGAGCGCTTCCGGTCGTTCAGCCCTTTTTGTGGCTGACCCTGATGGTAATATTATCGAATTGAGTCAAATATGAAAATTCTCGCCTATTCTTATACGGAACCGCTGTTAGAACCGCCGCCAGATCCGACGATTTGGGGATGGGATATTGATGGGATTTATCAAGATTTTGGCGATCGCCAACAACTAGAGCAAATCCTAGAAGATTGTCAACAACTACCACCCCCCAACTATTTATTAATCCAACGCTATGAAGAATTGGGTAACTCTGTCCTAGAAGTTAGCGATCGCCTCCGCCAACTCCAACAGTTAAACATCCAAGTTATCGCCCTTCAATCCGACCTAAAGTCCTCCGATATTTCCCGTGTAGATTTAATCAAATTCATCTCCGAAATTAAACAAACTTACCACAGCCGTTGTCTGCGCCAAGGACACGCACGCAACCGTTTAAAAGCCATTCCTCCCCCCGGAAAAGCACCCTATGGCTACCGTAGAGGAAAAGACCGCTACACCATTGATCGCAGCACCGCACCCGTTGTTAAAGACTTTTTTGAGCATTTTTTAATTTATGGTTCCCTACGCGGCGCAGTCCGGTATTTACAAAAGCGATATCATAAAAAAATCTCCGTAACTACCGGGAAGCGTTGGTTAATTAACCCCGTTTATCGAGGGGATTTAGCTTATAAAAATAGTGAGATTATTTCCAATACTCATATCCCGATTATTTCCCGTGAAGAAGCCGCCCAAATCGATAGGTTATTAAGACGCAACCAGCGCCTCCCACCTCGCACAGCCAGCGCCCCCCATTCTTTAGCTGGTTTATTAATGTGCAGTGAATGTAGTTCAGGGATGACCATTACCCGCGTTACCACCCATAACAAAAAACGAGAATATCTTTATTTAAGACCCCTAAAATGTCAGCGTCTAACTAAGTGCAAATCCCTTAATTATCATGATGTTTTATCGGCGACTATTGACCGAATTTGTGCCGACCTACCCCCAGCAGTTGCCCAATTACAGATGCCAGATTTAGACAGATTTAAGCAGCAAATCTATGATGAAATAGCCAGTAAAAAAGACATCATAAATCAACTGCCAACTCTGCAAACCACAGGAATTTTAGACAGTGAAACTGCCACCATTAGAGATTATAAATTGCGCCAAGAAATTGCCAAACTAGAGAATCAATTATCTCAACTTCCCCCAGTCAATTTACAAGCCACCGCCCAAGCGGTTTCTATCCGCCAATTTTGGCTAGATTTATCGGAAACCGAGAGACGATTTTATCTGCGCGAATTTATTAAAAAAATCCACATTATTCGCGATCGCCACCACTGGCATTTACAACTAAATTTTATTTTTTAACCCCGCCATATATCTACTGTAATAGCCGTGGCTGCTGACCGTGAACATCAATGATCCATTTTTCAACTGTCAGGAAGTAGAGGAGAAGTGGGAGAAGTGGGGGAACCCGGAGGCGGTAATAAAGGACTCCCTGGCTGCATTTCATTAAGCGGCTGAGAGGGGAGAAAAGGATTAATAGGAGGTTCCACCCCATTATCCGGTGTCAGCGCATCAGGGGCTAATAAACCCTCAGAATCAACCGGAGAGGGCATTTCCTCAGAACTCGGTAAAGTCGCCAACGCCACGCGATCGCCTCCCACAGCTCGCATTTTATCTAAAACCTGTACAACATCATTATAACGGGCATCTCTAGGGGCATACAGCACCACCAAGCCACTAGGATTCCACCTTAAAAAACGTTCCAAAGCCCGCTGCATTTGTTCAGAATTAACCCGTTGCTGGTCAATATAAGTATCCCCTCGAATATCCACCCCAACCACCAACATTTTTTGCATCTGAGTTTCACCAGTCCCCGCCCGTGGCAAATCCACATTGATCGCCTGTTGTCGGGTAAGCTGTAGGGCTGCCAAAATAAAAAACGTCAAAATACAAAAAACCACATCAATCAGGGGTAGCAGTTCAATACGCCCCTCATCAACCTGAGAATCTATGTTAACTTTCATCAATCTGCCTCCGTGGATAGTCCCACCAAAAAGGGTGTTTGTTAGTATCTTGGTATCAATGACAAAGGTTTAATTAGCTCTGGGGGTGTTGTGGATATTATTCAACCTCTCCTTTTTGATGTTTATCATCATCAGCCAAGCGAGAATTACCCTTAATCACAGGTTGAATTAAAGTATTTTGTTCAGCTACCGACTCAGGGGATTCTGATTGAGAGGGGGTTTCCTCATCCTCAGATTCTGAAGGTAATTTGATTAAAGGAGTATGATCATCCTCCGACTCATCCTCATCGGGTAGCTTAATTAAACTACCTTTTGGGGGAAAATCCTCCTGGGGTTCTTCCGCCATCAAAGAGGCATCATTAGCCTCTCCGGGAAGTAGCATCTGAGCTTTAACCTCTGGCCAATCCTGCCGATAGAGTAATTCTAATTCATTTCCCGCTTTTCGGAAGACCTTAACCTGGCTAAAGGAAAAGCCTTGAAACAGGCGATAGAAAGCCAGACTGATAATAGCCACAATCAAGCCTGTAGCTGTACTAATCAGGGCTTCTCCAATCCCCAGGGTGACATCAGCAGCCGAAGAAGTACCAATATCTCCCAGGCGGATAGAACCCAAAGAATTAATCAGACCCAAAACTGTTCCCAACAAACCTAACATGGGGGCGAGGGCAATTACCGCCTCTAGAATTTTATCGCCCCGTCGCATAGAAACAAATTCCTCCTCAGCGGCTGCTTCCAGGGCGAGACTAAATAATTGAGGGTCTGGGGTAGCGAGTTTAAGGGGGGCATAAAAAAACCTTCCCATGGGGCGATTATTGCTTTGTTTGGCAATCTGATAAGCCATTCCCCACTGTCCCCGACGGGCGACATCTAAAACCCGGTTGACAATTCGGCGTTCACGGGTGAGGGTATTTCCCCAAAACCACAGTCTTTCAATAATGGTACTAATGGATAAAATTGATAATACCATTAGGGGCCACATGGCTGGGCCGCCTCTCTCCAAGATTTGTTGAATATCCATATAACCTATTGTCCTTCAGATCTCCCATTAGCCAAGATTGACGAAAAAGTTATCAGTTTTCCATAAACCAAAGCAATCTCAATTTTAATCGCCTTGGGACAAGTGACAAGGGGGGGAAGACAAATTCCCCTGAGAAACGCGATTCCGGGTCGCGCCCCACCATGTCAACTGAGAATGGTACTCAGGTCTAAATATTCTTCGACGACATCAGCTAGAGTATCAAGCATCAGATCTCGTTGTTCGCGATAGTTAGGAATCCCGGTGGGTAAGGTTCCTAATCCCCTTGGTTTGCGGAGATGATTTAACCAAGACCTGCGCCAGGGGCTATTATCAAATATGCCATGCAAATAGTGACCCCAGACGGCTTTATTGCTGCTGACTACTCCTAAATCTTGATCGTCAAATAGGGCTACTGTCTCCCGTTTGTCCAAAATTTGAGTCCGCCCTTGGTGTATCTCATAGCCTTCTACGGGAAATCCGATTTCTGGATAATTAGATGTTACCAACCGCTGGCGGGAGACTTTATCAGATAAAAGCATGGTTTTGATGGGAAGTAAACCTAAGCCGGGAAATTCTCCGATTTTACCCTCTAAGCCACGGGGATCAGATACCTGTTGTCCTAGCATCTGATACCCCCCACAGATACCCATGACCTGACCGCCTGCTTCTACATAATCCTGAATTTGAGCAGCCATGCCACTTTTTTGCAGGGCTAGTAGGTCAGCAATGGTGGTTTTAGAACCGGGGATAATTACGGCATCGGGATGTCCTAGGGGTTCATTGAGTTCGACATATTGGACTTTAACCGTGGATTCGGCATCTAAAGGGTCAAAATCGGTAAAGTTAGAAATCCGAGGAATCCTGACTATGGCGATGGTTATATCGGTATTGTCGGAACGGGAACGGCGTTCGAGTAAACTTAGAGAATCTTCTGCTGGCATGGCGATATCTACCCAGGGAATTACTCCGAGGACGGGGATTCCGGTGTATTTCTCTAACCACTCAATGCCAGAATCGAGAAGCGATCGCATACCGCGAAATTTGTTAATCACAATGCCCTTAATTAAGGCTCGTTCCTCTGGGTCTAGTAGTTCTAGGGTTCCCACTACATGAGCAAAAGCCCCCCCACGGTCAATGTCAACTATCAATATGGTGAATGCTTGTAGATATTGCGCTACTCGCATATTGGTTAAATCTCGGTGCTTGAGATTGATTTCCGCCGGACTTCCCGCACCCTCACAGACAATTACATCAAATTCCTTTTGTAGATAATCCAGACATTTAGTGATGGTCTCCCACCCGGTATCAAAGAATTTCTCATAATATTCGGTAGCTTTCAGGGTGGCTACAGGTTTCCCTTTCAGAATTACCTGAGAGGTCATATTTCCCTGGGGTTTTAACAAAATTGGGTTCATGGCTACATTGGGCACTAAACCCGCCGCCCAGGATTGTACGGCTTGTGCATAACCCATTTCTGCACCTGTGGCGGTGACGTAGGAGTTTAAAGCCATATTTTGCCCTTTAAAGGGAACTACACGCAGATTTTGACGGCGTATGATCCGACATAGGGCGGTGACGAGCATGGATTTTCCGGCGTGGGATGTGGTTCCAACCACCATGATTGCTTTCATTTCGGGATTTTGAGCAGAGATGCTAATTTATAGGGGAAGGCGTAGGTAACGGTTCAGGGCATTACTGAGGCGATCGCCCCATGATGGGGGTTTGCTATTATTTATATCATCGGTGGCTAGTCGTTCTGCTACTTTTCGCCCTAGGGGAGTCAGTCGAAAACTATCGGTAATTCCCTGACCGTCCACTTCTCGCCTCAATACTCCGACTTGGATTAGCCATAAAAGGGCGTTTTCGGCTCTCAATTCCGGTAGAGGCGATCGCGTATATCCTAACTCTACACCCCGATTTCCGCTAATGGCACTCAGTTTAACGCTTTGGTCAATGGAATCGGTTAAAAGTTTGATTTGAAACGGAGAACAGCGGATGGCTCGCTGGGCTCGGGCGATCGTCGCGGTAGAATATTCTATGGATTTGGAAACCGAATTAGGGGCACTCATGGGTTGATGGGCTTTCCTGATGGCTGATTTTGAGTATATTATCCTCCATCTTTCGAGCCAAATTTGGCTCGGATTGTGTAATTGATTGCAAAATATCTTAAAATAACTTCATAATGAGACAAAGCATATCAAACTCATTTTCAGGAGGACAACCATAACATGGCTTTATCTGCTGGTACTAAAGCCCCCGCATTTACCGCTAAAGATACCAACGGGAATACGGTTTCCCTCTCTGACTTCGCCGGGAAAACTGTTGTTCTCTACTTCTACCCCAAGGATGACACCCCTGGTTGCACTAAGGAAGCCCAAAGTTTCCGGGATAACTACGAAAACTATCAAAGCCGGGATATGGTGGTTTTGGGTGTAAGCACTGATGACGAAGCCTCCCACAAGCTGTTTACCGAAAAATATGGCTTACCTTTCCAACTTTTGGCGGATACCGATGGCGCTATTACCAAAGCCTATGATGTAGATGGCGGCGGTTATGCCAAGCGTGTTACCTATATTATCAATGGTGAGGGTGTCATTGACCATGTTGATGACAAGGTGAACACCTCTACCCACGCTCAGGATATTCTTGCTAAAGTCAATTAGTGCGATCGCTAATTGAAAATTAAAAAAATATCCGTTTTAAACCATTAGCCACCCGTAGAGTTTTCTAGGGGTGGCTTTATTGGTGCGCCACTGAGTTATGCTAACCATTGTGGGATGTGTAATGTCAAATGCGCCCTTAGACACCCTACGGTTCTTACCCCTACGGTTTTTAGGAAGATGAGTGAAACTATCCTGAGCTATCTCGGCCCTAACGATATTATCATCGATCAACCTGTGGTTTTGATTGGCAACTACGCTAGTCAATACATTGATACTATTTCGGTTCTGGCTGAGGATCAATATCCTTTACCTACCCAACTAAGTCCTCGATTAGGGATTTGGTTTATTCCCATGCCCAAAGGCTTTAATACCGCTGGAAAACGCTGGTTAAGAGTTCAAGGCAAAGACAAATCCGGTAAGATTGTGGCTGACACTTTGGCTGAGTTTACTGTAGGTAATACCGGGCTTAATATCGGTTTATCTCCTCAATTAATTATCCTCAAAAATACATCATTGAAACATCAGGCTATAGCCTCTGATCGACTGGAGTCAGAGCAAAAATATGATTTGTCAACTGGAGAAATATTAGCAGTTGATAGCTACGAAGTACAAAATGATCACTTTGCGATTCAACTAACTAATCCCCTGGGTAACTTAGGAAGAAATGGTTATTTCTATCGGTCAGATATTTTACTGATGCAAGGTTCCCAAATTCTCTGGTTTAATCGGGATGATATCCCCCCCAATCCTCCCGGAACTAAACTGATATTGATAACTCATGATACAGTCATTAAACGTAGTCCCGATGATAGATCAAAACTGCCGGACAATGCCATTTATCCCCTCAGCCAAGGTAGTAGTTATCTAGCCCTAGGTTACGCCTGTGTAGCTGATCATTTTCGGGTAACACTCACCGAATCACTCCCCGGTTATGGTCATGTAGGCTACTTGTATCGCTACCATTTGCAAATGTTTCAGGGAGACCGGGAAATCACCTTTGATCATAATGCCATTACCCTAACTATTATTAATACCACCCTGTTTAAAAAACGCCCCATTGACTCCGCCTATTTATCTCCAGAAGAACAAGTTACCCTTCCCGCCGGAATGATTTATGGGGTACAAAGTTACACCACTGAAGAGGGACATCTGAAAGTTGCCTTAACTGAAAATTTCCCAGGTTTTGGTAATACTGGTTATTTCTTTCCTGATTTTGTGCAATTAAACCGCGCTACGGCTTCCTATTCTCCGACTCCTAGCCTTACCTATGATGGACCCCCAGAAGTGTTAATAAATACACCTGTGGTTCTGAAAGGTAAATTTGATGGTCAACAAGCGATCGCCGTTTCTTTAGTAGCCGAAGACCGTTATCCTTTAGAAGTAGTGATAAATCGACAAGCCGGAACCTGGACGGTTAATTTAGAAGCCGGATTTAGTGAACCCGGATATCGATGGCTGCGCCTTAAAGCCACAGATGCTCAAGGTCAACTGGTGGGAAGTCAGATTGTCAATATTACCGTCAGTGAAAATGCCATGACCGTAGGGGAATCTCTACAACTTGATGTTATAGAAGATACCCTATTTAAAGTATCACCCCTGGATGCTAATTTACTCGGTTCTGAACAACAAGTCACCGTCCCCGCTGGTCAAACATTTAAAGTCATCAAATATGGTCTAGTAGATGGTCACTTAAAACTATTGTTAGAAAATGGGATTCCTCCCATTGGTTCCTTTGGCTATTTTTTCCGGGGTCATATTCGGTTGCGCCAAGGAACCACCACCTTAGCTTTTGACATGGAGGAAGTTCCCGACACTAATATTAGCGCTCAAATGCTGGTGACCACCACTACCCGAATTAAGGCGCAACCGATTGATTCTGCCAATTTAGCACCTGATCAATTTGCTGAGTTACTATTAGGACAAACTTTTGCTATTCGCGGATATGCTTCCTTACTCGGTCATTTCCGGGTCACACTAGACCAATCTATCCCCGGTTTTGGTAATGTGGGTTATGTTTATTGGCAGCACGTGAGTTTATTGCGAGATGGAAAAGCGATCGCATATAACCCCGATGCTATTACCATGACCATGAGGGAAACCACCGTCCTCAAAAAACGCCCCGTAGACTCAGGACAACTAGCAGAATCAGAAAAAACTACCCTTCCTCTGGGTCGGGTTTATGGTGTTAGTAGCTACAGTATAGAGCAAAGCCATGTCCGAGTCGCCTTAACTGAAGAATTGCCGAATTTTGGTAATACCGGTTATATATTTCCCAAGTTTGTCAAGTTTCAACGAGGGGGAAAAGTTTTTGATCCGACTCCCCCACAAGTGCAAATCAATGTCCCCTATTTTTCCCAGCGAGATAATCCCCGATTTTATTGGTCTACTTGTAATGTTACCTGTATCGCCATGGTCATGCACTACTATGGTGTGCGTTCTAAATGGGGTGGACAGTTAGAAGATGAACTCTTACAGTGGTGTTTTGATTATGCTGGACAAGGTTCTCAAACTAACCACAGTGTTTTATCCGCTTTAATTCGCGCCTATGGTTTTCAAAGCAGTTTTAGCACAACTCGCCGCTGGTCTGAGGTTCGCAACGAGTTGATTAATAGTCGTCCGGTCGTATTAGCCGGAGATTTTACTCCCTCCGGTCATATTGTCACCGTTATTGGTTACAACCGATATGGCTATATCGTTCATGACCCCTGGGGAGACGCTTACACTGGCTATTCCAACACCGAAGGTCGTCGCATTGCTTATTCTTATAGCTACCTAAATCGAGTTTGTGGACCAGATGGCAATGTCTGGGCGCATTTCATCCGACCTTAGTTCAATGTCCCTCTTTTGTGGCCCTGGGGTGACTTTGCTGGATTTCAGGCTAACATATAATCAGGGTTAAGGCCTGTTTTAGCCCCCAGTCTATAGAAGAGGGATAATTTATGTCTGATTTGAAATACTCATCATCATCTAAAATCGGGGTCGTTTGGTTAATTGTTGCCGCTGTTACCACCATTGTCTTATGGCAATTTTACTGGGGAAATTATGTCTTATATCCTTTCTCCATTTTGGCTACATGGTTTCATGAAATGGGTCATGGATTAACTGCTATTTTACTGGGAGGAAATTTTCATAAACTCTTACTTTTTCCTAATGGTTCCGGTCTCGCATATAATTCGGGTAACTTTGGTTCTTTAGCCAGAGCATTAATCGCAATGGGTGGTCCGTTGGGTCCCGCTGTAGCAGGTGGAATTTTAATATTATCTAGTCGTCGTTTTCAAACAGCCCACTGGTGTTTAATGGCTTTGGGTTCGATTATGTTGCTATCGGTTTTATTGTGGATTAGGACTTGGTTCGGAGTTTTTGCTATATTACTATGGGGGTTATTAATTTTATCCATTGCCTTTCAAACACCTAAAAAAATCCAGGCGTTTACTGTACAATTTATGGGAATGCAAGCTATTGTGAGTACCTACCACCAAAAACATTATTTATTTGGCAGTAGTTGGGTTAACATTGATGGTCAAAATTTGGTCTCTGATACTGCGAGAATTGCCCAATATTTGTTTCTACCTCAATGGTTTTGGGCTGCCTTAATTATGGTTATTTCTACTGCTATTTTCTGGTGGAGTCTGAAAATAGCCTATGGTTCTGATGAGTCAATAATCAAGAATTAACAATTAATTACCCACCCATATTCACCGCTCATTTTTGGAAATATACCAAGTTAAATTACCTGCCACTACAGATAGTATAGCTAAAGCCAAGAATACAGAAGAAAGACCAAATAAGGTTTCGGTAATACCCGCCAAAGCTAGGGGAAGTGACAAAGCAATATTAATGGCATTGTTTTGTAAGCCAAACACTTTACCGCGCATTTCTTCTGGGGTTTCGGCTTGGATGGTTGTTTGCATGGGAATTCCTACCATTGCACCAAATACGCCTAACATGGCAATCAACCCTAAAGCGGGTGCTAGTTGCTGACTAAAAAATGCTAAACCTACCAAACAAATAGCCATGCCAATGGAGCCCAATAGTGCGATTCTAAAGTGAGAAAATTTATGCCCTATATGACCGAGAATAGCTGCACCGATCGCCATTCCTAAGCCCCCCGCAGCCAGCAAAAAGCCAAATTGTGATGATTTGAGGTTAGGAATCAATTCCGCGACCCTAACGGCTAAAACAGCTAAGGCGGCAAAGATGGAAAATAAAATGACTAATTGCAGTAAAGCATTACGGACTCCATGATGATCTCGTAGATAGCGCATCCCATCGCGTAAATCTTCGAGGATGTGGGGTTGTTCTTGTGAGCTAATATTTTGTTGCTCTCCAGTTTTCATCAATAGTAATAGTAAACCGGCGATCGCATATCCACTACCGACAATCAACTCTTTTCCTACGGGTAATTGACTCCCCAGGCCTTCTAGCAAAGTATCGGCTAAAGCTAAAAGCGGTTCCCCCACGGCAAAACCGACAATCACAGAAGCCATCATGGTAGTTGTATATAGGGAATTAGCAGATAGTAAATGTTTTCGTTCAACAATTAAAGGGATAGTCGCCTGTTCTGCAGGGGCAAAAAATTGAGTGAGAGTAGAGACTAAAAAGGTAATCAGTAATAGCAAACAGAATCCCAAGGGGAACTTGGTAAATTTCATCCCTTCAGATAGCCACAGGAGAATGGGGAGGATAAGAACTAACCCACCTCGCAGCAAATTTGTTAGCACTAAGACCAGTTTTTTGGGCCAGCGGTCTACATAGACCCCGGCTCCGGCTCCAAATAATACAGCCGGAATGGTAAAGGCAATCATTACCGCTGAGACCCAACCGCTAATACTCTGGTTAGCCTGTTGAAACTCAGTAGAGATGACGGCAATCATCAGGACTAGGTAGACTTTATCAGCTAGTTGAGAGAAAACCTGTCCACTCCACAAGGCGAGAAAATTGCCATTTCTCAAAACCGGTAAAAATCCCCGTTCCTCTTCTGGTTCAGGGTCAGGGGGGTCTGAGTTGGGCTGTGTCGGCGCACAAGGCTTTTTCCCAACAGTGTCTGATGAACTGTAGGAGTTACCTGTTGAACTAGAATTGTAATCTGTGTAATCTACGGGTGTGCTTAGGTCTAAGCCGTTTCTTATTTCCCAGTCATCCATGGAGTTGTTCTGTTTGATGTTAAGATACTGAAAGCCGAAACGCACGGAATTGATGACGAACTATGGCTCTTACTGATATATTACAGGCAATCTGGTCACTCTCGGCCCTAGGGTTGGTGATTTTGGTACTCCTGCACAGTCCCAAGGGTGATGGTATTGGGGGAATTGGTGGACAGGCGCAACTGTTTACTAGCGCGAAAACAGCGGAAGTTACCCTAAATCGCATTACCTGGATACTAGCAATTGTATTTATGGGGTTAACCACGATTTTAAGCGCTGGTTGGCTTGGGTAGGGATTTTGGGGTTGGTGAGGCTTCGGCTAATAGGATTGAGTCTATTTACGATTTTTGTGATCGTAGTTTACGGTTGGCGATCGCCTGCTGTGGATCTGTCAATCCCGTTTCATCCCCATCCCCTCCCCCCATCTTTAGAACAATGGCAAGATCCTACGGACAGTGGTGATTATTTCGACCAGATAGCGCCGCCTAGATTTGGTCATCTGGTCTGGTCTAGTTTTCCAGTTCGTGTCTATATTGAATCCCCTACTGATCCAGGGGCTGAAAATTGGCGGGATCTGGTCTTAGATGCGGTGATGGACTGGAACCCCTATTTACCGATAGAAGTTATTGAGGATAGCGATCGCGCCGAGATCCAGATTTTCCGTCGTCGCCCTCCCCTACAACCGGGAAACCTGCGGGCTAGTTCTGCGGAAGCCAGATATCAGCTTTTTAAAGCCATTACTGGGAAAGATTCTTATATTTTGGGCCATCGCTTTACTATTTGGCTCAGTCCTACCCAAAGCGGGAAGTATATCACGGCAGCCACTCGCCACGAATTTGGGCACGCCCTGGGGATTTGGGGCCATAGTCCCATGGAAACAGATGTGATGTATTACTCCCAGGTTCGGGAACCTCCGCCTATTTCCCCCCGTGATGTGAATACCCTGCGGCGTATTTATGAACAACCCACGCAACTGGGTTGGCTTAATGTGAGGGCTCAGGAACCGGAATGAAGGTGTAGCCTGTATCTCAAGAAATTTTGCTAAGGGTATTGTCAAATCATATAGGCTTCTGCTAAGATACATATCTTGTGAGTAAAACTAAAAAATGCGACGGTTTTGGAGAGGTGGCCGAGTGGTTGAAGGCGCAGCACTGGAAATGCTGTTTAGGGGTGACTCTAACGAGGGTTCGAATCCCTCCCTCTCCGTTCGCTAACTCATGCGATCGGGATAAATCAAGGTGAGTTCCTTAGCTTAACCCTGGTGGTGCTAAGATATGATCTAAGAACAGTTGATTCGGTGGTAAAGTTTGTTGTTGATCTTAGCTGGTTATTTCCGTAAGGTATTAGCAGACGTTCCTCCCGGGTCTGTCGTCCCCTCGGTTATCAATGATTTTGGAGGAAACAAATGTCAATCTATGTAGGGAACTTATCCTATGATGTCACTGACGAAGATCTAAAAGAAGTCTTCGCAGAATATGGCACGGTGAAACGGGTTCATCTTCCCACCGATCGCGAAACTGGAAAGTTTCGTGGTTTTGCGTTTGTGGAAATGAATACCGAAGAAGAAGAAACTCGTGCGATCGAAGAACTTGATGGTGCTGAGTGGATGGGACGGGAAATTCGAGTTAACCAAGCTCGTCCTCGGGAAGATAAGAAACCTGATAGAGGGGGCCGCAGACCACGATATTAGAAAGTACTTTGACCCGAAAAGCGATCGCCTGTCCGTGACGGCGGCGATGGGGATGTAGGCGGTTCGCAGTCCTAAACACGGCGAACTAGCGTAGCCAAATTAAGTACGGAGAACCATCTACCCAAGGAAGTATTCTAGTATCGGAGTCATCCCTGCACAGTAAGTCACTACTGCTATGCTGGCCGCCTGCCTAAACAACTGACAAGTAATGGGAAGATGCAGAGCGTAGCTATATGGCTAGGCGATCGACTCGGAAACCAAAAAACCAAAGTAAGCCCAATAGCTGCCAAGGCTGGAGGGCTTAGAGGGATACTTGAATGTCCCGCTGTCCCCCATTTGAGGGTAGACAGGAATCCCCATAGTTTTAGTATTGGGGAGGTTCAAGCACAACTATGTCTTTATGAGGTAATCGTGATGGCCAAGCGTCGTAATTTAAAAAAAGAAAAGGCTGAACGCAACCTGGCCAATGCACGCCAGTATCGTAAGAGATTCAACCCCCACTCATCTCGTAATAAGCGCTTCAACCGCAACGATCGCCCGTCTGAGGGTGAACAAACATCTTCAGAGCAAGATTCTAAGGCTGAGTAGGTGATTAGGTTGGTGATAACAACAGTTATACAAATAACTTTGATTGTTGATCACGCTTCCCAAATGTATTGGAAAGCCCAGTTTAAACCTGATTGTTTGGACAAGTTTACCGACTAACTTAAACCCTTCCCTAATCCTTGGGGGAGGGTTGTTTTGTAGGTGATGATTTTGAAAATTGAGGCAAAAATCAATGAAAGCTAAACTCTATGATAGAATTGAAACCGTAATAGAAATAAAAGCCCATTTTGGTCGCCAAATTATCCCCAAGGGAACCGTAGGAACCGTTGTAGAGTGTTATCAAAATCCCCAAGAAAGTTATTCAGTAGACTTAACTATGGGGGGTGAGTATGAAAACCTGATTCTTAACCCGGAACAATTTATGGTGATGGGAGAAACCTCTGATGAAAGTAATTTAGGCACTCTCTTTGGCGGGACTAAATACGAAGTACCCCAAGCGGTTTTAGATGCTTCTGTAGCGCCCCAATCTCAGCCAGATTCGCCAGAATTAAAGGTATAATAAAACTGCACTGATAATCTAGTCATAATCATGAAGTGGGCTGTACGCTTGTATGGGGTTTTATTTGTGGGGGCAATTTTTCTAGGAATTGCCTTTCATGATTCTTTGGTAAAATCACAGGATTTTAGCCTAAGATTATTACATACAAACGACCATCATGCTCGCTTAGAATCGGTGGAAGTTGGGGATAATTTATTAGGTGGTATTGCGCGACGAAAAGCCCTAATTGATACACTGCGGGCTGAGAATGAAACCGCAACCCTATTGCTAGATGCGGGGGATATTTTCCAGGGAACTCTGTATTTTAATAAGTATTTAGGTCAAGCAGATGTTCCCTTTTATAATCAAATGAATTATGCGGCTGTGGCGATCGGAAATCATGAATTTGACCGAGGACAGGAAACCTTAGCGGAGTTTATTAGAAGTTCGGCGTTTCCGATGATTTCCTCTAATCTGGAAATTGATGTCACCTCACCGCTGTCTGATTTAATCGAATCTTGGATTATTGTTCATGTTAATGGTGAACAAATAGGTATTTTCGGGTTAACGACACCAGACACGGAGATTTTGTCTAGTCCTGGGGAAGGTATTAAGTTTATTGATCCGATCGCCGCTGCCAAAAAAACAGTTAAAATTCTCAGAGGTCGTGGTGTCAATAAAATCATCGCCCTGACTCATTTAGGTATTTATGAGGATATTAAATTAGCTCAACAAGTGGATGGAGTTGATCTAATTGTGGGCGGACATTCCCACACTCCCCTAGGAAATATACCAGGGGCGACTCAACCTTATCCTTTGGTGGAAACTTCCCCTAATGGGGATAATGTGTTAGTGGTGACTGATTGGGAATGGGGGAAATATTTAGGGGATTTACAAGTTGTTTTTGATGGTAGAGGTCATCTAATATCTTGGGCGGGTTCTCCTCATGCTGTGGATGAAAGTATTATTCCTGACCCAGATTTTGAAGCGCAATTGCAAGTTTTCCAAGCACCCCTGGAAGAATTACGAAATCAAGTTATTGGTGAAACTGATACTTTACTAGATGGCGATCGCCGAAATATTCGCTCGATTGAGACCAACTTAGGAAATCTAATTGCTGATGCAATTCTGGCAAAAATGCAGCCAGACGGTGCGGAAATAGCGATTATTAATGGGGGCGGAATTCGAGCCAGCATTCCGGCGGGTAAGATCACCCTTGGTCAAGTTATGGAAGTTCTCCCCTTCGGAAATACGATCGCTCGTTGTGACTTAACCGGAAATCAGATTAAACAACTGTTAGAACATGGTGTTAGTAGAGTAGAAAAGGGAGAGGGAAGTTTTCCGCAAGTGTCTGGAATTCAACTGATGTGGAATCCAGAAGCGCCCATAGGTTCGCGGATTATGTCAGTTAATGTCACCAGTCCTGATGGTAGCATGAAACCCCTAGAAGATGGTGTGAGTTATCGGGTAGTTACCAACACTTTTTTAATGACAGGCGGCGATGGTTACGAAATTTTCAAACAGTCTAAAAATCAGATAGATACTGGTTTTTTACTGTCAGATGTTGTGGCTGATTATATAAGCGATCGCCCCCTGATTAACCCCCCAGTAGGCGATCGTATCATCAAAGCACCTCTTTAACCTTACTACAACCCTTCTAAAATAGGTGTTGACACAAAATTACTGAAAGCAAACTCACCCACAGCGTGCCACTGTCGGATGTTATCTCGAAACTCTTTCCAGGGTTCATAAATATCTCGGAAAGAGGAATTTATACTAGCCATATCCTCCAGTAAATCCGTAGTTGCAGCCAAAGAAGCCTGTAAAATTTCTGGGCTAAAAGCCTTTAACTGAGTCCCTCCATCAATCAACCTTTTCAACGCTTGAGGGTTTTGCACATCATACTTAGCTAAAGTTTGAATATTAGCCGCCGACGCGGCTGTTTTCAGAATTTCCTGATACTCCGTCGGCAACCTATTCCAAGCCACCAAATTAATCTGTAAATCAAAACTAGATCCCGGTTCCCACCAACCCGGATAATAGTATAACCTCGCCGCATTATTTAAGCCTAACTTTTCATCATCATAGGGACCAACAAACTCCGCCGCATCAATAGCCCCCCTTTCCAAAGCCAGGAAAATTTCTCCTCCCGGTAAAACCTGAACATTCACCCCCAACCGGGAGAGAACCTCCCCACCTAAGCCAGGAATCCGCATTTTTAAACCATTCAAATCAGCGATATTATTTACTTCTCTTTTAAACCACCCCCCCATCTGAGCCCCAGAATTTCCGGCCGGAAAAGCAATAGTATTAAAATCGGCATATAGCTTATTCATCGCCTCAATACCGCCGCCATGATATAGCCAAGCCATCTGTTGCTGCGTATTAAGTCCGAAGGGAACACAAGTGCCAAAAGTCAAAGCCGGGTTTTTACCAATGTAGTAATAACTCGCCGTGTGGCCACATTCGACAGTCCCCTGTTGAATAGCATCCAACACCTGTAACCCCGGCACAATTTCCCCCGCCGCAAAAGTTTGTATAGTAAATCTTCCGTCTGTTAGTTTACTGACCAATTCCGCGATGAGTTCAGCAGCGCCATATAGCGTATCTAGGGAAGTTGGCCAACTTGTAGCCATTTTCCAGCGTACCCGTGGTAAAGAGTCACTTTGAACAGCCGGACCCGTATTTTGGGGACTACAGGCAGCCAAGGCGGCGGCGGTGGCCACTCCAGTGGCAGCATAACCGAGGATATTTCGACGTTTCATAATTTTTGCTTACTTTCGGTGAGAGAAATTAGGCCAGTGGGCTTGAGTATTTCATCTAATTTTAAACCCAACGGGTTCACTGAGCCAGTTTTGGCTGATATACCATATCACATAATTTAAAACTGTAACAATTTTTACATAATTTTGTATTTATAGATTTTTTTAAGTTATGGTACAGATATGAGGGAATCTAGCTGGGGATCAAGAAGTTGGTCAGAACAGATCGCTGTACTGTCTAGCTTCTGGCTTCAGCCTGAACAATGAATTAATAAAGAGGTTTAATAAATTATGGTTGTATCATCCCAGGTAACGACCACATCCCCAACTCCGGCTTATATTTGTCCATTCGATCGCACCTGTAGCTATTTAAACCAAGCGGCTGGGGAACTAGCCATGGACCCAAATATCTTGGTGATTTTAGAACATCCCCGGAAAGTCGTCACCGTTTCCATTCCGGTTAAATTAGACAATGGAAAAGTACAAATCCTCGCCGGACACCGGGTGCAGCACTGTGATGTCCTCGGTCCCTATAAAGGCGGAACCCGATATCATCCAACCGTTAATCTGGGAGAGTTGTCAGCCTTGGCGATGTTGATGACCTGGAAATGTGCCCTATTAGGGATTCCCTACGGCGGCGCTAAAGGTGGCATTGCTATTGACCCGGCACAATATAGCCTAGGGGAACTTGAACGCCTCACCCGTCGCTACACTAGCGAATTGATTAAAGATATTGGTCCGGCGATCGATATCCCTGCACCCGATATCGGCACATCCTCACGAGAAATGGCTTGGATGATGGATACCTATTCTATGAATATGGGTCATGCTGTCTTAGGTGTCGTCACCGGAAAACCCCTATCTATTGGTGGTTCAAAAGGTCGAGATATGGCGACCGGACGCGGGGTGATGATTACTGTCAGAGAAGCCTTATTAGAAAAAGGACAAACCCTAGAAGGTGTGACAATTGCTATTCAGGGATTCGGAAAAGTTGGCGGCGCGGCGGCACAGCTTCTTCACGAAGCAGGGGCTAACATTATTGCTGTTTCTGATGCCTTTGGCGGGGTTTTTGCGGATCATGGCTTGGATATTCCGGCTTTGCAATCTCATGTGAATAACCAGAAAACTGTTGTGGGTTTTCCTGGTAGCGATAGCATTAGCAATGCTGAATTACTCACCCTCCCCTGTGATGTTCTAATTCCTGCTGCTTTGGAAGACCAAATTACTGAAGATAATGCCGATCGCATTCAGGCTAAATTAGTGGCAGAGGCTGCTAATGCGCCCATTACTCTCATAGCAGACCAAATACTGGAAAGGCGGGGGATTACTGTCTTACCAGATATCCTTGCTAATGCTGGTGGTGTGGTGGTTAGCTATCTTGAATGGGTACAAGGTCAGTCTTTCCTTTTCTGGGATGAAAAACGGGTTAATCGCGAAATGGAAAAACTACTCCGTAGTGCTTACCACCGCGTTAGCCAACATTCCCAACAGCGGTCTGTCTCTTTACGACTTGCTGCCTATACTCTCGGTGTCGGTCGGGTGGCACAAGCTATTAAGGATAGGGGACTCTATCCATAGGAATAATTGATCATTATTCCTCTATTTCCCCCTGGTAGACGGCGATCATGTAGGGGCGGGTTCTGCTGTTAATTAATCGGACCACCAGAAGATTAATAAACCCGCCCTCTCTCTCTGTTTCGGCGGGTTCTGCTGTTAATTAATCGGACCACCAGAAGATTAATAAACCCGCCCGCCCTCTCTGTTTCGGCAGGTTCTGCTGTTAATTAATCGGACCACCAGAAGATTAATAAACCCGCCCGCCCTCTCTGTTTCGGCAGGTTCTGCTAGTTCCTCGCCTGGGGGCGATAAGATTAATAAACTCGCCCTCTGGGGAGAGAGGGGGAATGCACATAATGGCGTTTTTGTCAATAGCTGAAAAAAGAGCGATCGCTTTTTGGCGAAAAACTCGTGCATCGTGAATTTAATATTTTGGTGAGAGAATAACTTTAATCACGATATAATCAGCGTTATAGCGTCTATTTTTACGGCAAGACATGGGAAGCCCTTGGGTGCGATTTATTTGATGGTATCACAACCCCTATAATCTCGTCAACTATTTGCGAGGGATTAGCAATAAAAACTTATTAATTCTTAACAAACTTTGGAAATTTAAATCTATTTGTTCGGAGAGATTATAAAAGTTTATCTTTAAGCCGGGTTTGAGGACAATTGAAGAGGGTAGAAATGGATAAATTGGCGGTGGGTGGTTGTCTGTTGTCTGTTGGCTGTTGCTTGTTTGTGGCTAAAATCTCCTATGATAGGAGGGGCTGTGAAAAAAAATGCAAGAACTGATATTATGTCCGCCTATCATACAATTCGTATTAACGATCGCCAAAGGGATAAGTCCTACTGTGTGCAAGTTCCAGAGGATCGCTACATCCTCCCATGTGCAGAAAATCAGGGTTCAGATTTACCCTATTCTTGTCGCAATGGTGCTTGTACAACTTGCGCGGTGCGGGTGATTTCAGGAGAGTTGTATCAGCCGGAGGCGATGGGATTATCTCCAGAACTACAGGAGGAAGGATATGCTTTGCTTTGTGTGAGCTATCCCCGTTCAGACCTGGAAGTGGAAACCCAGGACGAGGATGAAGTCTACGAACTCCAGTTTGGTCGCTACTTTGGTAAAGGTAAGGTGCGATCAGGGTTGCCCTTAGATGAAGATTAGTCATAAGCTACTGAGATTGATGCTTACCGGACTGTTACTCCTGTTGTGGGGTATCGTGGGGGTTGGGTGTTCTGAACCGCCGGAAATGCCCACAGGTATGACTGTCAGAGTAGAACGGGTGGTTAGTGGTCAGACCATAGAAATTGTCAGTCCTACCGAGAATATACCCAGATTACAGCGGGTAAGACTGATTGGCATTAATGCCCCCGACCTAAGACAAGACCCCTGGGGAATGGAAGCTAAACGAAGGCTACAGCAGCTTTGTCAGGGACAGCAGGTGCTATTAGAATTAGACCAAATGGAAAGCGATCGCTATGATCGCCTATTAGCATATATATGGCGCGATGAAATTCTGGTTAATGAGGAATTGGTTAAACAAGGTTACGCCCTCGCTGAAGCCGGAATTTACAACAACAAATACAGCCAACGTCTTGACAATGCCCAACGGTGGGCTAGAATCATGGGGTTAGGTATCTGGAACCCAGAACAACCCATGCGATTTACCCCCGCTGAGTTTCGCCAACAACAGTCCTGACTGAAAAAGAGGCAGCCGACAGTCTGGGGGTAAGCGAAAATTAATCAATTTCAGATTCCCTATATCATCAAAACTTATCCCCAACCGCAGGGTTTCGCTACTCTCAAAATTATTATTGATTAATCGGGTTATTGTCTGAATCTGTGACCAGAAACTGATGGAATTTTTGCCAATATGACTCAAGAACAATTACAAACATTTTTAGATGTGGCTACCCTAGCAGCGACTGCGGGGGGTACGGTCTTAAAGTATTACTGGGGTAATTTACAAGATATTCAAGAGAAAGGACGCTCAGGAGATTTAGTCACAGAAGCCGATAAAGCCTCAGAAGCGGCGATTTTGGAGGTTCTCAAGCGCCATGTTCCCGGTCATGGTATTCTTACGGAAGAGTCTGGTAGTTTGGGGGATACTAGCAGCCGCTATTTGTGGGCGATCGACCCCCTCGATGGTACTACTAACTATGCTCATCAGTATCCAGCATTTGCCACCTCGATCGCCCTTTTGATTGATGGAGTCCCCCAGGTCGGTGCGGTATATAATCCCTTTCATGATGAATTATTCCAGGGTGCGATCGGTCATGGTGCGACCTGTAACGGTAAACCCATCAAGGTCTCTCAAGCCAATTCCCTAGATAAAAGTCTATTGGTGACAGGGTTTGCTTATGACCGTCGCGAAACCCCAGATAATAATTATGCCGAATTTTGTTATCTAACCCACCTAACTCAGGGAGTCAGGCGTGGTGGGTCTGCTTCTGTAGATTTAGCCTATGTCGCCTGCGGACGTTTAGATGGTTATTGGGAGAGAGGACTGTCTCCCTGGGACTTAGCGGCGGGGGTGGTCTTAGTCCAAGAAGCTGGGGGAAAGGTAACAGCCTATGATCAGAGTCCTTTTGACATAAAATCTGGGCGCATTTTAGCTACCAATGGTTCCCTACATTCTAGCCTTAGTAAAGCCCTTTTAGAAACACCCCCCTTATCTTCCTGGTAGCTTTTGACTCCCACAGGAGAATCACCAATCAGTCAGAAAATATGTCAAAATAAGATTGAGCAGCAGTTGGGCTTGAGTTGATTGCGGTCAGATGTACACACAGATACGGTGATCCGGTTATGTCTGTGGGCTTAACTAGCTAATCATCCGTAATTGTGCCAGGCTTAACTGTTATGCTTTCCGGTTGAGGGTTATATGGAATATCCTCGATATGGTTGCATCTAGTTATAATCCCATAAATATCACTGAAAATCAGAATTTAACTTGGCATTTCTGAGATACCAAAAGGCGAATACTATGTCATTTAAAATAAATCAAGGATTATTCCAGCTTGGAATTACGGACAATCATGCTATTATAGGTATTAAAATAGATGCTGATTTTAATGCTATTCGCAAACAATATATGAGGATTGCGCGTCGTTTGCATCCAGATACTTCGGCTTTTCAGGAAACTGAAGATAAGGAATTGGGGAAAGAATTATTGGCGAAATTGGTGAGTCCGGCTTATAACAAATTTTCTAAGGATGATGATAAACGAGAATATGAATTGTTAATAAACACCATAGCCGATCGCATTAAAAAAGACCCCAATAGTATTGAAATATCGACAGAAGCAGCTAAACAGCTACAGACCATAGGTGATTTTAATCAAGCCTATGAAACCAGTTTACAGGAACTGGTGGAACAACAGTATGAATCCCCGAAACAAGCCCTGGCTAGAATTGGTGAAATTAGCGAACTGAATTTAGTGTATTTAATGCGATCGCGATCGGGTAATGTGGTCGCTACACCCACGCCGCCACCCCGACCGGTGAAAACATCTTTTGTCGATAAGGCTTGCGATCGCGCCGTCCAGTTAATGGAAACTAGCAACTATGCTAAAGCTATTCTGGAACTCAAAGACGCGGTAAAACGGGAACCGTCACACCCCCGTTGTCATGGTCTATTAGGGTTGATTTATATTAAACAAAATCAGCCTAAATTAGGTACACCCCATATTAGAAAAGCCCTAAGTATTGATCCAAATCAGCCGGAAGCGATCGAAGCCCAACAACTAATTCAGAAAACAGCTACCACCTCTAGTGTCAAAGGTAAAAGTAAAAAGTCAGGTTCAGGAAGCGGCGGTTTATTAGGGCGACTATTTGGCGGGAGTAAGAAAAAGTGAAGGCCGCCATTGTGAACAAATCGACTCAATTGCAGGTAATCTGTAATAATCTGTAAGCCGTCCCCTAATTTTGTACTACTTTTTTTAATCCCATGATTCATCAACCGCCACCGGGTGCGCGAGATCTACTTCCTCTCGATGTAGCCCAAAAAATTTGGATTGAACGCCGACTACAGCAAGTATTTCATCGCTGGGGCTATCATCGCATTATTACCTCTACCCTAGAAAGGCTTGATACCCTCATGGCTGGGGGGGCGGTACAACGTTCAACAGTCATCCAATTACAAGATGCAGAAAATGAAGGTTTGGGACTGCGCCCGGAATTAACGGCTTCTATTGCTAGGGCGGCGGTTTCTCGCATGGCGGGGAATGACCACTGGCCGCAACGTCTGTATTACAATGCTAATATCTTCCGCAAAGGTGGAGAGACGGGACATGGTACGCAGTTAGAATTTTATCAGGCTGGGGTAGAATTACTTGGGGCTGATGGAGTCCGGGCTGACTGGGAAGTTTTATTGCTGCTATGGGACTGTTTGCGATCGCTCAACTTACAAAACCCACAGTTTATCCTAGGGGAAGCTGGATTAACGCGATCGCTTTTATC